>JAYZYX010000049.1:0-8114 GCA_036139795.1 Pseudomonadota bacterium | reverse complement strand
ATCCTACTCCCGCAACCAATCTCCAAAAAAACAGACTGTCACAGTAGTAGCTGCCTTATAGCGAACCATGCAATTAAGGCTGTCTAGCGCGCCCCATCCCCATCGACCCTGGCTTTTGCTGATAAGTCGAAACTTGTGCGATTTCGGTATTTGAAAATCCATAAGCCGTTCAAGAGCTACATATTAAGTGAAAACGCACCTCATTGCGATCAATTGCGGTGAAAACGACTTCCTGACTTCCGCTATCCTGCAACAGACAAGAATCTTCCTGTGCAGGAGTATCGTATGGCGCCTTTCGCCTTTTCCGCCTTCACTCATGACGCAAAATTCCGCGACGAACGCGCGCTTTTGGCTGAATTGATCAGCAGTGCCGACCTGTCGGAGGCGCAGCGCAGCCAGATCTCTGCGCGGGCGGCTGTGCTGGTGGATCGCATTCGCAAAGAGGCGCGGCCCACGTTGATGGAGCATTTCCTTGCGGAATATGGCCTCTCGACCCGTGAAGGGGTTGCCCTGATGTGTCTGGCAGAGGCGATGCTGCGTGTGCCGGACTCGATCACCATTGATGCTCTGATTGAGGACAAGATCGCACCCAGTGAATGGGGCAAACACCTTGGGACGGCCTCCTCAACATTGGTGAATGCCTCGACTTGGGCGCTGATGCTGACGGGCCGTGTTCTGGACGATGAAAAGCCTGGCATGGCGGGCGTTCTGCGCGGTGCCATCAAACGCGTTGGTGAGCCTGTCATCCGCACCGCCGTGGGCCGCGCGATGAAGGAAATGGGCCGCCAGTTCGTTCTGGGTGAAACCATCCAGAAGGCGCTGGAGCGTGCTTCTAAGATGGAGGCAAAGGGCTACACTTACAGCTATGATATGCTGGGTGAGGCCGCGATGACGGCCACTGACGCGCAGCGCTATGCAAAGTCCTATGGTCAGGCGATCGACGGGATTGCTGCAGCCTGCACCAAGGGCTCGGTTCAGGAGAACCCCGGTATTTCGATCAAACTCTCGGCGCTGCATCCCCGATATGAGGTCGCGCAGGAAGCCCGCGTGATGGAGGAACTGGTCCCCGTCGTGCTGGATCTGGCCCGCAAGGCCAAGGCGGCGGGCATGGGGCTGAACGTCGACGCCGAAGAACAGAACCGTCTGGTCTTGTCCCTCAAGGTCATTGAGGCCGTTCTGAGCAATCCCGACCTTGCCGGTTGGGACGGCTTTGGTGTGGTCGTGCAGGCCTATGGCAAGCGGGCAGGTCTGACGCTTGATTGGCTGTATAAGCTGGCCTCGAAGCTGGATCGCCGGATCATGGTGCGCTTGGTGAAAGGTGCCTATTGGGACACCGAGATGAAGCTGGCGCAGGTTGAAGGTCTGGATGACTTTACCCTGTTCACCAACAAGGCGGCGACGGACGTTAGTTATATCTGCAACGCCAAAAAACTGTTTGGCTATGCGGACCGCATCTATCCCCAGTTCGCGACCCACAATGCGCATACAGTCGCTGCGATCCTTGAAATGGCAGAGGGGCGTCCCTTTGAATTCCAGCGCCTTCATGGCATGGGCGAGCGTCTGCATGAGATCGTCCTGAAGGATACCAAAGGCCGCTGCCGAATCTACGCGCCGGTCGGGGCGCATCGCGATCTCTTGGCCTATCTGGTCCGGCGGTTGCTTGAGAATGGCGCGAACTCGTCTTTTGTGCATCAGATCGTGGATGAGGATGTCCGCCCCGAAGAGATCGCGGCAGACCCCTTCAAGGCGGTTGAAACAGCCACCGCGCCTGCGGGGCTGCTGGCACCGAAAGACCTGTTTGGTGCAGAGCGTGTGAATGCCCGTGGTTTTGACCTGACCGATGAAGAGATGCTGGCCCAGATCGATGTAGTCCGCGATGTGGTATTGCCGGATGCTGCGCCTTTGACGGTTGCCAGCCCCGCCGGTCAGCGCCGCCCTGTGGTGAACCCTGCGACCGGCGCTGTGATCGCCCATGTGACCGAAGCGGATGCGGAAACCGTTGCCGCGGCCATCACCAACGCCGCCCCTTGGACCGCCCCCGTCGCCACCCGCGCCGACGTGCTGCGCAAGGCGGCTGACCTTTACGAGGCGAACTTTGGCCCGATCTTCGCGGCCCTTGCGAAAGAGGCGGGAAAAACCTTGCCCGACGCCGTGGGCGAGTTGCGCGAGGCGGTCGATTTCCTGCGCTACTACGCGCTAGAGGCCGAACTAAACGATGAGGCTGCGCGTGGTGTGTTCACGGCGATCTCGCCTTGGAACTTCCCGCTGGCGATTTTCACCGGTCAGATTGCGGCAGGTCTTGCCACCGGAAACGCGGTTCTGGCCAAGCCGGCCGAACAGACGCCTCTGATCGCTGCCATCGCCGTGCGCCTTCTGCATGAGGCGGGCGTGCCCGTTCATGCCCTGCAACTGCTGCCGGGCGAAGGGGCGACGGTTGGTGCAGACCTGACGTCGGACGCGCGGGTATCCGGTGTGGTCTTTACCGGCAGCACCGACACGGCGCTGCTGATCCGTCGTGCGATGGCTGCGAATATGGCCCCCTCTGCGCCTTTGATTGCGGAAACCGGCGGGCTGAACGCGATGATCGTGGACAGCACGGCCCTGCCTGAGCAGGCGGTGCGGGACATTGTCGCTTCGGCCTTCCGGTCGGCGGGGCAGCGATGCTCGGCCCTGCGGTGCCTTTACGTGCAAGAGGACGTCGCCCCCCATTTGATCGAGATGATCAAGGGTGCGATGGATCAGCTTGTTGTCGCGGACCCTTGGCTTCTGTCCACGGACGTAGGCCCTGTGATCGACGAAGAGGCGCAAAGCCAGATCAACGCCTATATCAGCGCCGCGCAGGCCGAAGGCCGTGTGCTGCACCAACGTGCCGTGCCTGAGGTGGGTCATTTCGTGGCTCCGACCCTGATCAAGGTGGATGGCATTCAGGCGCTAGAGCGAGAGATCTTTGGTCCTGTACTGCATGTGGCGACTTTCAAAGGGCGTGACATTGAAAAGGTGATCGCAGCGGTGAACGCCAAGGGCTATGGCCTGACCTTCGGTCTGCACACCCGCATTGATACCCGTGTGCAAGAGGTTGCGGACGGCATCCACGTGGGCAACCTCTATGTGAACCGCAACCAGATCGGCGCGATCGTCGGCAGCCAGCCGTTTGGCGGCGAAGGGCTGTCGGGCACCGGTCCCAAGGCGGGCGGTCCCCTGTATCTAAAACGCTTCGTCCAGCCGCAAGCCGCAGGCGTTTCGGGCGAATGGGCGCAGGTGGCTGATCTGCCTGCCTTGCAGAAACAACTGGCCAAAGCGCCCCACGGCACTGAGGTGGAACGTCTGGTGCTGCCCGGCCCGACCGGTGAGGCGAATACGCTGACCTTCACCGCACGTGAGCCCATTCTCTGCATGGGGCCGGGCCTTGAGGCTGCGCAGGCGCAGGCCGCGCAGGTCGCGGCTTTGGGCGGCGTGGCGGTTCTAGCCGATGGCTCAGTTGATCCAGAGGCGCTGATCTCGCTGTCAGGCTTCAGCGGTGCGCTTTGGTGGGGGGACGAGGCGACAGCCCGCACCTATGCAGAGGCGCTGGCGCAGCGGACAGGGCCGATCCTGTCCCTGATCACCGATACGCCCGATCCGGCCTATGTGCTGCATGAACGGCACCTGTGTATCGACACAACGGCCGCAGGGGGCAATGCCGCCCTGTTGGCCGGATAACCGAATAACCCCCGACTGGCCCCCGCCCTGTGCGGGGGCTTTTTTCGTTCAGGGCCTAGCCAAGCGACGGGCACAGCCCTTTCAGATCGGGAAAGATGCGATCTGTGTGCTGGCTGATCCAGTCGCGCACGGTTTCCGCCGCCGCAGACAGCGGGCGGTCGGGGCGCGACAGCAGGTACCATTTCCGCGAAATCGGCAGCCCGTCCACATGCAGGCAGACCAAACGGCCTGTGCGCAGCTCATCCGCCACCGTATGGGCCGAGATCACCGCGACGCCCATCCCGCTGATCACCGCCTGCTTGATGGTTTCATTCGAATCCATGACCACGCGGGCGACCTCTTGGCCGTCGCCGATCTCATCCAGAAAGCGGCTGGCCAGAATGCGGGTGCCAGAGCCTGCCTCGCGCATGACAAACCGCTCTTTCAGCACGGCATCGCGGGGAACATGCGGTAGGCCCGCCAAAGGATGATCGTGGGCGGCGATCAGAACATGAGGGTGATCGGCCAGCGTGATCTCTTCGGTCAAAGGCTCGCGCGGGGGGCGGCCCATGATGCATAGATCGAAGGCGCCCCGTTTCAGGTCCTCGATGGTTTCGCCACGGTTGCCGATGACCAGAGAGACCTCGATTCCCGGCATCTCCCGTTGAAGCATCGCGACGATTTTGGGAGAGAAATATTTGCCCGTACTGACCACACCCAGCACCACGCGGCCGGACCTCCCTTGGTTGAGCGCGACAATCTGATGCACCGCACGGTCGAGCGATGCGGTAATCTCAGCATAGGCATCCAGCAGCGCCTGCCCTTGCGGAGTTGCAGCATTCCGGTCAGACCCTTCACGGGAAAGAAGCGAACATCCAACGATTTCCTCAAGCGATTTCAATTGGCTATGTACCGCCGGACCTGTCAGTCCCAGCTGCAATGCGGCCGCAGAAATTGTGTTCTCAGTCGCGACTGCACGTAAGGCGCGTAGCTGCTTCAACGTGATCTGGCTGGCGTAGCGCATTAAATTTTTCTTTCGAACAGATTAAATTTTTCAAATTTTATTATCACTCAGGCTGGGGAATATCAACGGCAAGCAACCGGTTCGGGAAGGGAGGCCCTGATCAAATGCTGCCAATGACCCACGCAAGCCGTGCGCCTATTCCGGCCCCCTTGCGCCCCGTAATCAGCGCCCTGTGCGATGTCGCAGCGGGCCTTTCGGACACCATCAGCCGCGGCCCATTAGGTCCGGCGTTGGCCGAGAGTGTCGGCAACAACACCGATGGTGACGTGCAAAAGGCACTGGACGTCATGGCGGACGAGGCCTTCGCTGGCGCTCTTAGCGGGACCGGTGTGCGCTGGTACGCCTCGGAAGAGCGTGAAGAGGTGATCGAGATCGACGTGAATGGCGCTTTGGCGCTGGCGATTGATCCGCTGGATGGCTCGTCCAACATCGACGCGAATGTGTCGATCGGGACCATTTTTGGCATTCAGCCTGCCACGGATGACGCCGAAGGGACTTTTCTACGCGATGGCAACAGCTTGCTGGCGTCGGGGTACTTCATCTATGGCCCCCAGACCGCGCTGGTCGTGACCTTTGGTGACGGTGTGCGCCAGTTCATCTGGGACCGCGAAGCCCGCCAGTTCATCGAGGCCGAAACCGCCCCCTGCATCCCCGATACTTCTAGCGAATTCGCCATCAACGCCTCGAACTATCGCCACTGGCCCAAGCCCGTGCGTGCCTACATCGACGACTGTCTGGCCGGGGCCGAAGGCCCGCGTGGCAAGAATTTCAACATGCGTTGGGTGGCGTCCTTGGTAGCGGAAACCCATCGGATCATGTGTCGCGGCGGCATCTTCCTTTACCCTTCGGACGGGCGGAAGGGCTATGAGAGCGGCCGCCTGCGGTTGGTCTACGAATGCGCCCCCATCGCCTTTCTGGTCGAGCAGTCGGGCGGCAAGGCCACAACCGGCACCGCCCGTGTGCTGGATCAGGTGCCCGCCCATCTGCATGCCCGCACACCGCTGATCTTTGGCACCGCCGACAAGGTCGCGCGCGTCGCCACCTACTACGACCTGCCCGACACCGAAGTCTCGGCTCTTTTTGGTAACCGCGGCCTGTTTCGCGCCTGAATTCTGACGGAAAATCAATATGTCCAAGAAACATCCCATCATCTCGGTCACCGGCTCTTCCGGCGCAGGCACGACCACCGTCAAAAGCACGTTTGACCAGATTTTCCGCCGCGAAGGCGTGCGCCCCGTGTCGATCGAAGGTGATGCATTTCACCGCTTTGACCGCGCCGCCATGAAGGCCGAACTGGATCGTCGCACCGCCGAAGGGGATCAGGGGTTCAGCCACTTTTCCTATGACGCGAATGAACTGGAAAAGCTGGAAAGCGTCTTCCGCAGCTACGCCGAGACCGGCAAGGGCGAGACCCGCCATTACGTTCACGACGATGATGAGGCCGCCCGCCTTGGCACGCCGCCGGGCACCTTCACCGATTGGAAGCCCTTTGAAGAAAACAGCGACCTGCTGTTCTATGAAGGGCTGCACGGCGCGGTGGTGAATGATCAGGTCAATCTGGCCAAGCTGGCCGACCTGAAGGTGGGCGTTGTGCCCGTCATCAATCTGGAGTGGATCCAGAAGATCCACCGCGACAGCTCAAAGCGCGGCTACACGACCGAGGCCGTCACCGACACCATCCTGCGCCGTATGCACGCCTATGTGCATTGCATCTGCCCGCAGTTCTCGGAGACCGACATCAATTTCCAGCGGGTGCCGGTGGTGGATACCTCGAACCCGTTCATCGCACGCTGGATTCCCACGGCGGACGAAAGCCTTGTGGTGATCCGGTTTAAGAACCCCCGTGGCATCGATTTTCCGTACCTCATGTCGATGATCCACGACAGCTGGATGACCCGCGCCAACTCGCTGGTGATCCCGGGCGGCAAGATGGATCTGGCGATGCAGCTGATCTTCACGCCGATGATCCTGCGCCTTGTTCAAGACTCCAAGCGAAACTGAAGGAGGCTGCCATGACTGTGCAAACCCCCGTAACTGTTGACGAAACGACGATGGCCAATGCGATCCGCGTCCTGACCATGGATGCAGTGCAGGCGGCCAACTCGGGGCATCCCGGTGCGCCGATGGGTCTGGCCGATGTGGCCACCGTTCTGTTCAACCGCTTTCTGACTGTGGATCCCAAAGACCACACATGGCCCGACCGTGACCGATTTGTCATGAGCGCCGGACACGGCTCGATGCTGGTCTATGCGATCAACCATCTGCTGGGTTACGACGATATGGACGCGGACCAACTGCGCAATTTCCGCCAGATGGGCGCGCGCACGGCAGGCCACCCCGAATACGGTCACGCCAAAGGGATCGAGACCACGACCGGCCCGCTGGGGCAGGGGATTTCGACCGCTGTGGGCATGGCGCTGGCGGAACGGATGCACAACGCCCGTTTCGGCGATGATCTGGTGGACCACTGGACCTATGTGCTGGCCGGTGACGGTTGCCTGATGGAAGGCATCAGCCACGAGGCCATCGATCTGGCAGGTCACCTTGGTCTGGGGCGTCTGATCGTCTTTTGGGACGACAACAAGATCACCATTGATGGGGCAACAGATCTGTCCACCAGCATGGACCAGCGCGCCCGTTTTGAGGCAGCCGGTTGGCACGTGCAGGCCGTGGATGGTCACAACCCCGATGCCATCGCCCGCACGATCGAAAAAGCCCGTGCTGACATGCGCCCTTCGCTGATCGCCTGCCGCACGACCATCGGCAAAGGCGCCCCCAACAAAGAGGGCAGCCACAAGGTCCACGGTGCGCCCTTGGGGGCCGAAGAGATCGCAGCCGCCCGCGCAGCTTTAAACTGGCCCCATGCGCCGTTCGAAGTGCCGCAAGAGGTCAAAAGCGCATGGGGCGCCATCGCTGCCCGTGGTGCAAACGCCCGCGCTGACTGGACCGCTCGCAAGAAAGCCAGCGATAAGCGTGGCGCGTTCGAGGCGACCCTTAGCGCCCCTGATGAGGCCGCACTGGACGCCTGCATCAATGCCTATAAGGCCAAGCTTAGCGCCGATCAGCCCAAGGTCGCGACCCGCAAGGCGTCCGAGATGGCTCTGGAAGTGATCAATGGTGCGCTGCCCAACGCGGTTGGCGGCTCGGCGGATTTGACCGGCTCGAACCTGACCCGCACCAGCCAGATGCGCAGTGTCACCCGCGATGATTACAGCGGCGACTACATCCACTATGGCATCCGCGAACATGCCATGGCGGCGGCGATGAACGGTATCGCGCTGCACGGCGGGTTCTTCACCTACGGCGGTACGTTCTTGGCCTTTGCTGACTATTGCCGCCCCTCGATCCGCCTGTCGGCCCTGATGGGTGTACCGGTGTCCTACGTGATGACCCACGACAGCATCGGTCTGGG
>JAYZYX010000048.1:0-7260 GCA_036139795.1 Pseudomonadota bacterium | reverse complement strand
AACGCCTGCCTTATTGCTGCCGCAATTAAGCCGGAACTGCCTTAATGTAGGGGAAATCAGACACCCTCTTGCCCACTTGTCGCAACCATTAAAATTGCCACACAGCGCGAATCCGCCAGAGGCGATTCCCGTTAAAAGCAAAAGCCCGCCGATCTAGTGCGCGGCGGGCCTTAAAAACTTAGGGTTTGGGGTGATCGTCCCATTCATCGGTGAGAATCCGCTGACTGTCGCCGTCAGGGTCATCATATTGGCTGGAGCGCAGGGTGTAGACAAATCCCACCAGACCAAGAGCGCCCATGACAAGCGAGATAGGGATCAAAAGGGTCAGGATCTGCATGGATTACCTCAGACGCAGCGCGTTCAGGGACACGATAATGGAACTAGAGGACATCGCCAACGCAGCAATCAGCGGCGTGGCAAGGCCGGCAATCGCCAGCGGAACGGCGATCACGTTATAAAGGGTGGCAATCTGGAAATTCTCGCGGATACGGGCGGTGGCGCGTTTGGCAGTCACAAGCGCCTCGGCCACGGGCGACAGGTCCTTGCCAAGCAGTACGATATCCGAGGCCACGCGGGCCGCATCCAGCGCAGTCGCGGGCGAGATCGACACATGGGCCGCCGACAGAGCGGCGGTGTCGTTCAGACCGTCGCCAACCATCAAGGTCTTGGCCCCTTGCTGGGTCAGATCGGTGATAAAGGCCAGCTTGTCCTGCGGCAGGCATTTGGCGTGCCATTCGGTGATGCCAAGACGAACCGCGAGGGCTTGCACCGGGGCCTGTGCGTCGCCAGACAACAGAACCACGCGGCGACCCTGCTGAATGAGGGCGGCGATGGTGTCTTCGGCCCCTGCCCGCAGGCTGTCTTCGAACCGGAAGCAGACGGGATCCGCATCGCCCACCTTCAGCCAAGCCGAGGTGGCATCGGTTTCCGGTGCGCCAAGCCAGTCGGGACGACCCAAGCGCACGATCTGCGCGCCCATGCGGCCTTCGGTGCCGTGACCGGGGATTTCCTTGATGTCGGTGATCTGCGCGGGGTGGATGCCAGCCTCACGCGCGGCGAAGGTCAGGGCCTTTGACAGCGGATGGGACGAGCCCTGCGCCAGCGCCAGCGCGATGGTCAGATCGCGGCGGCTGTGATCGCCAAGGTTCGACAGCTGCGGCGCGCCTTCGGTCAGGGTGCCGGTTTTGTCAAAGATGACGGTGTCCACTTCGGACAGACGCTCCAGCGCGGTGGCGTCCTTGATCAGCATGCCCTTTTTGAACAGACGCCCCGAGGCGGCGGTGGTCACGGCAGGCACCGCAAGACCCAGCGCACAGGGACAGGTGATAATAAGGACAGCGGCGGCGATGTTCAGGGACACGCGCACATCCTGCGAGTAGATGAACCACCCGATGAAACTAAGCGCCGAGAGGATATGCACGCCGGGGGCATAAAGCTTTGCGGCCTTGTCGGCCAGCGGCGTGTAGCGCGAGCGGCCCGATTCCGCGATGGCCACGAGATCGGCCATACGGTGCAGGGATGTATCGCGGCCCACAGCGGCGGCGCGAATGGTCAGGGGGCCGGTCAGGTTGACCTCGCCCGCGCTGATACCCTGCCCCGCGTGGACGGAGACGGGCAGCGTCTCGCCAGTCAGCAGGGAACGGTCCAGCTCGCTTGAGCCTTCGTGGACGGTGCCGTCCACGGGGCAGCGGGCACCGGGGCGGACCAGAATTAGATCGCCCACGCGCAATTCAGCGGCAGGGGTGACATGTTCGACCCCATCGCGCAGGACGATGGCGCGGGGCACTTCCAGCGCGGCCAGTTCCTCGGCGGCGGAACGGGCGACGGCGCGGGTGCGGTGATCCAGATAACGGCCCGCCAGAAGGAAGAAGGTCAGGGTCAGGGCCGCGTCGAAATAGGCGTGATGGCCCGACAGCGCGGTTTCCCAGACCGACATGACCACCGCCAGCAGAATCGCCAGCGTAATCGGCACGTCCATATTCAGGCTTCGGGCCGAAAGCCCACGCCATGCGTTGCGAAAGAAGGGCTGCGCCGAAAACCCGATGGCAGGCAGCGAGATCGCCGCCGAAATCCAGTGGAACAGATCGCGCGTCGCGTCCGCCGCACCGGCCCAGACCGACACGGACAAGAGCATCACGTTCATCGAGGCAAAGCCCGCCACCCCAAGCCGCATCAGCAGATCGCGGCCCGCTTTGTCTGTGGCCGTGCTGCGAATGGTGGCTAGGTCCAGCTCGTGCGCCTCGTAGCCAACGCCTGCCAGCGTCGCGACCAGTTCGTCGGCGTCCAGATCGGGGTCGCCCTCGATCATCGCCCGCTTGAGGGTCAGGTTGACCCGCGCCTCTTTCACCTTGGGGTGAGCTTTGAGGGCATGTTCGACCGTGCTGATACAGGCCGCGCAATGCACCGCCGGAACCGAGAGCGCGATTTGCGCCTCGGTCGGGGCGTTGGCATTGGCAAGCGCCTCGGCCGACGGGGCCGCAAGGCAGGCCGGACAGGCCGAAGGGGCAGACGATTGGAGAGCGGCGCTCATGGTTGGGATCAATCCAGAATGTGGAGAACGATACGTTGCTGGAACAGGGTGCCGTCAGCCGCGCGGGCCTTCAGGCGCAGGTTCCAGTTGCCTTTGCCCAGATCAACAGGAGCCGAATAGGCGCTGCCGGTCCATGCAAATTGCGGGGTTTGGTCGTCGGCGACGTTGGTGGCTCGGCCCAGATCGGCGGCCTCGATCGTGGCATGTACGGGCTGGCCCGCATCATCCAGAATGGTCAGCACCAGATTGCCGCGATCCACACGGGCCGAGACATCCCATTTCAGGGCCTCTTGCGCCTTCTTATCCTCGTTAAAGGTCTGGCTGGCCACGTAGGAGTTTTTCACCTCAAGGCCGGGAAAGGTGTGGATGGCCTGATAGGCCATCACAACGTTGACTGTAATGATCACGCCGAAAGCGCCGACAAATCCAAGTAGGACATGCCAGCCTTTCAGGGTGAAGGGTTCCTTTGCGGTCGTGCTCATCAGTTGGCCTTTCCGTTAAAGATAGTGCTTTTCGAGACGCGCTCCATCGCGATAGGGTCTTCGACCCAGATGTCGATGTCTACACGTTCGGCTTTCGCCTCTGCCGAGCCTGCGGGCGCGATCACATAAACGCGCTGCAGTTTGGTGGCATCGGCGGGCACATCGGTGATGTTACCGTCATAGCCTTCGAGTTTGAGTTCAAACTTGTCGGCGGGCGCGACGTGGACAACGAAACCGCGATCCTCGCCGTGTTTATTGCGCAGGCGCACGTCGTATGTGTTGCGGACCGAGCCATCGGACAGAACCACGAAGGTCGGGTTGCGCACGGGCGCGACGGTCATATCGATGTCCTGCCGGATGAACAGGGCAAACAGCAGACCGAAACCGACCAATGACCACAGGGTGGTATAGAGAATGACGCGCGGGCGGAAGACGTGTTTCCAGATGGGTTTGGGCGGCTGACCAGCGCGTTCGTTCGGCTCGTCACTGAGGGCGAGGTAATCGATCAAACCGCGAGGCTTGCCGATCTTGGCCATCATGTCATCGCAGGCGTCGATGCAGAGGGCGCAAGTGATGCACTCCATCTGCTGGCCGTTGCGGATGTCGATCCCTTGGGGGCAGACGTTCACGCAGGCCATACAGTCAATACAATCGCCAAGCTGCTCGGCCCCTTCAGCTTTGCGGTGCTTGCCGCGCGGCTCACCGCGCCATTCGCGATAGCCGACAGTCAGGGTGTCTTCGTCCATCATCGCAGCCTGAATACGGGGCCACGGGCAGGCGTAGATACAGATCTGTTCACGCATAAAGCCGCCAAAGACAAAGGTCGTGGCGGTCAGCACTGCGATGGTTGTGTAGGCCACCGGATGGGCGCGGAAGAAGAACAGATCGACCATCAAGGTCGGTGCATCGGTAAAGTAGAACACCCATGCACCGCCGGTCGCCATGGCGATCAGCAGCCAAGCGACCCATTTGGTCAGACGCAGGCGCGCCTTGCGAAGGTCCATTTTCTTTTGGCGGTGCAGACGCAG
Organism: Pseudomonadota bacterium; assembly: GCA_036139795.1. Lineage (GTDB taxonomy): Bacteria > Pseudomonadota > Alphaproteobacteria > Rhodobacterales > Rhodobacteraceae > Donghicola. The sequence continues at coordinate 3,220 of JAYZYX010000048.1, read as the reverse complement.
GCGAGCGTTGCGATCGCCTTCGATCCAGCGTTCGACAAGAATAAACAGGTCGGTCCAGACGGTTTGGGGACAGGTATAGCCACACCAGACGCGGCCAAGGGCCGAGGTAAACAAAAACAGGCCGAGACCGGCCATGATCAGCAAGCCCGCGATGAAGTAGAATTCATGGGGCCAGATCTCGATAAAGAAGAAAAAGAAGCGTCGGTTAGCCAGATCCACCAGCACCGCCTGATCAGGCAAATTCGGGCCGCGGTCCCAGCGAATCCAAGGGGTCAGATAATAGATCCCCAAGGTGACGATCATGATGATCCATTTGAGGTTTCGGAACTTGCCATTCACCCTGCGGGGGAAGACGGGCTCGCGTGCGGCGTAGAGCTGTTCGCCTTGCTGCGGCTCGGTACTGCTCACGGAATCACTCCAAATAAAAAAAAGAGGCATTGGGTTTGCCTCTTTTTGCAGGAGTGGGGTCGTCAGGCTTTGACCTGTGTCAAACCGAATTCTTTAATATAGATTTTACTGACCAGCCTGTTTCTTCAGCCAATCCGCGAACAGGGTCAGCGCTTTACGCTGCACGCCGGGGCGGTTCACGATGTAGTAGCCCAGTGCCTGATTGCTTTCGTCGAACAGCACTTTCAGGGTGCCTGCTTCCAGATCCTTGCGGATGAGCGAGCGGCTGAGTACGGCCACACCTTCACCACGACGCAGGGATTCCAGCAGGTAGACACCGGGCAGTTCGGTCAGCATCGGCAGCTTGGAGGCGTTCAGACCGTGGGCTTCGAACCACGAGGCAACCTCGGTCGCGCCAGCGTCTTGCAGCCAGGGCATATCCAGAAGGTCATCGGGGCCGTTTACACTACGGTTGGCCACCAGATCAGGGGCGCCGACGACGACCAGATCGGAAGGCAGTAGCAAAGTGCTATCCAGTGCGGGCCATTCGCCCAGACCATAGCGCACTGCCAGATCGATACCGGCGGGGCGCAGGTCAACCATTTCAGCAGTGGGGTTCAGAAGGATTTCAACATCGGGATGCTGGGTGCGGAACTCTTTGAGGCGCGGCATCAGCCAGTTGATGGTGAACAGAGGACCAGCGGCAACTTGCAAAGGACGGGTTTCGTCCCCGTCGGTCATTTCCTCGATCTTCTGGTAGATGGTTTCCAGCGCAGGAAGCAGCACCTGAGCAAGCTGCGTACCTTCCGGCGTCAACATCACACCGCGACCCTGACGGGCAACAAGCGGAGTCCCAAGGTGACCTTCCAGCTGGCGGATCTGCTGGCTGATAGCGGCGTGGGTCACATTTAACAACGTCCCAGCGCGGGACACACTACCTGATTGAGCCAGAGCGGCGAAAGCCCTTAATGCGGGCAAAGAGGGCATGCGAAGCCAATCCATACGTAATCTCGACTAACAAAATTTCAATGAACACGCGCAGAAGAAAAGCGCTTTGAGAGACACTATGCACTTTATGCGCAAGTCAATGCAACTTTTATTAATAAACTCATCAAACGAATGACCTTTTGGTTATAATTACTCGAAATAGCTTTGCAAAAATATAGGCAGAATGCCAGCAGAACGCCCGCTTCTTACACGTTATACGCGAATTCTCGCCATTAACAAAACCTAGAAGCGTTAAATCATGAGATTTTTGTGACAAAAACAGCAACAAACCGCCTACGGAGAGGCGGCTTGCTGCTGCATTATATTCTTTTGAGACTAAGCGCGCCGGTGTTCCAGGAAACGCGCGAACAGGACGGAACACCGGCGCTGACCTCGAACCTTGGTGCTCGAGGTATCCAGTTTTGTCAGGGGCGATTACTCACCGCCACCCAGACCGTGGACGTAGGTTGCGACTGCCGCGATTTCGGCATCGCTCAGACGGGCGTTCCAGTTAGGCATCACACCATAACGGGCCTGACTGACGGTAGTGACCAGCGTGTCGTAGTCACCGCCATAGAGCCAGATCGCATCTGTAAGATTGGGCGCACCCTGAGCGCGATCGCCAGTTCCGTCGTCAGCGTGACATGCTGCGCAGTTATCCGCGTAGACGACCGCGCCTTCTGCGATCATTTCGGGATTTTGTGCTTCGCCCGAAAGCGACATGACGTAGTTGACAACCTGAGCGATCTGTTCCTTCTCCAGCAGCTCGTCCGTGCCAAAGGCAGGCATCTGGCTGAAGCGGGCGTCGGCATCGGTCTCATTGCGGATACCGTGGGCAATCGTGGTGTGGATATCCTCGATCGAGCCACCCCAGAGCCAATCATCGTCAAGAAGGTTCGGATAGCCCTTGGCACCTGCCGCACCGGAACCGTGACACTGTGCGCACCAAGTACGGAACACAGCGGCACCGGCATTGGTTGCATAGCTTTGCAGTTCGGGGTTGGCGCTGATCTGGGTCAGATCGGCACTGGCCAGCTGTTCGTTGATTGCAGCGTTTGCCTGATCAACGGCAGCGATATCCGCCGCCACCTGCCCACGGGTCGAGTACCCGAGGACACCCGGCGTTGCACCGCTAAGCAGCGGCCACGCAGGATAGGCGATGGTGTAAAGGACACCCCAGAAGATACAGGCGTAGAAGGTCCACAGCCACCAGCGCGGCAGAGGGTTGTTGAACTCTTCGATCCCGTCCCAGCTGTGGCCGGTCGTTTCGACCTCTTTCTTTTCGGGTTTATTGCTCATGTCCGAGCCTCCTCGGTGTCATCGTGTGCCGGAGCGTCTTCATTCCGGAAGATGCTGCTGGCCGTATCGCGGTACTCTTTGGTCGAGCCGGGGCGGAACACCCACAGAATGGTCGAGACAAAGAACCCGAAGAGGAACAGAAGCATCCAGCTGTCCGCAAACTGGCGGGTAATGGTGTACATATCCATCACAACACCTCTTAGCGGCTGGCGTCCGGGGTGAAGGTCGAGAAATCAACCAGCGTTCCCAGCATTTGCAGGTAGGCGATCAGGGCATCCATTTCCGAGATACCGGGCTGACCGTCAAAGTTACGCGCCTGAGCACCGGGGTAGCGTTCCAGCAGACCTTCGGTGTCACCCCAAGGATCGATCTGGACTTCGAAGTCGGCGACTGCGTTTTCCAGCATTTCCTCGGTGTAGGGAACGCCAACGATTGCGTTGGTTTCCATCAGCTCACGCACGTGGGTGCTGTCCAGCAGACGGTTCTCAAGGAAGCCGGAGTTGGGCCTCACCGATTCAGGCACAACCGACTGGGGCTTGCGCAGGTG
>JAYZYX010000047.1:0-2890 GCA_036139795.1 Pseudomonadota bacterium | reverse complement strand
GCGGAGGTCACAACATTGACCCCGCCGAGATCGAAGAGGCTTTGCTGACCCATCAGGCGGTGGCCTTTGCCGGTGCTATCGGCCAGCCGGACCCCCATTCTGGCGAGGTGCCTTGCGCCTATGTGGAACTGGTAGACGGGGCAGAGGTCTCGGTCGAGGAGCTGATGGAGCATGCACGCAAGCATATCCATGAGCGGGCCGCTTACCCGAAGTATCTGGAGATCATGCCCGAGCTGCCCAAGACGGCTGTCGGTAAAATCTTCAAACCCGACCTCCGGAAGATGGCGATTGCGCGGATTTATTCAGCGGCTTTGGCCGAGACCGGTTGTCATGTGGCTGAAGTGGTGGATGATAAAAAGCGCGGGCTTGTGGCGCGGGTTCAAAAGGGTCCGAACGGTGCTGATCCTCGGGTCGCCGAAATTCTGGCCAGTCATACCCGTCCGTGGGAATGGATCGACTGATCTGCCTTTGACGGGTGGAACGAACAAGGGGGGCATCGAGCCCCCCTTTTTCGTGGGGTGCTACTGGGCGGTGTAGCCGCCATCGACCAGATGGTACGAGCCTGTGATAAAGCTGGCCTTATCCGACAAGAGATAGACCACGAGCGAGGCCACCTCTTCGGGGTTACCCATGCGTTTGAGGGCATGGACGCCTTCCAGATAGGCCTGCGCGTCTTTGTTCAGCGCATTATCGACCAGCGGCGTATGGATAAAGCCCGGCCCGACCGAGTTGACGCGGATGTTGTCGGCGGCATGTTCAAGGGCCGTCGATTTGGTCATACCGACCACCCCATGTTTTGCGGCCACATAGGCGGGTGACTGTGCGAACCCGACCGAGCCCAGAATCGATGCGATGTTCACAATCGCTCCGCCGCCGGTCTTTTTCATTTCGGGAATCGCATAGCGCATTCCGTAGAAAACACCGCTGAGGTTCACGTCGATCACCTGACGCCAGCTGTCTGTGGGGTATTCGCCCGTTGGGGCCAGTGCGCCGCCGATGCCTGCATTGTTCACCAGATAGTCCAGACGGCCGGTTTTCTGCACTGCCAGAGCCATGAGGGCGGCCACGGATGATTCGTCGGCGACATCGACCGTCGCGCCGATTGCCCCGTTGCCGCAGGCCTTGGCGGCGGCATCGGCTTTGTCCTGATCCAGATCGGCGACTATGACTGTTGCGCCGGAGGCGGCCAATTCGGCGGCGATGGCAGCACCGATTCCCGAGGCGGCACCCGTGACAACGGCGGTTTTACCTTCAAACGTAATCTGCATCTCAATCTCCTCTCATCGGAAAATTCCTTTGATGAAAAGAGGATGGGCCCGATGGCGCTTTGATAAAATGATCTACGACAGATGGCTCTGTGATCTGGTGCACGCATAGGTCGTGCAAAAAGCACCGAAACAGGGTCGCAATGTATCGCGATCACCATAAGCGATTGTTTTATCGTGAAGAAGATGGTGCTGCAGGGGAGGATTGAACTCCCGACCTCTCCCTTACCAAGGGAGTGCTCTACCACTGAGCTACTGCAGCATCCTGTGCTGAAAGGCGTTGTTTTCTAGCGACTTAGCGTTTCCGTTTCCGGTGTGTCCGCCGGTCCGCTGTGTCAGCGCCCTTTCGGTGAGGGGGCTTCTAATAACAAAATTCGGGGTGTGCAAGGGCAATCTGGACGGTTTTTTCATCTACATGTACAGACAAGGCATGACACAGCCGAATACACCTAAAAATACCAAGAAAAATAAGGACGCGGGCCGCGAAGAGCGTATGAAGGCCGCGCTAAAAGCGAATATGGCCAAGCGCAAAGCCCAAGCGTCGGCCCGAAAAAAAGCCGCCGAGCAGGACAAGGAACAAGATTGATGGATTCGATTATCGTACAGGGCGGCGCAGAGCTGCGCGGACAAATCCCGATTGCGGGTGCAAAGAACGCCTGTTTGACGCTGATGCCTGCGACCCTTTTGTCGGAAGAGCCGCTGACCCTGACCAACGCACCGCGTCTGTCGGACATCCGCACCATGACCACGCTGCTGCAATCCCTAGGGGCAGAGGTGTCCAGCTTGCAGTCGGGCAAGGTGCTGGCGATGTCCTCGCACGATATTAACAATCACACCGCGGATTATGACATCGTGCGCAAGATGCGCGCCTCGATTCTGGTGCTGGGGCCGATGCTGGCCCGTGACGGTCACGCCATCGTCTCGCTGCCCGGTGGCTGTGCGATTGGCGCGCGTCCCGTGGACCTGCACCTGACCGCTCTGGAAGCGATGGGCGCCGATCTGGATCTGCGTGATGGTTATGTCCACGCCAAGGCGGCGGGCGGCCTGAAGGGCGGTATCGTTGATTTCCGTTTCGCCTCTGTTGGCGCGACCGAGAACGCGCTGATGGCGGCCACGCTGGCAAAAGGCACCACTGTTCTGAACAACGCCGCCCGTGAGCCCGAGATCGTTGATCTGGCGAACTGCCTGCGGGCGATGGGTGCGCAGATCGAAGGTGACGGCACCAGCCGCATCGAGATTCAGGGTGTGGACCGTCTGCACGGCGCGACCCATCAGGTTGTCGCGGACCGGATCGAACTGGGCACCTACATGCTGGCCCCTGCGATTGCGGGTGGCGAGGTTGAGCTGCTGGGTGGCTCGCTGGATTTGATCGGTGCGTTCGTTGAAAAGCTGGAAGAAGCGGGCGTTGAGGTCACTGCGACCGAAAACGGCATCAAGGTGCGCCGCAAGAATGGCCGCGTGAAAGCTGTGGATGTGACCACCGAGCCGTTCCCCGGCTTTCCCACCGACCTTCAGGCCCAGTTCATGGCGATGATGTGTACCGCCGAAGGTTCGTGCGTTCTGGAAGAGAAAATCTTTGAGAACCGCTTTATGCACGCCCCCGAACTGACCCGCATGGGCGCGAA
>JAYZYX010000046.1:0-3828 GCA_036139795.1 Pseudomonadota bacterium | reverse complement strand
GGTCCCGCGCGTTCGGCAGCTAGGCACGAAACAGGCGCACCCGTAAACCCGGAATTGGAGCGATTCGGCGCAAAAACAATGGGAAAATGGCTGACAAAAAAAGGTGGAATTGCAGTTCTGGACAATTCGTCCCGCCAAAAAATCCCCCCGATTCATGGAAGTGGACATTTTGTCCGACGCGCTGCGGCAAGTTTTGGAAATGACGCGAATCCCGTCGATTTTTGTTGGCCCTCTGCGAATGCCACGTCACATCTGGAGTAACGGTGTACCCAAGTGCACCAAACAGGGAGAAGGCACATTCATGACCGTTGTACGCGACACTATGCCGATGGGCGTTGTGATCCGGCGCACCCCCGGTGTGACCCGGTGGGCGAAATGGTCGTGGCGTGCAGTTGCTCTGTTGCCCGGTGCTGGCCCTGCTGACTGGCGCGAGCTGCGCCGCGAAGGTGAAGCGGTCGAATACCACGCAGGCACCGTGACCCTAGAGCTGCATTCCAGCGACACCGATGGCTACCGCGTGACGCTGATGTCGCGCACTCCCAGCCTCTATGTGGTGCTGGACCAAGAGGCCGACGCGCCTGCGGACATGCCCTACAACATCAAGATGGTCACCGCGAACGCTTATGAGGGGCAGGGCTATGCGGAAAGCGGCTCGAACCTTGTCGAGTTGGTGCCGATGCCCCTGACGCTGATCCGCTGGGTGCATGAGTTTGTCGAAGCTCATCACGTGGAAGAAGCCTTTGTGAAGCGCAAGCGCGACAAAAAGCGTGTGGACCTGCACGAAGACGGCAAGGGCGATGCGCGTATTCGCCAGACCGCCGATGTCTTCCGTGCTCCGCGCAGCATTCGGGAAAACAACCAATGACCGAGATGCGCCAATCCTTCTGGTCGCGCCGCAAGGCCGCCGTCCGCGCCGAGGAAGAAGCTGAGGCGCTGGCAGTGCAACAGCGTGCCGAGGCCGAGGCCGCCGCCGAGCGTGCCAAGGTTGAGGCAGAAAAGACCGACGAAGAGCTGCTGGCAGAGCTGGGTCTGCCCGATCCCGACACTCTGGTGCAGGGCGATGATTTCAGCGCCTTCATGAAGAATGCGGTTCCCGAGCGTTTGCGCCGTCGCGCGTTGCGCACCCTGTGGCGCAGCAATCCGGTGCTGGCGAACCTTGATGGTCTGGTGGACCACGGCGAGGATTACACCAATGCCGCCACCGTGCCGAACGTACTGAACACCACCTATCAGGTGGGCAAGGGCCTGTTGGCCCATGTCGAGGCGCTGGCCAAGGCGGCTGAGGCGAAAGAGGACTTCGCTGAGGTGTCCACAGATGATGCAGCGCCGGAAGCCCTGACCGATGAGAGCCCTCTTGAGGAGGCTCCGTTTGAGGCGCCCCAAGCGGCGATACCTGCCCGCACCACCCATTCCGAGGACATGGCCGAGGACGACGCGCCCGCCATGATCCAACCGCGCCACATGCGCTTTTCTTTTGCCGATAGCCACTGAGGATCCGAATGACCGAAGCTGCTCTCAAGACCGAGATTTCCGCCGAAGACCGGATGCGTGTGGAACTCTATGACTTTCTTGCCGCGCTGCTGGCCGCGCCGCCCTCGGACGGTCTGCTGCGCCAGTGTGCCAAGCTGACTGGCGATGCGACCCCCTTGGGCGAGGCCATCGGCCTGCTGTCCAAGCTGGCAGGCAAGACCACCGCGCCAACCGCAGAGCGTGAGTTCAACAACCTTTTCATTGGCATGGGTCGCGGCGAATTGCTGCCCTATGCCAGCTATTACATGACCGGCTTTCTGAACGAAAAGCCGCTGGCGCAGCTGCGCCGCGACATGGCCGAATACAGCATCAAGCGCGCACCGAACGTTTATGAGCCCGAAGACAACATCGCCAGCCTGATGGAGATGATGGCGGGCCTGATCGATGGGCGCTTTGGCGAACCGGCCAGCCTTGCACAGCAGCAGACGTTTTTCTCTCGCCACATTTCTCCGTGGGCGGGACATTTCTTTGCCGATCTTGAGGGGGCAAAGACATCGGTGTTCTTCGTGCCGGTTGGCACGATTGGACGCCACTTCATGGAGATCGAGCGCGAAGCTTTCCGTCTGGGCGGAAACTAACGGGCAAAGCCAGTGCCACGGGCCGCGGGGGGCCGTGGTTCCAGATCAAGCGCGGCAGAGGTGCCGCCAAGAGGAGGACAGCGAGTATGTCTAAGACGCCGAAAAGCGAAACCAGCAGTCGCCGCGACTTTCTGAAGCTGGCCGCGACCAGCGCACCGGCCGCCGTTGTGGCCGTTGCCGCCGGTACGTCCGAGGCCGAAGCCGCAGAGGCCGGTCTTCAGAAAGAGGGCATGAAAGATACCGCGCAGACCCGCGCTTATTACGCATCCGCTCGTTTCTGAGCGGGGACGACTTTTTTAACGGACCAAGCAAGTCAAGCGGGCACACCCGCGACACGCTAGGGAGGGAAAAATGCTAAGGAAAAAGACTAACGGGGTCGCGCAGCGTTCGCATCGCACACCCCTTCTGTCCGCAGTGGCAGAGAAAACCGTTGACCGTCGCGCGTTCCTGCGTGGATCGGGTCTGGCTGTGGGTGGTCTTGCCGCGCTGGGTGTGACCGGTGGCACCGTCACCCGCGCCAACGCGCAAGAGGCCGTGGCCCGCGCCGTTGATACCAAGAAAACCGTCTGCACCCATTGTTCTGTCGGCTGTACCGTCGTGGCAGAGGTGGATAACGGCGTCTGGATCGGTCAAGAGCCCGGCTATGACAGCCCGTTCAACCTGGGCGCCCACTGCGCCAAGGGCGCCGCAGTCCGCGAGCATGCCCACGGTGAACGCCGCCTGAAGTACCCGATGAAGAAAGTGAATGGCGAATGGACCCGCATCAGCTGGGAAGACGCCATTAACGAAATCGGCGATAAGATGCTCTCGATCCGCGAAGAAAGCGGTCCCGACAGCGTCTACTGGCTGGGTTCGGCAAAGCACAACAACGAACAGGCGTATCTGTTCCGCAAGTTCGCCGCCTATTGGGGCACGAACAACGTGGACCATCAGGCACGTATCTGCCACTCGACCACCGTTGCGGGCGTTGCGAACACATGGGGCTACGGCGCCATGACCAACAGCTACAACGACATCCATAACTCGAAGGCGATCTTCATCATCGGCGGTAACCCTGCCGAGGCGCACCCCGTGTCGCTGCTGCACGTGCTGAAGGCCAAGGAAGAGAACAACGCACCACTGATCGTCTGCGATCCGCGCTTCACCCGTACGGCGGCCCATGCGGACGAATATGTCCGTTTCCGTCCCGGCTCGGACGTGGCGCTGATCTGGGGTCTGCTGTGGCACATCTTCGAAAACGGTTGGGAAGACAAAGAGTTCATCCGCAGCCGCGTTTGGGGCATGGACCAGATCAAGGACGAGGTTGCCAAGTGGAACCCCGCCGAGGTCGAGCGTGTGACCGGCGTTCCCGGCACCCAGATGGAGCGCGTTGCGCGCACGCTGGCCAACAACCGTCCCGGCACCGTGATCTGGTGTATGGGCGGTACCCAGCACACCAACGGTAACAACAACACCCGCGCCTACTGCATCCTGCAGCTGGCTCTTGGCAACATGGGCACCGCAGGTGGCGGCACCAACATCTTCCGTGGCCACGACAACGTGCAGGGCGCGACTGACCTTGGCGTTCTTTCGCACGATCTGCCGGGCTACTACGGCCTGACCGACGGTGCTTGGGCCCACTGGAGCCGCGTCTGGGGTGAAGACATCGACTGGCTGAAAGGCCGCTTCCAGCAAAGCAAGGATGCCGACGGCAAGGACATCAACCTGATGAACTTCTCGG
>JAYZYX010000045.1:0-17678 GCA_036139795.1 Pseudomonadota bacterium | reverse complement strand
GGCATCAGCGCCATGAAGATCTGGCCCTTTGATCCGGCAGCGATTGAAAACAAAGGTCAGTTCATAAGTGCCGCGCAGATGAAAGAGGCCCTGCGCCCCTTTGAACAAATTCGCAAAGCCGTGGGCGATCGGATGGAGATCATGGTCGAGCTGCACTCGCTCTGGAACCTGCCTGTCGCTATGGAAATTGCCCGCGCGTTAGAGCCCTATGCGCCCCGCTGGTTCGAAGACCCCATCCGCATGAACAGCCCGCAGGCTTTGGCGGAATTTGCCCGCAGTACCCCCGTCTGGACCTGCGCGTCCGAGACTTTGGGCTCTCGCTTTGCCTATAAGGACTACTTGGACCGTGATGCCGCCCATGTGGTGATGGCTGATCTGTGCTGGACTGGTGGCCTGACCGAAGGGCGCAAGATTGCGGCGATGGCAGACACCTATCACCGCCCCTTCGCGCCCCATGATTGCATTGGTCCTGTGGGCTTTGCGGCAGCGATCCATATGTCGTTCAGCCAGCCCAATACGCTGATTCAGGAAAGCGTCCGTGCCTTCTACAATGGCTGGTACCGAGAGTTGGTGACAGAGGTGCCGCGCATCGAAGGGGGCTATGTCTATCCTATGGAGGGGCCGGGCCTTGGGACCGAACTGGTGCCCCAGTTCTTTGACCGCTCGGACCTGAGTACACGCATTTCGGAGGAAAGCTGATGTCTTTGGCATTGTTTGATTTGACCGGCAAAACCGCCCTGATCACCGGATCAAGTCGGGGTCTGGGACGCGCCTTTGCAGAAGGGTTGGCGGGCGCGGGGGCTCGGGTCATTCTGAACGGCGTTGATCCTGCGCGTCTGGACGCGGCTGCCGCAGAAATGCAGGGGCAGGGGTTCGATGTGCTGACCAGCTGCTTTGACGTGACCGATGAGGATCAAGTTCTAGCGGCTTTCGCCGAGTTGGATGAACAGGGCATTGAGGTGGATATTCTGGTCAATAACGCGGGCATCCAGTTCCGCAAGCCTATGCTGGAACTGGCCACGGCAGATTGGCAGCGGGTGCTGGACATCAACCTGACCTCCGCATTCGTTGTGGGCCGAGAGGCCGCCAAGCGTATGGCGGCACGGGGACGGGGCAAGGTGATCAACATCGGCTCGCTGACCTCGGAACTGGCCCGCGCAACGGTTGCGCCCTACACGGTGGCCAAAGGCGGGATCAAGATGCTGACCAAGGCTATGGCCGCTGAATGGGGCGACAAGGGCATTCAGGCCAACGCCATCGGGCCGGGCTACATGGTCACCGATATGAACGAGGCCCTGATCAACAATCCCGACTTCGACGCTTGGGTAAAAGGGCGCACGCCGATGCGCCGCTGGGGCTTGCCGCAGGAATTGGCGGGGACCTGCATTTATCTGGCCTCGGACGCCTCGAACTATGTGTCTGGGCAGATCATCTATGCCGATGGCGGCATGATTTCCGTGCTCTGAAGGAGACCTTGCGATGAAGATTGTATTTCACGGCGACAATGCCTCGACCTTCGAGCCCGGCCTGTCCGACCTGCTGGAAATGCCCCATGAGATCCGCGTGATCTCGGACGCCGCCAATGGCGATGGTGAGGCCGAGGCGCTGGCCAGCGCCGATGTGGTGGTCGGCGTCCATTATGCAGCCAGCGACGGGCCACTTTCGGCGCGGCTCTACCAGTTGCCTGCGGCGGGCTATGACAAGGTGGATATGGCGGCGCTGCCCGAAGGCTGCGCGGCGTGCAACGCTTTTGGTCATGAGAACGCCATCGCCGAATATGTGATGTGCGCCTTGCTGTCCCGTCATGTGCCTTTGGTCGATGCGGATGCGCGGCTGCGGCAGGGGGACTGGCACTATTGGGCCGGTGGGCCTGGTGGGCTGCGGACCGAATTGGGCGCGCAAAGCATCGGGATCGTGGGCTTTGGGCATATCGGCAAGGCGGTGGCCGCGCGGGCGCGGGCGTTCGGGATGACGGTCCATGTGGCCAACCGCTCGGCAGTGACGCAGACGGATGTGGTGGCGCACCCTCTTGGGGGCGTGGCGGCAATGGCGGCTGAGGTGGATATCCTGATCAATACTTTGCCGCTGACCGATGAGACCGCAGGGCTGATCGGCGCCGAGGTGTTTGCCACGATGCCTGCCCATGCCATCATCATGAACGTCGGGCGCGGTCCTGTGATCGCTGAAGCAGCGATGTTTGAGGCGTTGAAAGGGGGGCGGATTGGCGGGGCTATTCTGGATACGTGGTATGTGTATCCCTCTGCAGCAGCGCCCCATCCCATGCCCGCGAACCTGCCATTCCATGAGCTGCCCAACGTGCTGATCACGCCCCATATGTCCGGCTGGACCGAGGGCACAATTGCCCGTCGTCGGGACACGGTGGCCGAGAATATCAACCGCCTTGCCCGTGGTGAGCCGCTGCTGAACCGTTTGCGGTAAATTCTCTAAATTCTTGAAATCACTAAGGCAGTGCCCCGATGGGCGCTGCCTTTTTTGTTGTGCGAGTGGGATCGGATTCCGGGGTGCGAACAAGGGGCTTTACGACTCAGCTTTTGGAATTCTATAAAAATACAAATTGTATACGAATCGAATTCACGCTGATGCGCGTGACGAAGGAGGGCCTATGTCAGCGAAAGATCGAAAGGCCGCTTTGGCGGATCATCTGCGGCAGGCGGTGCTGACCTGTGAACTGGCACCCGGTCAGGACATGGATGAGGTTGCCCTGTGTGACGCCTTTGGCCTGTCCCGCACCCCCGTTCGTGAGGTGTTCCGCGAACTGGACGGCGAAGGGTATCTGGACCTGCGCGAAGGGCGCGGCGTGCGGGTGGCCGAGATGTCACATACCACCCTGCGCGACTTCTTCATCGCGGCCCCGATGGTCTATGGCGCGGTTCTGCGACTGGCGGCGCGCAATGGGCTGCCCCATCAGATCGCCCGCCTTAAGGCTGCGCAAGATGACTATCGGAACGCTCTGCGCAATGGCTCGGCTGCGGATCGGACGCTGGCGAATAACCGCTTTCACCTGATCACCGGCGAGATGGCGGCGAACACCTATCTGCTGCCCTCGTTCCACCGGCTGCTGATTGATCACGCGCGGATCGGGATGACGTTCTACCAGCCGGTCAGCAATCAGATGGTGTCAAACGTGTCTGCCTCGGCAGATCAGCACGACCAGATGATCGCCGCGATCGAGACCCGCGATGAACAGAAGGCCGCGGAATTGGCAGACGCTCACTGGGCGCTGTCCCGTGAAGAAATCGAACGCTTTGTGATGCCTCCGGCGCTGGACGTGCCGCTGGGGACATACACGACAAAAGCCTCTTGAAGGACCAGAGATGACACCGATTTTTGAATTCAAGGGGATCTATACCCCGCTTGTGACGCCCTTGAACGCCGATGGCTCGGTCCGTTGGGACGGTCTGGCCGACGTGATCGAGGATCTGATTGCTAAGGGTGTGCATGGCCTTATCACTGGCGGCTCGACCGGCGAAAACTATGCGCAGACCGTGGCTGAACGGATCGAGATTGCGCAGTTCACCAAGGACCGCATCAAGGGCCGTCTGCCGCTGGTTCTGGGAACTGGCGCGATGCTGACCTCTGACAGCATCGCCTTGGCGAGTGCGGCGCGGGACATGGGTGCGGATTGCATCCTGTTGGCCAGCCCGCCCTATTCGGTGCCGACCGACCGTGAAAACGCTCTGAACGCGCTGGCCATCGACAAGGCGGCCGGTTTGCCGATCATGCTGTACAACTATCCGCACCGCACCGGCACCATGATGGGCGAGGAATTCCTTGACCGCGTGTGCCGCAGCCGGAACTTCTGCGGGATCAAGGAAAGCTCGGGTGATATCAACCGCGTCCACCTGCTGGCGCGGGATTATCCGCACATCCAGTTGGGGTGCGGGATGGATGATCAGGCGCTGGAGTTCTTTGCCTGGGGCGCGCCGTTCTGGGTTTGTGGGGGCTCAAACTTCCTGCCTGAAGAACATGTGGCGCTGTACAATGCCTGTGTGGTTGAGGGCGACTTTACCAAAGGCCGCCGTATCATGAGCGCGATGATGCCCTTGATGCGCGTGCTGGAGCAGGGCGGCAAGTTCATCCAGACCATCAAACATGGCGTGACCCTGAACGGGATCGAAGCCAGCCGTGTGCGCGCGCCGCTGACCCCTTTGAACAAGGATGACAAGCGGGAACTGGAACAGGTCGTGCGCGTGCTGCGCCGGACCATTGCTGACATTCAGGCGGGGAAATAACCGATGACTTTGCTGACCCAAGACGAATACCGCGCGATTGCCGCTAGCCTAGATTTCCCTGTGAATGCCTTTATCGATGGGGCGTCCCGGCCTGCCGCATCGGGCAAGACCTTTGCCACGGTGAACCCTGCCACGGGCGAAAAGCTGGCTGATGTGGCCGCGTGCGGTGCTGAAGATGTGGACTTTGCCGTCGAAAAGGCCCGTGAGGCGTTTGAGGATGGCCGCTGGTCCCGCTTGCACCCCTCTGACCGGAAGGACGCCCTGATCCGCCTGTGCAAGCTGATCACCCGCAATGCGCGTGAACTGGCGGTGATGGAAAGCCTTGATAGCGGCAAGACCATCTATGACTGCGAAACCGTGGACATCCCTGAAACCATCCACTGCCTGAAATGGCACGCCGAGGCGATTGACAAGATCTACGATCAGGTCGCGCCTGCCTCGGACAACCACATTGCAATGGTTGTACGTGAACCCATCGGCATTGTGGGTCTGGTTCTACCGTGGAATTTCCCCCTGCTGATGCTGGCGTGGAAGATCGGCCCCGCACTGGCGGCGGGCTGCTCGGTCATCGTGAAACCGGCCGAGGAGACCAGCCTGACCGCCTTGCGTATCGCGGAACTGGCGATTGAGGCGGGCATTCCCAAGGGTGTTCTGAACGTTGTCACCGGCAGCGGTCCCGAGGTGGGAGAGCCCATCGGGCGGCATATGGATATCGATATGGTGTCCTTCACCGGCTCGACCGTCACCGGCAAGCGTTTCCTTGGCTATTCGGCGGAAAGCAATGCCAAAGAGGTGGTGCTGGAGATGGGCGGCAAGAACCCCGCCGTCGTGCTGGACGATGCCGAGAACCTTGATCGCGTGGCGGCCCATGTGGTGAACGGTGCTTTCTGGAATATGGGCGAAAACTGCTCGGCCTCGTCTCGTCTGATCGTCCATGAAGCGGTTCGCGACGAACTTTTGGCCCGTATCAAGCACCACATGCAGGAATGGAATGTGGGCGATCCGCTGGACCCTGAAACCCGCGTGGGCGCATTGGTGTCAAAGGCGCATTTTGCCAAGGTCTCCAGCTATCTGGAGGGCGCTGATGTGCTGGTTGGCGGCACGGCGAAGGATGGTTTCGTTGAACCCACAGTGATCGCGGTTGCGGGCAATGACGCCAAGCAGGCGCGGGAAGAGATCTTTGGCCCCGTTTTGTCGGTCATTACGGTCAGCAGCTTTGATCAGGCGATCCAGATTGCCAATGACACCGATTATGGCCTTTGCGCCTCGATCTTTACCGCCAACACCAAGCGGGCCATTCGTGGCGCGCGGATGCTGCGGGCGGGTACCGTGACGGTGAACAGCTTTGGCGAAGGGGATATCTCGACCCCGTTTGGCGGGTGGAAACAGTCGGGCTTTGGTGGCCGCGATAACGGGGTTCACGCCCACGACCAGTATACCCAGCTAAAGACCATCTGGATTGATCTGGCGGATGACGCCGACGAAGCCGTGAGCTAAGGCCATGACGGTCTATCGGGCGCGGCGTCTTCCTGTGCATCGGGGTGTGGCGGCGTGGCGGGCGATCCTGCCACCTCCGCCCGCATTCCCCGCGCTGGAGGGAGAGAGAACCGCCGATGTGGTGGTGATCGGTGCAGGCTTTGCGGGCCTATCCGCGGCGCGGCGGCTGTTGCAACTGGATGCGTCGTTGCAGGTTGTGGTGCTAGAGGCGGGCCGCGTGGCCGAGGGGGCGGCGGGCCGCAACTCGGGCTTCATGATCGATTTGCCCCATGAACTGACGTCCTCGGACTATGCGGGCAGCGGTGATGATCAGGCGCTGATCGGGTTGAACCGGCAGGCCATCGCCTTTGCTCGTGAAGCGGTGCAGGACTATGGCATTGCTCCGGCCTATTTCGACCCTGCTGGCAAGATCAACGGCGCGGCCAGTGCGGGCGCTGTGGCCCATAACGTCAGCTATGCCCGCCATCTGGACAGCCTGTCAGAGCCCTATGAGATTCTGGACTCCGCGCAAATGCGCGAGGTCACAGGCAGCAGTTACTATGAGGGCGGCCTTTACACACCGGGGACGGTGATGTTGCAGCCTGCGGGCTATGTGCTGGGGTTGGCTGCGGGGCTTACGCGGCAGGCATCGGTCTATGAGCAAAGCCCTGTTACTGAAATCCGCAGGACGGGCAGTGATTGGCGGGTTGCGACCCAAGACGGTGCGGTCACCGCAGGGCGCGTCATTCTGGCGAACAATGGACATCTAGAGAGCTTTGGCTTTGCCAAGGGGCGGTTGATGCACCTGTTCCTCTACGCCTCGATGACTCATGACTTGCCCAAGGGAATGCTTAAGGGGCAGGCGCGGTGGGGAGTGACGCCGTCGGACCCGATGGGGACGACTGTGCGCCGGATCGGGCCGGATCAGGGCGGCGACCGGATCGTGACCCGAACCTACGCCACATTGCGATCAGGCATGCAGGCCAGTGCCCGTGATCTGGCCCGCGCCACCGCCCTACAGCGGCAAAAGTTTGATGAGCGGTTTCCGCAACTGGCAGGCACCAAACCCGCCTATGAATGGGCGGGGCACCTGTGCCTGTCGCTGAACAGCGTCTCGGTCGTGGGGGGCTTGGATGAGGGAATGTATTCGGCTTGTGTCCAGAATGGCCTTGGTACTGCGCGGGGAACCCTAAGCGGGATCGGAGCGGCCGAGATGGCCTTAGGTCAGCATAGCCAGATTACTCAGGCTTTCGCGGCCGAGGCTGCGCCGAAGCGTCTGCCTCCACAGCCATTCCGCGATATCGGGGCTAATCTGGTGATCCGGATCAAGGAACGTCGCGCGGCGCGGGAATGATCCCATGTGCAGCAAAGTAATTTTTGCTGCATACAAGGCGAAAACCCTGTATGCATCAAAGAATAATTTGCTGCATACAAATACTGTTGAGAGCCAATGACCATTCGTTCCCATTCCCGCACCGCGCAAGTCGCCTATCAGGAGCTGCTGCGTCTGCATCGGGACGAGGCGGCCTCGATGCTGGTCGGCTCGGTTGAAGAGCGGCGTCGCAACGGGCGTGTGTACCTTTATGACAAGTTCCGGATCGGTACCGAAATGCGGGCGGTCTATCTGGGCGAGGCAACCGATGACCTGCGTGCCCGTCTGGCGCAGGCAAAGCACCTGCGCGATCAAAGCGCGGATCGGAAAGCTGCTATGGGCCGGTTGGCGCGGGTTTTGCGGGCCGAAGGCTTTGTCGCGGCGGATCGGGAGACCGGATCAATGTTGCTGGCCTTTGCGCGGGCAGGGGTGTTCCGCCTTGGGGGAACCATGATCGGGACGGGGGCCTTTGCCCTCTATCAAGGTGAGCTTGGGGTTCAACTAGGGCTGGATGATCTGGCGCAGACGGGGGACATCGACTTTGCCAGCTTTCAAAAGCTGTCCGTCGCGCTGGAGGACCAAGTGACGGAAACGCCGGACCAGATCCTGTCGGCGCTTAAGTTCGATCCGGTGCCGGGGGGCTATGACCGGCAGGTGTGGAAATGGCGGCAAAGCAGCGGTGAGGCGATGGTCGAATTCCTGACCCCCGCCTTTGGCGAGGAAACGGTCAAGCCCTTGCCCGCCCTTGGGGTCAGCGCACAGGGGCTGAACTATCTGAACTATCTGATCGCCGAGCCTTTGCAGGCGGTGGTTCTGTATCGTAGCGGCGTCTTGGTGCAGGTGCCGCGACCCGAGCGATATGCCATCCACAAGCTGATCGTTGCGGACCGTCGCCGTGATCTGGTGGACCGCACAAAGTCGCGCAAGGACCGCGCACAGGCCGCGTTCCTGATCGAGGCAATGGCGCAGGATCGGCCCGATGATCTAGCAGATGCCTATGTCGATGCCCTTTCGCGGGGCAAGCGCTGGCGCGAACGGATCGGCGCAAGTCTCGCGTTGATGCCTGAAACGGACGCTTTGCTGCGCCAGCTCGTCTAGTGGGTGACGGTTAGCCAAATATCGCGTTTTTCTGATGCGAGAATCAGTGTCAGCCATGTGTTTTCAGATGCGCTGCTAACGACCTGGGCGCGAAGCGCTGGAAACCTTAAAAGACTCAGATACTTCACGGTGACCTTGGGTCACCTATTTGATGTTGTCGATAACAGTTTGGCTTTTGGGCAAATTTCCCTCAATCAGGTCGGGTTTTGTATCTTTTGGTCATGTGTTGGATGTCACCGAGAACTGACCCAGCATTGTCATGAAGATTTGACCCGCTTTTCAGTTATGTGCGTTGCTTCATGATGGGGTCAATGTGGTTGTGTCCTTCCTCTTCTTCTTTGCGGTTTCTGAGCTGGCTTTGAAGCGGTAACTGTCATTGCCTGTTTCGAGAATGTGGCATCTGTGGGTGAGACGATCGAGCAAAGCTGTGGTCATTTTTGCATCGCCAAAGACGTTGGCCCATTCGCTGAAGCTTAGATTGGTGGTGATGATAACGCTGGTGCGTTCATAGAGCTTGCTGAGCAGATGGAATAACAGCGCACCGCCAGAAGGGCTGAACGGCAAGTATCCCAATTCATCCAGAATGACTAAATCGGTTTTGACCAGCGCTTCGGCGATCTTGCCCGCTTTGCCGTGGACTTTTTCCTGTTCCAGAGCATTCACGAGTTCCACGGTCGAGAAGAAGCGCACCCGCTTGCGATGGTGTTCGATGGCCTGCACGCCCAAGGCGGTCGCAATATGACTTTTTCCCGTTCCCGGGCCTCCTATGAGCACGACATTCTCAGCCGCTTCAGTGAACTCGCAACGGTGAAGTTGGCGCACAAGGGCTTCATTGATCTCGCTGGCCGCAAAATTGAAGCCTGACAAATCCTTATGGGCGGGAAAGCGTGCAGCCTTCATGTGGTACGCAATGGACCTCACCTCACGTTCGGCCATTTCGGCTTTGAGCAACTGGGATAGAATTGGAATTGCCGCGTCAAACGCAGGTGCCCCTTGCTCAACAAGGTCATGGACCGCTTGTGCCATCCCAGGCATCTTGAGGCTGCGGAGCATGATGACAATTGCTGCGCCAGCAGGATCATGACGCATGACGTGTTCCTCCTGCAATACGCAGCCCATCATAACGCGCCACATTCGCTTCAGGCTCTTTGCTCAGCGCAAGAGCTGGTGGGGGCGTCACGTCTGGCCGGTCACTGGGGGTGGTGTCAACCAGACGATGGAGCAGGTTTAGGACGTGGGTCTTGGTCGGCACGCCCGCATCAAGCGCCATCTCTACAGCGCACAGCACCGCTTCTTCATCATGATGCAAAACCAGGGAAAGGATTTCGACCATCTCACGATCTCCGCCAGGCTTGGGTAGCATTTGCGCCTGCAACTGACGGAATGCAGCCGGCATCTCGACAAAGGGGGCGCCATTTCGCAGAGCACCAGGCTTTCTTTGAATAACTGCCAGATAATGGCGCCAGTCATAGATCACGCGGCCGGGCTGTTTATGTGATCTCTGGATGATGCGCTCATGTTCACAGACGACTTGCCCCTCGGCCACGACCACCAAGCGGGTGGGGTAGATGTGCAGGCTGACCGGTCGGTTGGCGAAGCTGGCTGGAACCGAGTAGCGATTGCGATCGAATGTGATCAGACACGTCGGAGACACCCGTTTGCTCTGTTCAACATAGCCATCAAATGGCGTTGGAAGCGGCATCAATGAGGGCTTCTCAGCTTCCCAGATATCAGCAATGCTGCCAAGGAGTCTGCCGTGCCTGGTCTCAGCCCAAAGCAGCTTGCAGCGTTCCTCAAGCCAATCGTTCAGCGCAACCAGATCAGGAAAGGAGGGCATCATCTGCCAGAACCTGTGACGCGCGTCGCGCACGTTTTTCTCGACCTGCCCCTTCTCCCAACCCGCAGCCGGATTGCAAAAGTCAGGGTCAAAAACATAATGGCTCGTCATTGCCATAAAGCGCGCATTCACATCACGCTTCTTGCCTACGCCCACCCTGTCCACCGCAGTGCGCATATTATCGTAGATCCCCCGGCCGGGCACTCCGTCGAAGACCCTGAAGGCATGCCAATGTGCATCAAACAGCATCTCATGGGTTTGCAGCAAATACGCGCGGACCAGAAACGCACGACTGTGCGACAACTTAATGTGGGCCACCTGCAATTTGGTACGTTCCCCATCAATGTGCGCCCAATCTTCGCTCCAGTCGAATTGGAAAGCCTCTCCCGGCTTGAACACTAATGGCACGAAAGTTCCGCGATCGGTCGTGCGCTGCGCCCGTTGTCTGTCCTCTCTCCAGGCTCTGACAAAGGCCGTTACCCGTTCGTAAGACCCGTCAAAGCCCAGTTGAACAAGATCTGCGTGCATTTGCTTTGCCGTGCGGCGGTCTTTTCGGGATTTGCGCTGCTCGGCGACAAGCCAACTTG
The DNA here is from genome assembly GCA_036139795.1 of Pseudomonadota bacterium. GTDB lineage: Bacteria > Pseudomonadota > Alphaproteobacteria > Rhodobacterales > Rhodobacteraceae > Donghicola. Next base: position 7,055 of record JAYZYX010000045.1, on the reverse strand, counting down.
TCAGCTTCTCGGCGTAAGGGTCGAGTTTACTTGGCCGGTGCGGTGTCTGAAACTTGGGCTCAACCGTGCCAGCGCGCAGGTACTTCCGGATGGTATTACGAGAAAGGCCCGTCCGTCGGGAAATCTCGCGAATGGGCATCTTGTCGCGCAGTGCCCAACGTCGAATGACGCTCAGAAAATCCATGTCGATCACTCCAGTGCCCCCCGACAAATCTCGTCAGGGGATAGGTTCCACATGGGTCAAATCTCAGTGACATTTTATATCGCCGCTGGGTCAGTTCTCGGTGACATCCAACACCAGATAGGGGTAAAGCGAGGCGTTGCTGTCATGGATGCCGCAGGTCACCGGCACGGGTCGGTCAAAGCCAAGCTCTGCGGCCAGTGCCTCTGACACCATTCCCAATGTTGCATCGGATCGCAGGGCAGGGACCATCTTGCCCGACAGTCCCAACGCGCCGACAAGATCAGAGAACGTCTGCGTGAACGGGTTCCACAGGTCCGTATGGCACCCAAGCGAGGTCACATCGCTGGCAAGCTGCCTCGTCAGCCGATAGCCCCAATATTGTGGATAGGTCACCACATGGGCCAGCCTCTCGCGCAGCCCCTCTTGGGTTTCCAGCAGCCAATGCAACTGCGCCCCAAGGTTCAGGCCCATCGGCAGGCGCGGCGATCCGGTCAGGGTGAAATCGGGGCGCAGGGCGTCATAGGCAGCGGTGAATTCATCGGGGCCGGTGTGTTCATAGTCCAGCATCGGACAGGCCAGATTGCCTTTATCGTCCAGCAACACCGCCGACGCACCGTGGGTGGTGATAGAGATCGCATCTACCCCGTGGCTGGCGTGAAAATCGCGCAGCGCCTTTACAAAGAACGCCCAATGGCCGTCCAGATCGAAATGGGGATAGGGCGGACCTTGCAGGACGGTGTTGGGGCGGGTGACGACGGCGACCTCGGTTAAACTCGCACTATCCACCAGCGCCAGCTTGGCGTTGGTCTTGCCTACGTCGATGACGGCAATATGGCTCATGGCAGGTGAAACACCGTTTCCAAGGGGACGGCGACGGGCTCGTTATCAGGGTGGGTTTCCATGATGTCGGCCATATGCGCCCACCATTTCTGCATCACGGGGTGTGCAGGCAGATCGGCCATGCCGTGATCATCCCGCCGCCACAGAACCCCGAACAGGGCCCGCGTTTCCGCGTCGTAGTGGATCGAGTAATCCTCAACGCCCGCGTCTTTCAGCAGCGTCACCAACTCGGGCCAGATCTCATCATGGCGGCGGCGATATTCGTCCAGTTGCCCGTCATTCAGGGTCATGCGGAAGGCATATTTCTGCATCATTTACGCCCTTTCAGTTTGGCGAAGAGGCGCGGCAAGGCGATGACGCCGATCAGCAAAGCCCCGATGAAGATCGACATCACGATCCCGGGCACGTTCAGAAGACCAAGGCCAAAAGTCACCAGACCCATGACGAAGGCCGCAATCACCACGCCGGGGATGGAGCCTGATCCACCAAGGATGTTGACGCCGCCAAGGACCACCATCGTAACCACCTCCAGCTCCATCCCCGAGGCGATCGACGGACGGGTCGAGCCGAGGCGCGAGGTCAGGCAGACAGCGGCAAGACCGCTCATGAGGCCGGTCAGCATAAAGAGGGTCAGCTTCACGCGGCCCACGCGGATGCCCGAGAACATGGCCGCCGTGGCGTTGTTGCCCACCGCGTAGACCGCGCGGCCAAAGTTGGTTTTGTGCAGTACCACGCCATAGATGACGGCCAGCAGGGCAAAGATCACCATCTCGACCGAGATCACCCAAAACGCATAACCTTGGCCGAACCAAGCAAAATCGCTGGGGTAGCCACGGAACGCACCATCCCCAAGGACGATGTAGCTGATGCCGCGAAAGAGGCTCATGGTGCCGATGGTGACCACGATAGAGGGCAGGTTGAACCGCGTGACCAAGACGCCGTTGAAGACCCCGCACAACAGGCCCGTGACCAGCCCCGCCAGGACGATCACCGGCGTGCCAAAGCCCGCTTGCATCACCAGACCCATCACCGTAGAGGCCAGCGCGATGATCGAGGCGACAGACAGGTCAATCTCTCCGGCGATGATCAACAGCGCCATCGCAAAGGCGATCATCGCCTTTTCGGTGAAGTTGAAGGTTGCGTCGCTCAGGTTCCATGCGTTCAGGAAGTAGGGCGAGGCAAAGCTGTTCAGGATGAAAATCCCCACAGCGACCAGCAGCAGCAGTGCCTCCCAGCTTTTGAGAATACGCTCGGTCGGGGTGGTCAGGCGGTCGGGGATGACCCGTGTTTTGATGTGATCAACCATGGTCATTGTGCGTGCTCTGCGGATTTCAGGATAACGCGGCCTTTGGAACGGTCCGCGCGGGCGTTAAAAACAACAGCGATGATGATGGCCGCGCCGCTGATCGCCAGCTGCCAGAAGGGCGAGATGTCGACGACCGGCAGCGCGTTCTTGATAACCCCAAGGAACAGCGCGCCAAGGACAGCGCCCCCCACGGTACCGATGCCGCCTGCGATGCTGATCCCGCCGATGACGCAAGCGGCAACCACGTCCAGCTCAAACCCGCCAGCGATATCCACATAGGCCACGGCATAGCGCGCGACCCACAGGTATCCGGCCAGACCGGCAAGCGTGCCGCTGATGACAAAGGCGCGGAACTGCGCTTTGCCAACGTTGATGCCCGTATAGACCGCCGCATGGGGATTGCCACCCACCGCGTAGAAGCTGCGGCCAAGGGTGGTACGGGCCATGACGACGGCCATAACGATGATCACTGCTATTGCGACCCACGACAGAACCGGCAGACCCAGCAGCGCGGAGCGGGGGAAGGCGGTGAAGGCGGGACTCATCTCATGGGCGTTGACCCATTTCCCGTCCGAGATCAGGAAGATGATGCCGCGATAGATGGTCATGGTGCCAAGAGTCACCACGATGGGCGGGATATCCAGTTTCCACACCAACAGCCCGTTCACCGTGCCCATGATCGCCCCAAGCGCCAGCGCCAGCATCAGAATGACGATGATCGGTAGATCGGGATAGGCCACGTTCAGCATGGCGCAGACCATGCCAGTCAGGGCAAGGTTCGCGGCGACGGAAAGGTCGATGCAGCGGGTCAGGATCACCACCATCTGCCCCAGCGCCAGAATGATCAGGGGGCTGGTGTCATTGAACACGGCGGCCAGATTGGCAGGGGTGACAAAGCCCGCAAAGCGGGTGGCGATCAGCACCAGTAGGGCAAGGATCGCGCCCACCAGAATGCTTTCGCGCGATTTCAGAAGGGCGTTCATGCGGCGGCCTCCGAGGTGATGCCTGCGGCGTGGCGGACAAGGGTTTCGGGGGACAGATCATCGCCCTCAAGCTCGGCGGCGATGCGGCCTTCGCGCATGACGATCACGCGGTCGGACATGCCCATGATCTCGGGGATTTCCGAGCTGACCATAATTACCGACAGGCCCTGTTCGGCTAGTTCCGACATAAAGTCATGCACGGCGGCTTTTGACCCAATGTCGATGCCTTTGGTCGGCTCGTCCAGAATGATGACCTTGGGCTGGGTGGCCAGCCATTTCGCAATGACTACCTTTTGCTGGTTTCCGCCGGACAGCGATCCCACCGGCACATCCAAAGATGCCGCCCGCAGGTCCAGCCGCTGCGTGTATTCGCGGGCCAGTTTGAATTCCTCGGCCATTTGCAGGAACCCGTTTTTCGAGGTCTTGCCTAAGGAGGGCAGGGTGACGTTCTGGAAGATCGGCATGGCGGTGATGGCGCCTTGTTTGCCGCGATCTTCAGGAACATAGACGATGCCAGCTTCAATCGCCTCGGCGGGCGAGCGGATGATGACGATGTCATCGCCCATCTTGCAGACCCCTTTTGAGGGGCGGGTTATCCCGATCAGGGACTGCATGAACTCGGACCTGCCCGCGCCGACCAGACCGTAAAAGCCAAGGATTTCGCCCCGTCGCAGGGTGAACCCGATACTGTCAAATTCGGTCGGGTGCGAATAGCCCACTACTTGCAGGACCGGATTGCCAAGCACCGCTTTGCGTTTCGGGAAAATCTGATCGACTGAGCGGCCCACCATCATCTGTACCAACTCGCCCTCGGTCACGTCGGCCATCAGGCCATCGCCCACGAACTGGCCGTCACGGAAGACGGTGTAGCGGTCGGCGATGCGGAAAATCTCGTCGAACTTATGGCTGATGAAGAGGATCGCCTTGCCTTGGGCTTTTAGGGTCTCGACCAGCTCATACAGCTCTTCGATTTCCTTGTGCGAGAGGGCCGCCGTGGGCTCGTCCATGATCACCACGCGGGCGTCGATCGAGAGGGCGCGGGAAATGGCAACCAAGTGTTTGGAGGCAATCCCCAGATCGCGCAGGCGCACATCGGGATCAATCTTGGCACCGATGCTGTCCAGAATTTCGCGGGCGCGGCGGCGCATTTCGGCCTTGTCGATTAGACCAAAGCGGGTGCGGGGGGCGTGTCCGATAAAGATGTTCTCGGCCACAGACAATTCGTCAAACAGCACGGTTTCCTGATGGATTGCGGTGATCCCTGCATCCCCCGCCGCCTGCGCGGTGGGAAAGCGGACGGGCTGCCCGTCCAGCAGGATTTGCCCTTCGTCCGGCTGGTAAATGCCGGTCAGGGTTTTGACGATGGTGGATTTTCCAGCGCCGTTCTCGCCGATCAGCGCGGTCACCTGACCGGGGTAAAGCGCCAGCTGGACCCCATCCAAAGCGCGCACGCCGGGAAACTGTTTTACGATGCCATCCAACCGCAGCACGGGCTGCATCGGATCGGCTAAGCCGGTTCGGGCCATGGTCCGCCCCATAACTATGTGGTTTGAATAAAGAAGGCGGCGCGGGGTCGCCCCACGCCGCCCGATGTCACAAGTCTATCAGAAAATCGACTTGAACTGTTCGATGTTGCTGCTGTCGTAGACAAAGGGGTCCGCCATCGCGCCCGAGTTGGTCTCGTCCAGCGTCAGATCGCCCATGCGGCCCATGGGAATGGTCGCGCCCGGCTCGGCGGTCGCTTTTTGGGTGGCCAGATTGTAGGCGATCATAGCAGCCGAGTAGCCCAGATCGATGGGGTTCCAGATCGCAAAGGACTTGGATGCGCCGCTCTCAATTGCGCCCGCCATTTCTGAGGGCAGACCTAGACCGGTCACGTTCACCTGACCGATTTTGCCTGCGTCAGCCACAGCCTGAGCAGCCGCCACGATGCCTACGCTGGTCGGCGCAATGATCGCGTCCAGATCGGGGTAGGATTGCATCAGGCCTTGCGCTTCGCGGTAGGATTTATCCGCAAGGTCATCACCATAGACCGTGCCGACCACGTTGATGCCGGGGTAGTTCGGCAGCACCTTGGTCATCTCTTCGATCCAGATGTTCTGGTTGGTCGAGGTGGTGGTCGCCGACAGAACCGCCACGTCACCGCCGTCGGGCAGGTGATCTGCGGCCAGCTTGACGATCATATTGCCGATCAGCGCGTTCGAACTGGGGTTCAGGTGCGCCTGACGGCCATCCTCTGCCACGCCCGAGTCCCAGCTGATCACGGTGATGCCACGCTGCATCGCCTTTTTCAGGGTGGGGACCAGTGCGTCGGTGTCGTTGGCCGATACCGCGATTGCGTCCACGTTCTGCGCGATGAGCGAGTTGATCACCTCGATCTGGCCCTCGGCAGTGGTGTCGGTGGGGCCGGTGTAGATGATCTCTACATCACCCAGTTCAGCAGCCGCTTCTTCTGCGCCTTTGGCCGCGGCCTCAAAAAAGCCGATGCCCAGTGCCTTGACCACCAACGCGATGCGCACGTCTTCGGCGGCAGCGGCATTGGCGAACAGTCCGGTCGCCATGGCGACGGTGGTCATAAGTCCGGTCAGTTTTTTCATTCTATCCTCCCTTGAATGAAATCTGCGGGCACTGGCGGCTAATTCACGGCCTCAGGTACCCGTACTCTCCTGTTTCGTGGCGGAAACACTTGCCACGATCAGTTTCACATCCGCTGCCTCCAACATGGCAGCGGCCTTGTCGCTGATCCCGTCATCGGTGATCAGCGTGTCGATCCGGTTCAGCCCGCACAGGACCAGACTGGAGCGGTTTTCGAATTTGCTGCTGTCCACCAGCACGACCAGTTCGTCGGCCTGACCGATCAGCTTTTGCTCGGCCTGGATCAGCAGCGGGTCCGCTTCCATTAGGCCCAAAGGTCCAACCCCTTGGGCGCCCATGAACATGCGGCGGGCGTAAAAGTTGCGGGTCACATCATTGTCGAAGGGCGACAGGATGATGTTCTGTTCGCGGTAGATGGTGCCGCCCGACAGCATGATCGTGCATTTGCTGTTCTTCAGCAGATGCTCGGCAATCGGAAAGCTGTTGGTGAACACCTGCAGGCGGCGACTTGCCAGCGGGTGCACCATTTGAAAAGTCGTTGTGCCGCCATTGATGATGATCGGCTCGCCATCCTCGCACATATCGACTGCTGCCCGCGCGATTGCTTGCTTTTGAGCGGTATTGATCGATTGGTTGAGCGAAAACGGACGCCCCGCCAGACCGGGCAGTTGGTTCGGGTTCAGGCTCTCGGCACCACCTCGTACGCGGCGCAGCTTTTTCTGGACATGCAAGGCTGCGATGTCCCGCCGAATGGTCGCCTCTGACGCGCCAGTCAACGCACACAGGTCTACCACCGTCACGACGGGGCGGTCCTGTACGGCCGACAAAATGATCCTATGGCGCTCTTTCTCGTGCATTTAAGCCCTCCCGTTGGCCAGAAAGCTGGAAGAGAATCCCGTCAAAGTCAATCATAATCTTTCATTTCAATCATTCTGCACCTGCACAATGATCATTTATGATTGAATATGATTGACATTCCGACGCACCCCGTGCAGCTTCATGTCGAAAATTCGCATCAGACTACCCTATTCTTCGGGAGGAAAAACCAATGAATACGCCCTCTTCGCGGCTTCAATCGCTGTGGGACGATTCCAAGGCGGCAGGCATGTCGGAACCGGAAAAGCTGCTGTATCGCTCGAATCTGCTT
>JAYZYX010000044.1:0-6205 GCA_036139795.1 Pseudomonadota bacterium | reverse complement strand
AAGGTCAGGTGCCCTATAAAGGCCCCGCAGCGGCGGTCCTGCATCAGCTGGTTGGCGGTCTGCGCGCAGCCATGGGCTACACCGGCTGCGCCACTGTCGAGCAGATGCGCAAGAACTGCGAGTTTGTCCGCATCACCGGCGCGGGTCTGAAGGAAAGCCACGTACACGACGTGACCATCACCCGCGAGTCGCCCAACTACCGTCTGGGCTAAGCGCCGGACTGGTGAGCATCATTCGGGGCTGTCTGTCACAGACGGCCCCGTATCTATTTTCAGGAGAGCCCCATGACCCCAGCCGCACGCGTTCAGGCAGCCATCGAAGTTCTTGACCGGATCATCTCGGGCGACGCCGCCGAGAACGCGCTGACCACATGGGCGCGCGGGGCGCGCTATGCGGGCTCGAAAGATCGGGCAGCGGTGCGCGATCATGTGTTCGATGTATTGCGGTGCTGGCGCAGCTGTGCGGCTTTGGGCGGCGGCGATGATGGCCGCGCTTTGATGCTGGGTCTGCTGCGGGCTCAGGGCGGCGATGTGCCGGCCATGTTCTCGGGCGAGGGACACGCGCCAGAGCCGCTGACGGACACCGAAATGGCAGCGTGCGAGGCGCCTCAGGGGGCAGCGGCTTTAGACCTGCCAGAATGGCTCTGGCCCTTGTGGAAAAGCAGCCTTGGGGATCAGGCCGAGGCTACGGCATTGGCCCAACGCACTAGGGCGGACGTGTTTCTGCGGGTCAATCTGGCGGCGGCGACCGTGGATGAGGCCACCACCGTTCTGGCCGAGGATGGCATTGTGACCCAGCCACATCCCCTGTCGCCGACCGCGATGCGTGTTGTGGAAAACGCCCGCCGCGTACATCAGAACCGCGCTTACCAAGATGGCTTGGTCGAGCTTCAGGACGCTGCAAGTCAGGCGCTTGTGGATCGCTTGCCGTTGCCCGAAGGCGGCCGCGTTCTGGACTATTGCGCCGGAGGCGGCGGCAAGTCGCTGGCTATGGCCGCCCTGTGCCGCGCCCAGTATTACGCCCATGATATCGACGTGCGCCGCATGAAAGACCTGCCGGACCGCGCAGAGCGGGCAGGGGCACGGGTTCAGTTGTTGTCGCCTACTGAATTGAAGGCGGCGGGCCAGTTTGATCTGGTCCTGTGCGATGCACCTTGTTCAGGCAGCGGTTCGTGGCGTCGTGCGCCCGAAGGCAAGTGGTTGCTGTCCGAAGAGCGCTTGCACGATCTTTGCGATATTCAGGCAGAAATCTTGGATAAGGCAAAAGATCTGGTGGCCGCAGGTGGGGTGCTGGCCTATGCGACTTGCTCGGTTCTGTCGGCCGAGAATCAGGATCAATCGTTAAAATTTGTCAGTGAAAATCCCGATTGGCAGCAACTTGATCAGGTTCAATTTCTGCCGGAAGACGGCGGAGATGGCTTCTACTGCGCTGTTTTTAAACGCAGATGAGGTAACTTCCCGCTATGAAGGCACACGGAAGACGTTAAACTCCTTTTAATAAGTCGCGTGATACGCATGTCGCGCTGCTGCAAGAGGATTTTGACGTGTCTGATGTTTCCGGGATTTCGATCAGCAACCGAACACCAGTGATTGTTCTGACCGGCCTGCTTATGGCCAGTATGGTTGGCCTGACCGTGGCTTTGGTCTTGCCAGAAGATGTCGGGTATCGCGGGATACTGGCGCTTTACGTGCCGCTTTTGCTGATCGCCGCCTTTTCCGGTTTGATTGTCCTGTTTCTCATGCGGCGTGCGCAACGGATGGCTGAGGCGCGGTGTCGGCTGGATTGGGTCGATGCGTTGGCTTCGGCGGTTATGGTGACCGACAAAAAGGGCAACGTTCTGAAAGCAAATCAGGCCGCTGATGGCATTGCGACCGACGGGGTTTTGCTGACCGAAAACGGTGTCGAAATGGACTTGGCAGAGCTGCGCCGCTCTCAGACAGCCCGTCTTGTCAGGATCGGGGATAGGACTGCGCGGGTTTCGCTTTTGCCGGGCGATCATTATTTGTGGGCGCTGACCCATAGCCATGAGGTCGAGCCCGTCACAGCCTCCGGCATGAACGCCTTGCCGCGCTTTACTGTCGGTCGTTCCGGCGCCATCCTCTGGATGAATGATGCTCTGCGCAGTCTTGTCGGCGGCAAGCGGAAGAACCTGCGCGAACTGTTCGTCACTCTACCGTTAGAACATGGTCAGGGTTCGCTATTGCGGGGCAAGGAAGCTCTGCAAAACATGATCACGCTGCAGATTTCTGAAGTTGCGGGGCGACGTGAGATCGTTCTTGTGCCCGCGCCGGATGAGCCTGCTGTTTCGAAGGACGCCTTCGAAGATCTGCCCGTTGCTTTGCTGACATGCACGTCTTCGGGAACGATCCTGCGCAGCAATCGCGCCGCGCGTTTGCTCGTGAATGGCCTTGAAGGTGATGCGCATGCACATCCCGCTGAATTGTCGGTTCTATTTGAGGGCCTCGGACGCCCATTGGCGGATTGGTTGCGGCAAGCGGCCAGCGGAGACCTCGCAGGGCAAAGCGAATTCATGCGCCTATCTGCAAGTCAAGACGAGCGGTATGTTCAGGTCACCGTCAGCCCGGTGATCTCCGCGACGAACGGGACAGAGCTTTTGATCACTCTCGCGGATGCGACAGACATCAAAGCCCTTGAAGCGAAGTTTGCCCAAAGCCAGAAAATGCAGGCGATCGGTCAGCTTGCAGGTGGAATTGCTCATGATTTCAACAATCTACTGACTGCGATTGCGGGGCATTGCGATCTGCTTCTGCTTCGTCATGACCCAATGGATCCCGAATATGCGGACCTCATTCAGATCAACCAGAACGCCAATCGTGCGGCTGCGCTTGTTGGACAACTTCTTGCCTTCTCGCGAAAGCAAACACTCCACCCTGAAAGCCTTAAGCTTCCCGATGTTCTTGGAGAGCTGACCCATCTTCTCAACCGACTGGTTGGTGAACGTGTGACATTGTCTCTGGAGCATACGCCCAATCTGGCCACCGTTCGGGCCGACAAGCGGCAAGTCGAGCAGGTGATCATGAATTTGGTCGTGAACGCGCGGGATGCCATGCCGGAAGGCGGTGAAATTCGTATCTCGACAGAGATGAAAGAGTACTCGGCTCCGGTTCTTCGTGATCGCGCATTGATCCCTTCAGGTCGTTATGTGGTAATCTCCGTTGCTGATCATGGATGTGGCGTGCCGAAAGACCTACGCACGAAGATTTTTGAGCCTTTCTATACGTCTAAGAAGTCAGGAGAGGGGACCGGTCTTGGACTTTCGACTGCCTATGGAATCGTGAAACAGAGCGGCGGATTTATCTTTATTCGTGATGGGCAAGAGAAGGGCGCGGTGTTTGATGTTTTCCTGCCAGCTGAAGAGCCGTCACAAGTTGAACTACACGAAAAGAAGCTTGAACCCTTGCGATTGAAGCATGGGGATGGTCGCGTCCTTCTGGTCGAAGATGAGGCTCCGGTGAGAGCTTTCGCTGAAAGAGCGCTGAAGCTGCGTGGCTACGACATTGTTGCAGTCGGCTCGGCGGAAGACGCTCTCGCGATCCTTGAAAACGGAAATGACCAGTTCGACGTGGTTGTCACCGATGTGATCATGCCTGGAATGGATGGCCCGACTTGGGTGTCCCAAGCGCTAAAATCCCGGCCTGATTTGCGCGTGATTTTTGTGTCTGGATATGCGGAGGAGACCTTTTCCGACGCACGTACAAAAATCCCACATTCTGCATTCTTGCCTAAGCCATTCTCGCTAGGGGAACTTACAAAGGCTGTGGAGGCGCAGTTCGCTCACTAAAGTTTCCTAGAGCCAGCTTTCTCATAGAGCGCAAAATCTTCTGTCTTCTTTTTCCTGAGGCGATTTTCGACACCCTTGGAGAGAACTAGGTCCTGATTTGTAGACCGATTCAACCATGGCAAGTCAATCGCTGACCCAAGGCGGTCTTGGAAGAATTGGATCACGCTGTTCATGTCGTCATAACGGAAAAGGTGATCCACTTGCTGATGCTCAGTTTGGCCTGAGAGGAATTTCGATTGCGACCCAACAACTGCGAATGGTTCCGGCTTACCTTTCAGATATTCCTGAACAAAGTCATCAAAACTGATCCCTTTGGTGCTGTTTGGGTTCCCTGCAAGCTCGTCACGCTGCCTGTAGCGGTACCAACTACCAAGCCATGAAATCGGCTCGCGAATTACGGCGACAGTCTCGGGAGTCTTGCCTAGGGCAGCGTCAAACATCTTCTCCATAAAGCGGTTGTACCGATAAAGAGGAAGGTGCTTCAGTTCAGGCGGCGCAGAGAAAATAATATCTGCGTGGGGTTTTAATGCTGCTTCTAAAGCGGTTGTTCCGGTCTTCGGAACCGAAAGCAAGGTCAGGTTTTTCTTCCAAAAAATGAGCATTCTCTTGCACCTCTGTTCGTCGGTAACTTGTTGTTAAATCATTTTTGTCACCGTGGGGAAGACGGAAAGAGATTGCAATGTTCCTATTTTGGTCCATATTGGAACAACAGTGGAACATTCGGGCGATTGCCGCCCTGAGCAGGGTGTGAGATAAGGATAGCAACAATGGCAACGGCAGATCTTCTGAACATGGACAGCAAAAAGCAGGCAGACAAGCAAAAGGCGCTGGAAAGCGCGCTGGCGCAGATTGAACGGCAGTTCGGCAAGGGCTCGATCATGAAGCTGGGGGCAGATAGCCCTTTGCAAGAGATTGAATCGACCTCGACCGGCTCGCTGGGTCTAGACATCGCATTGGGAATCGGCGGTTTGCCGAAGGGGCGGATTATCGAAATCTATGGCCCCGAAAGCTCGGGTAAGACGACATTGACCCTTCACTGCATCGCTGAAGAGCAGAAAAAGGGCGGGGTCTGTGCCTTTGTTGACGCGGAACATGCGCTTGATCCGCAGTACGCGAAGAAGCTGGGTGTTAACCTGGAAGAACTGCTGATCTCTCAGCCTGACACGGGTGAGCAAGCGCTTGAGATCACCGATACTCTGGTGCGCTCCGGTGCTGTCAGTATGGTCGTCGTGGACTCGGTTGCTGCGCTGACCCCCAAGAGCGAGCTGGAAGGGGACATGGGCGACTCGAACGTCGGTGTTCAGGCCCGCCTGATGAGCCAGGCGATGCGTAAGTTGACAGGGTCGATCAGCCGCTCGAATTGTATGGTCATCTTCATCAACCAGATCCGTATGAAGATCGGCGTGATGTTTGGTAGTCCTGAGACGACGACTGGCGGTAACGCGTTGAAATTCTACAGCTCTGTTCGCCTCGATATCCGTCGTATCGGTTCGATTAAAGATCGTGACGAAGTTGTGGGTAACGCGACGCGCGTGAAGGTGGTGAAGAACAAGGTTGCACCGCCGTTCAAGCAGGTCGAATTCGACATCATGTATGGTGAAGGCATCTCCAAAATGGGTGAGATTCTGGATCTTGGCGTGAAAGCTGGTGTGGTGAATAAGTCCGGTGCTTGGTTCTCTTATGGGGATGAGCGGATCGGTCAGGGTCGAGAGAATGCGAAGACCTTCTTGCGCGAAAATCCGGCTGTCGCGACAGAGATCGAGGATAAGATCCGCGCTGCCCATGGGCTGGAGTTCGATATGTCGTCTGAGGACGGCGATGAGGTGCTGACCGACGATTAATCGTCACACAGTCATGAAACATTCGCTTTATGACTAGCATTTTCTGCGGGTGCGAGTTACCTCGCGCCCGAACAGGAAAAGGCTGAACACATGGATCTTCGCAATATCGCGATTATCGCGCACGTTGACCACGGCAAAACCACTCTGGTTGACGCGCTTCTTAAACAATCGGGCGCCTTCCGCGAGAACCAAGCTGTCGACGAACGTGCGATGGACAGCAATGATCTTGAGCGGGAACGCGGCATCACCATCCTCGCGAAGGCGACAAGCGTGGAATGGAAGGGGACACGGATCAATATCGTGGACACCCCCGGCCACGCCGACTTTGGCGGTGAGGTAGAGCGTATTCTGAGCATGGTTGACGGTGTTGTGCTGTTGGTCGATGCCGCAGAAGGCCCCATGCCCCAGACCAAATTCGTGACCTCGAAGGCGCTGGCACTTGGCCTGCGTCCCATCGTGGTTCTGAACAAAGTCGACAAACCGGACGCTGAGCCTGACCGCGCGCTGGACGAATGCTTTGACCTTTTCGCCAACCTTGGCGCGAACGAAGAGCAGTTGGACT
>JAYZYX010000043.1:0-3285 GCA_036139795.1 Pseudomonadota bacterium | reverse complement strand
CGAAGAGGCGCAGCCTCTGTCGGGTGGTCAGACCCTGATCCCCACCTTGAAACAGCGACTGGCGATGCCTTCGAAGCTGGTGAGCCTGACGGCGATCCCCGAGATGAAGGGCGTTTGCATGAACGGCAATACCCTGTGCATCGGCGGGGCGACCCCTCATGCGGTGGTGGCAGCAGAAGCAAGCGCCTATCCGGCGCTGGCGGCGCTGGCCAGCAACATCGGTGATCCTGCGGTGCGCAACCGTGGCACCATCGGCGGCAGCATTGCCAACAACGATCCGGCGGCGTGCTACCCGTCGGCGGCGCTGGCCTCGGGGGCGACCATCGTCACCAACAGCCGCGAGATTGCGGCGGACGACTATTTCCAAGGTCTGTTCCAGACCGCACTGGAAGAAGGCGAGATCGTGACCGAGGTGCGCTTCCCCGTGCCGCAGGCCGCGAACTACCAGAAGTTCGTCCAGCCTGCGTCGCGCTTTGCGCTGGTGGGCGTGTTTGTTGCCAAATACGCGGACGGTGTCCGTGTGGCGGTGACCGGTGCGTCGAACGACGGCGTCTTCCGCTGGACCGAGGCAGAGGCCGCGCTAAGCGCGAACTTCAGCCCCTCGGCCTTGGACGGCTTGAGCGTCAGCGCGGATGGCATGATCGGCGATCTGCATGGCACGCCTGAATACCGTGCGCATCTGATCGGTGTGATGACCAAGCGGGCGGTGGCTGCGGCCAGCTAATTTGGCCTGACCCATGAAAAAGAGGGCGCGCTGGCGATGGTCAGCGCGCCCTTTCTCTTTGGGCTTACAGGGTGAAGAGGGTGCCGTTTTGATCCATGATCTGGATGGCCTGAATATCGGGGTGTTGCGCCAGTGTTTTCAGGGCGCTTTTGGGCATCAGGCAGGCGGCTGTGGACAGGGCATCGGCCAGTGCGGCGTTATTGGCTGTGACCGAGACAGTCGACCACAGGGTGCGCTGCCCTTGGGGGCCAAGGATATGGGGCGCGGGGCCTGCGCGGGTGGCCAGCGGGCTAGATGTGGCGATGGCTGCGTTTTGCAGACGCCGGTTGCCGATATAGCCTTGCTGGGGGTCAGAAAGCCCCAGTGTGAAGGGACCGCCTAGGGCGCGAAACTCGCCAATGTTGATCAGCGCTTTGGTGGCACCGGCCTGTGCCAGATCCTCAGAAATCAGATCGGTGGCAAAGCCTTGGGCGATGCCGTTCAGGGTCAGTGCCTGTCCTTTGCCAAGGGTGATGCTGCGGCCTTGCCGTGTGATGCGGTCCCAGCCGATGGCGGCTTGGGGGCCTTGGGTGTCTGTGCCTTGGCTGAGGGCCTGCCACAGGGGCTGCACGGTTGGATCGAAGGCGCCGTTTGTCAGGCAGTGGGCGGTGTCGCAAAGGTCCAAGAGCTTGGCAAAGCTGCCGCTGACCTCAAGCCGTCCGCGGGCGTTCAGTCGCGAAAGTGTGCTGGTGTCGCGGTAGAGGCTGAAGTCCTCTTCGATCTGGTTCAGTCTTGCGGGCAGGGTGGCCAGCAAAGGGGCGCTCCAGTCGCGGGGGCCGTGCAGAGTGATCGAGACCTCGGCCCCCAAGGCATAGCCCTGCCATGTGCTGGCCTGTGCCAGACGGGGGGCGCAGGCGAAGGCGGCGGCAAGGGTCAGGAAACGGCGGCGCTTCATTCGGCAGGCTCCGTCTTCGGCATGTGTCGGTTCGGGCGATTGGCCAGAATGAGCGGGACGCACTGCTTGGGGTCATCATAGATGGTGACGCAATCAAGGCATTGGAAACACTCGGAATACTGGATCGCGCCGGATTTCTTGATGGCGCCGTACTGACAGCGGACCTTGCACAGTTGGCAGGGGCTGCCGCATTCGCTGCGGCGGTCAATCCATTTGCGGCCCCGTAGCAGGCCCCCGATGGCCATCAGCGCCCCGAGGGGGCAGACATAGCGGCAAAAGCCTTTGAAGACGAAGAGGCCCAGAACCAGCCACAGCGCCGCATAGGCTACATAGTACCATTCGCGCAGGAAGAAGGTGGTGATGGCGGTCTTGAAGGGCTCGACCTCGGCGGCTTTGTCGATGTGCTGGGGCGCGAAAACGGTGACAGCCACAAGGCCCGCAAGGATCACGTATTTCAGTCCGCGCAGGGGACGGTCGATACGGTCGGGAATGCGGATCGTTGGCAGGCGCAGCTGGCGGGCGATGCGGTCAGCGAACTCTTGTAGTGCGCCAAAGGGGCAGAGCCAGCCGCAGAACAGCCCGCGTCCCCAAAGGATAAAGCCAAGGATCGCGGCGCCCCAGATCAGCAGGCCAAAGGGATCATAAAGCAGGAAGGCGAAAGAGCCCTTGCTGATCGCTGCTTGCAGCGTGGCCATGGGCGTAACGATGCTAAGTTGGCCCTGACCCCACCAGCCGATAAAGCCGGTGATAAAGGCCAGCGCGGTCAGGCGGATGGTCCGGAAATGCCGGTGCCCTGCCAGCCGCGATTGAGCAAACAGCAGCGCGGGCAGCAGCACCGCCAGAAACACCGCCGCAATGACCAGATCGGTCTGACGATTTCGGATCGCTTCTTCAAAAGGCGACAGACGTTCCACCTTATCGGGCTGGACGAAAAAGCGGGTGTCGGTGGAGTGGGTGATCTCAAGATCGACCGAGCCGGTTTCCGGCTGGAACATCCCGTGCTGGCGGACGGCTTGCAGGGTCATGGTCCATTCACGGCTGGGATCAAAGCCCAAACGGCGATCCGTGCGCAGGATCATCGCTGTTCCGTTCCGCAGGGCCACAGGGGCCTGATCGGACAGCTCTGTGTAAATGTCGGAATCCCGCAGGGCGATGGGCAGGCCGTCCTGATGCATCCCGATCCATTCGGGCGAGGTGTTGCGGACGAAATCCGGAGACACCAAGCCGTGGCGGGCGGTATCCACCACAAGGATCGGCTCATCGGTGGTAGAGATGGACATGAAGTGGTCCAACTCATCCAGCGTGCCTTCGTCCAGCAGGGTGCGAGCGATCGAGCGAGGGCCAAGATCGGCAACCCAGAGGTCCAGATAAAGGGCATTAGGCTCATCGGTGGCGATGGGATCGTCATCTTCCCACAGGGTGCCTTCGAACAGCGTTTGCACCTGCGCGTTGGTCACGGGCAGGTGGCCAATCAACCCTTGGTCCACCAGATCTTGCCAGTCTAACGCCTCATCCACCGCGGGATCGGGATAGGCGGGACGGCCGGTCGAGATACCTTGCAGGAAGGTGCGGGCCACTTGGTTGGCCGCGCCCAGAATGGTCTCATGGGCGATGCGGACAGAGGCGG
>JAYZYX010000042.1:0-9070 GCA_036139795.1 Pseudomonadota bacterium | reverse complement strand
CCTTGAAGGTCTGAAGAAACTTTACCCCGGTGTGCAGTTCGTCTGGCTGATGGGTGCGGATAATCTGGCCTCGTTCCACCGTTGGGACCGTTGGCGGGACATTATGCGGATGGTGCCGATCGGGGTTATCGCCCGCCCCGGTGACCGGATGTCCGCCCGCTTTAGCAAGGCTGCCCGTGTGTTCCGTCGGGACCGTCTGAAAAGCAACCACAGCCTTGAACTGGCCCGAGGCCCCGCGCCGCGCTGGTGCTTTGTGAATATCCCCCTTCGCCGCGAAAGCTCGACCGCGCTGCGTGCCAGCGGCGCGTGGCGCAAAGGCGCAAGCGCGGAATAGGACTTTGCAAGCGGCCTCTCGGCTTGCTACCCATGCTGGATATTCTTGTAAGCAAGTTTCAGGGTTTCCATGCTTACCCGTCGATTTTTTCTAGCCGCTCTTGGCTCTGCTGCGTTGCCTGTGGGGCAAGGGATGGCGGCTGGTCTGACCCAGTCTTTGCGTCCTGTAGCCCGTGGGACCACGGCCGAGGCTGCACCCGTCCAAAAGCAAGCCCCCAGTGTGGCCAAGCTGATCGCAGAGACGCGGTTCAGCGGTGATCTGGCATTTGCCGTATGCGATGCGCAAACCGGTGAAATTTTGGAGCAGCAAGAGGTTGCGGGACATTTGCCGCCCGCCAGTGTCGCCAAGTCTGTGACGGCTCTTTATGCGTTGCATCATCTGGGCCCGGCCTATCGGTTCCGTACCCGTGTTCTGGCAACCGCGCCCGTCGTGGGTGGGGTGCTGGATGGTGATCTGGTACTGGTTGGCGGGGGCGATCCCACGCTGGACACCGACGGGCTGGCTGCCTTGGCGCAAGAGGTTAAAACCTCGGGCCTGCGCGAGGTGAAGGGACAGTTTCTGGTTTGGGGGGATGCGGTCCTGCCTCATACCCAAATCGACACCGAGCAAAGCCCAGAGGCGGGGTATAATCCTGCGATTTGCGGGCTGAACCTGAACTACAACCGCGTTCATTTTGAATGGCGTAAAGCGGGTGCCAAATACGACATCACAATGGATGCGCGGTCCGAGAAATACCGGCCCGATGTGCATATGGCGACGATGAAGATCGTGTCCCGTGACGTGCCTGTGTTCACCTATGCGAACTCTGCCGCCAGCGATGATTGGACAGTCGCACAAGGGGCTTTGGGCAATTCAGGCGCGCGCTGGTTGCCCGTGCGCAAGCCCGCGCTTTACGCGGGCGAGGTGTTTGCCGGTTTCATGCGTGCCAACGGCATTGCGCTGAAAGCGCCCGTGATCACCCGAACCGAACCGGCAGGCGCGGTGTTGGGGCAGCACCGGTCCGAAGCCTTGTCCGATGTCTTGCGTGGGATGTTGAAATACTCGACCAACCTGACCGCCGAGATCATGGGCCTTGCCGCGTCAGAGCGGCGTTTGGGAACTAAGGTCTCGATGCGGGTCTCTGCCGCCGAGATGAGCTTTTGGGCCGCTAATCAACTTGGGCTGGAAGGGGCGCTGTTTGTGGATCACTCGGGCCTTGGCGGTGACAGCCGTGTGCCTGCGGCGGGTCTGGCAAAGGCGCTGTCAGGGCTGACACGGGAAGGGCTGCTGCCCGGTCTGTTGAAAAACATCCCGATCAAGAAAATAGATGGCGCACCTGATAAGGCCCATCCGGTCAAGGTGGTGGCCAAGACCGGAACGCTGAACTTTGTCAGCGGGCTTGCGGGCTATGTGACAACACAAAAGGGGCGTCAGCTAAGCTTTGCCATTTTTAGCGGTGATCTGGACCGCCGCGATGCCTTGGGACCCGATGAGCGGGACCGCCCCCCCGGCGGGCGCACGTGGAACACGCGCGCCAAGCAGTTGCAGCAGGCGCTGATCCTGCGGTGGGATACCCTTTACGACGCTTAAAGTGTGATGTGGCGGGCGCGGGCACCGCGCTCGATCGCGGCGGCGTGCAGGCGGTCGATGTTCAACTCATAGCGCATCTCTTCCAGCATCCGCAGTTCAGGCTCATAGAGGTGTCCGTCAGCGGCGGCCACATCGCAGGCCAGCGCGTAGGCGGTTTCATTCAGGCGCTCGGGCAGGGCATCGCAGATCAGGCCGAACAGCGCGTCCAGACCGTCCTCTTCTGCGAAAAGGTCATAGACCAGATTCGAGACCTTGCTGATCCGGTCAACGTCATATTCACCGAACACAGGCAGCATGTTCACGGCGTTCTGGATCTCGACCAGTTCGGCGGTGCGCATATTCTCGTCGCTGGCGGAAATGGCGACCATCAGGGCCACGAGGCAGTCTTGCGGGCTCAGCGGGGTGGTCTGGTCTTCGGACACGGGCATTAGATCCTTTTATGGTGCAGCCTTGCGCTATCAGATTATTGACGCCCACCAAGGGTCGCAATAGGGAGAGCACGACTTGCACGGCACATAGCCGTGAGAGAAAACGGAGAAACTGACATGTCTGAATTGCGCGAAGCCGCACTGCGTTCGAAAGCCTGGCCCTTTGAAGAAGCGCGCCGGCTGTTGAAACGCTATGAAAAGGCGCCGCCCGAGAAGGGATATGTTCTGTTTGAGACCGGCTATGGTCCCTCGGGTCTGCCGCACATCGGGACGTTTGGCGAAGTTGCCCGAACCACGATGATCCGCCGCGCCTTTGAGGTGATCAGCGATATTCCGACCCGTCTGATCTGTTTCTCGGACGATATGGACGGCATGCGCAAAGTGCCCGAAAACGTGCCGAACCAGGAACTGCTGCACGCGAACATCCAAAAGCCGCTGACTGCGGTTCCCGACCCGTTCGAGGAATACGACAGCTTTGGCGCGCACAACAACGCCATGCTGCGCCGCTTCCTTGATACCTTCGGGTTCGAATACGAATTCTACTCGGCCACCGAATTCTACAAGTCGGGCCAGTTCGACGCGATCCTGCTGCGTGCGGCAGAGAAATATGATGATCTGATGAAGATCATGCTGAAGTCCCTGCGCGAAGAGCGTGCGGCGACCTATTCGATCTTCCTGCCGATCCACCCCGAGACCGGCCGCGTTCTGTACGTTCCCATGAAGAACGTGGATGCGGTGAATGGTACCGTCACTTTTGACGATGAGGACGGCAAGGAATGGACCCTGCCTGTCACCGGCGGCAACGTGAAATTGCAGTGGAAGCCGGACTTCGGCGCCCGTTGGGCCGCGCTGGACGTGGACTTTGAGATGTACGGCAAGGACCACAGCACCAACACGCCGATCTATGATGGCATCTGCCGCACTCTGGGCGTTCGCCCGCCGGAACACTTCACCTATGAGCTGTTCCTTGACCAGAACGGCGAGAAGATCTCGAAGTCCAAAGGCAACGGTTTGTCGATCGACGAGTGGCTGACCTATGCCTCGACCGAGAGCCTGTCGTACTTCATGTACCAAAAGCCCAAGACCGCGAAGCGGATGCACTTTGACGTGATCCCCAAGGCGATGGACGAATATCACCAGCAGTTGCGCGCCTATCCGGATCAGACGCCGGATCAGCAGGTGAACAACCCTGTCTACCACATCCACGGTGGCGATGTTCCCGAATCGAAGATGGTTGTGCCGTTCTCGATGCTGCTGAACCTTGCGTCGGCGGCGGGTGCGCAGGACACCGATGCGATGTGGGGCTTTATCCGCCGCTATGCACCGGACGCGACGCCCGAAACCCATCCCGATCTGGATGCGGCGGCGGGTTTTGCTGTGCGCTATTACAATGACTTCGTGAAGCCCGGTAAAACCTTCCGTGCGCCCACGGATCAGGAACGCGCCGCACTGGAAGATCTGCTGGGTCGCTTGAAAGCCTATGAAGGCGCAATGGACGCGGAAGAGCTGCAAAGCCTCGTGTTTGCGGTCGGCAAGGACCACAACTTCGAGAACCTGCGCGACTGGTTCAAAGCCATCTATGAGGTGCTGCTTGGCGCCAGCCAAGGCCCTCGTTTTGGCGGCTTTATCGCCCTTTATGGTCTGGCTGAGACCTGCGCCCTGATCGAAGAAGGTCTGGCCGGCAACCTCGGCTAACTGGAAACGCGCTTTTCGCGCGCTAGGTCGTGTCTTCAGGTAAGGAGACACGGCCATGAAGCACCTACTTCTGGCAGTGGCGCTTTGGCTGAGTTTTGCCCTTGGCGCGACTGCACAAGATACAGACATCCGCAGCACGATCCGTCAGCAGCTTGACGCCTTCGAGGCCGAGGATGTGGAACAAGCTTTCCAATTCGCCAGCCCCACCATCAAAAACGTGTTCCGAACGCCCCAGATGTTCGGCCACATGGTCCAGCATGGCTACCCTATGGTCTGGAAACCCGGCCCTGTGGTCTTTCTAAGTCTGGAAGAGCGTGAGGGTCGTCTGTTCCAGAACGTTATGATCGAGGACCGCTCGGGCCGTACCCATCTGCTGGAGTACAAGATGCTGCAGGTGGATGGCGTCTGGCAAATTGACGGGGTGCGCCTGCTGAATATCGGGACGGTTGCCTGAGGGGGGACCGTACGCACCTCGAAGACCCCGTTAACGATCCGTTGATACTTCCCTTTGCCGATGCGCGCAGGCGGCGCGCGATGCGGTGAAGGGAAACAACATGACGATTGCATATACCGATCCAGCGGCGCTGAAGCCGAGTGCGTTTGAGGCGGGCCTGCATCTGTGGTCCGGTGGCGACGGCACCAGCGCTAGCACGGGTCTGGACGGGGTGACCGGCGCGGTGGTGGTCACGGGTGATGGCGACTTCGGCAGCTGTCTGGAGCTGGTCAAAACCCAAAGCACCCAGTCGGTGCGCTGGTTCACCCAGACAGAGTTGCAGAACGGCCAGTACCTGCGCATCCGCGTCAGCCTCAAAGCGCTGTCGGGTAGCTTGCCGACCGTGCGCGCGGCCGCAACACCGGTGGATGCCAGTGGCGACGTGGTGACAGGCCTGACCACCTACGGGCCGGAGAAGACCTTTGATGGCTATGGCAGCGTCATCGAGGTGTCGGCCATCATCGGCGGCGGATCGCGCGAAGGGGTTGATCTGGCGTGGGGGCAGGCGGCCCAAGCGGGGCATTTCGGCTTTGATCTGACCGGCAGCAATGGCGGCGTTCTTCGTATCGACGATGTGGTGATCGAGGATGTCACCGCCCTGTTCCTGCCCCAGATGGTCGGCACCGTGGATGTGCGCGATTATGGCGCTGTGGGCGATGGTGTCACCGACGATAGCGCGGCCTTTGCGGCGGCGGATGCGGCGGCCAACGGGCTGGAGGTGCTGGTGCCAGAAGGCACCTACCGTCTTGAAAGCGATGTGACGTTTGAAAACGCTGTCCGCTTTGCTGGCAATCTGTCGATGCCGGTCGAGGCCAAGCTGGTTCTGCAAAAGAACTACGATCTGCGCAGCTACATGAACGCGTTTGCGGATGAGGCAGAGGCTTTTGGTAAGGCATTCCAAGCGCTGCTGAACAACGGCACTCATGACACGCTGGATATGTGCGGGCACCGTGTACAGCTGGATGAACCGCTGGATGTGCAGGCGATGGTGCCCAACAAAGAGACCTACGCCACCCGCCGCGTGGTCCGGAACGGTCAGTTCGAGGCCAAGAACAGCAGTGGTTGGGATGACACCGTGGTCACGTCACGCGCGACCTACAATCCCGCCAGCGCCTATTATCTGAGCGATGTTGAGAATGTGGCCAACATCCCGGTAGGTGCGCTGATTGAAGGTGTCGGCGTGGGCCGCGAGGTCTATGTGCGCAGCGTCGATGTGGCCGCGGGCAGCATCCGCATCAGCAGCCCGCTCTATGACGCCGAGGGTACCCAAATCTTCACCTTCCGCCGCTTTAAATATCTGCTGGACCTCAGCGGTTTTTCCAACCTTGCCAAATTTGGCCTCTCGGACATCGAGTTCCGTTGCAACGGGCGTTCCAGCGGCCTGATGATCGCACCCGCGGGCATCGGCATGCATATCCGTGACTGCGTGTTCACCCGTCCCAAGGATCGCGGGCTGTCCTCTCCGGGCGAGGGGTGTCAGGGGATGATGGTGGACCGCTGCGTCTTTCTGTCTGACGAAAGCCCGAAGCTGGTGCAAGAGCGGAGCAGCATCGCAATGAACGCCACCGGCAACGATGTGAAAATCCGCAATGGGCGTTTTGTCCACTTCAAGCACTCGATGGTGTTGGCGGGTGCGGGGAACCTGATCTCGGGCAACCACTGGTTTCAGGGGGACAGCGCCAGCAACGGCATTCGCGCGGCAGGTTTGATCATCAGCCAGACCAACTGCAAGACCACGATCACCGGCAACTACATCGACAACAACTACATCCTCTGGGCCAACGAACACGATCAATATCCCGATCAATCGAACGAGTTTTCCTTTGGCGGGCTGACCGTGAACGGCAATATTTTCACGGTGAACGATGTTTCGGACGCGTTCCGCTTTATGATTGTGCGTCCTCATGGTGAGGGGCATTTCCTGAGCGGGGTGTCGATCGGGAACAACGTCTTTCGCGCGCTGAACGGGAATATCCAGCGGGTCGACGATGTGGACACCACCTATGCCGAGCTGAACTGGGGCCGGACCTACAACGTGATGGTCGTGGGAAACGTGTTTAACGCGGTCGAGGACCAGATCCGCAACCCTCTGGTCATTAAGCACAACCAGAATACGGCGGCGGGGACTTGGACTGTGGGTCTTGGCGCAAACCTGCCGTTCCGTGCCACCGCCCGCACGGTCGAGGCCGTCTACCCCGAAGGCCCATTGCAGGATGACGCAGGCACCACCCGCTGGCCGCTGTCCTATGCTGAGGTCGAACAAGGCAGCAGCGGCAGTGATGTGGCCGTGCATTGGGAGACGCCCGTGAAAGGGCGCGTCACCGTCACTGCGCGGATCGACAATCCGATCTGATCACGCAGCAAGCAATGCGTAACGGGCCTGCCAGGCCTCCGGCAGCCGTCCAAGATATTCTTGGGCGGCTTCATACTGGGGTAGAAGTTCCTGAAAAATCCGCTGCTGAAGGGACTTGGGCATCTTCAAACGGCGGCCTTCGTGGTGACGTGTTTCGGTATCGGGGGATACGAAATCAATGTCTAGAAATCTGCAAAGCTGCGCGATCCCGTCACCGTCGAACAGGTCTTCATAGAATAGTACCAGTACCTTATCAGACGGTAAAACCTCTAGTTTTCCCAGAGCTTTTGCGTAATCCCCTCTTGCAAGCAGTTCTGGAATTTTCCCGTCAAGCGCCTGTTCTGCGATGGCAAGTGCGGTCTCTTGGAACGAATCGCCGTCTTTCATCTGGCGGTCTGCGTTCATCCGCACATGGCTCCAGAAACGGGAAACAGGGTCGCGCATCAGATAAACGAAGCGCACATCTTCGGTGACCGACACCATGCGTGCCATCATCTGGCGGGTGCAAAGTGCGTAGGACGGGGTGATGTCCGCGACCAGCGGTTGGTCCGTCCGGTCTTCGTTGAGGTAGGCCCAATAGGCGCGGTCATCGTCGTCGGGGCCACTCATGACCTCTAGCCAGTCGACGGCGTCTTTGAAGCGTTCAAATACCTTGTTCTTCAACCCGCCCTTTGCCTTGCGGTGCCGCCGCTCCAAGCGGGTGGCCTGATCGCTAAGACGCAGCGCGGCCTGACGGCGGCGGTCCGGTGCCAGCGAGTCAAAGTAATGCAATTCCTTACGTGTGCGCACATGGCACTGGGGATGGTCCGCCAGATATTGGTACAGCCAGGTGGTCCCGGATTTCGTCGATCCAAGGCCAAGAAGAAGGGTCGGAGAAACAGTCATCTGGGTATCCGTTATTCTGTTCACAGGGTAACGGATAAAAGCGCAGTTGCAATAACTTAAAGGTAGATCAAGGCAAAGCCGACACACGCAAGGCTGAGGCCCGATCCGACCGTCCTGATGATGTTCCACAACTGCCAACGCTCAGAGTACGCCTGCCAGACTGCATCACTGCGGGCTGGATTCAGTATGATCGACATGTTCGCCAGTGCCTCATTCATAGGCACGTTGACTAGCGCGGTGGGCATGAAGGCACCGAACACATAGATCAGGGCAGCGGCTAGAAATAGGCGGCCGGACCGGATGCTGCCCGAAAAATAGGCACCGCTGGCCACGGCGATCAAAGCGACCGGGGTCAGGAAGAAGGCAGGGAAGAAGACGATATTGCGGACCGAGGCATTCATGGCATTCATCGCCTCGATCGCTGCGTCGGGCGACAGCATGTTCAGGCCCCAGATCGTCGAGCAGATCCACGCGTAGAAAAATCCGAAGATTGCGCCGGTCAGCAGAAGGCTAATGACGGCAAAAACGCGCAGTACCATAAAATACCCTTTGGTTGATGTGGTTTCGCATTCTTATACGCTAGGTTTTTAGGAAACAGGCGGCAAAAATATTTAGAAGTCCTGCCATAGGATCAGCCGTAAGTTGCCGTTTCCATTGGAAATAGGCGCAGAATAGCCGACCAGCAGATGCCGCCCTTTGATAAGCTGGATTCCAGTGACCAATTCCAGCTTTCTTTCGGTCTGCTTGGAGGTCTTATATTCTTGCAATTGCATATAGGTTTTGGCCCAAGGGGTGGGGCTGACGCCAAGGGTTAGGTTGGACTGGTGGCGCACCTCTAACCCCTGCCAGATCTGGTAGCGCGAGAGATCATATGTCAGCCAGCCAGAGCCAATCGGGCTAGAAAAACCACGCCCGATGGCAAGGCCAAGGCGCAGCTCGGATGGGGGCAGGTCAAGGCCCCAAAGTCCCTCATAGGAATAGGTGTAGGTGGCGAGGTTGTAGACGATTTCCGCAGCGCCATTGCTGCGTTGCGCCAGTCCGAAATCCAGTGCGATCTGGGTGCGCCCGAAGGAAAAGGCTTTCGACAACACCACGGATATATGGCCGGTCGCGTCGTGATTTGCTGAGCCTTCCGCAATTGCCGTCCAATTCCGCCCCATGCCGAATTCCAGATAGAGGTCGCCGTAACTGTCTTCGGTCGCACTGATCGCAGAAAAGCCGGTTCCTTTTTCGCGCGGCCACGGACCGGCGAAGGCAATATCGGGCAGAAAAGACAGACAGCACAGCAACAAGACACGCATGGGGCCAAGCTG
>JAYZYX010000041.1:0-9267 GCA_036139795.1 Pseudomonadota bacterium | reverse complement strand
GATTGATCCCTTTACCGATGGCGATTTGGCCTTTCACCAGCGCCACCGCGATGCGGTCATGGCGTGGTCGCCCTTGGGTGGCGGCAGTTTGATGACCGCTGACACGGCGCTGACCCGCCTGATGGATGGGATGGCCGCTGATCATGGGGTAGACCGTGCGGCGATCGCGGTGGCCTTTCTGCTGCGGCACCCCGCGAAAATCCTGCCGGTGCTGGGGACCAATTCGCTCAGCCGGATCGCCAGCATTTCGGACGCCTGCAAGGTCAAGCTGACCCGCGTGCAGTGGTTCCAACTGTATGAGGCGGCCTTGGGCCGTGAGGTGGCATGATGCTGCAAAGTTTCGTGCCTGAGCCAAGCAACGGCCGCGCCCTGCGCGATGCCTTTGGCCTGTTTGCAACTGGCGTCACGATTGTGACCACCAGCGGGCCTGAGGGCTGCGTTGCGATCACGGCGAACAGTTTCTCATCAGTCTCGATGGAGCCGCCGTTGGTCCTGTGGTCGCCTGCCCGCGCCTCGCGCCGCTATCCGCTGTTTGCGGGGGCCGAGCATTACGCCATCCACGTTCTGGCCGCCGATCAGCAGGATCTGGCATGGGCCGTGGCCAAGGATGCAGGCGCTTTGCTGGGAACCCAACTGGATCAGAACGCCGAAGGGGTGCCCGTGCTGCCCGCCTGCCTTGCCCGTTTTGATTGCCGCCGCCACGCGGTCCATGAGGCTGGCGATCACGCGATCATTGTCGGCGAAGTGTTACAAGCTACGATGCAATATGGAGACCCGTTGGCTTTCTTTGGCGGGCGCGTTGCGAGGATCGATTTGAATTGACCACAGCAGCGCGCCTTTGGAGGAGGGCGTGTTGTTAAGTGGTGGGAGGAATGAATGGTGCTATTCGACGGGCTGCTTCGGCTGCTGTCAGGGATCAATGACCGTCTGTTGATGGTCGGTCGCGGGATCGGCATCTTTGCCGTCGCGGTGATGGTTGCGGTCACGCTGTTGCAGGTCTTCTGCCGCTATGTGCTGGGAAATGCCCTGCCGTGGCCCGATGAGGCCGCGCGCTTCTGTATGCTGTGGATGACCGGCCTGATGGCCCCCACCGCATTCCGCCGAGGTGGCTTTGTGGCAATTGATGTGCTGCCTTCGATGATGCCGCGCCGCGCGGCCAGTCTGCTAAACCTATTGCTGCTGATGGTCAGTCTGGCGGTGCTGGTTGTTGCCGTGCAGATCGGCTGGAAAGAGGTCACGGGCCTTGGCGGGCGCTTTGCCTCGGCCTCGCTCTATATCCCGACGGCGGTGGACTTCAGCGCATGGTATCGGGTGCCCCGCAGTTGGATGATGGCCTCGATCTTTGTGGGGGTGGTTCTGCTGATCCTTGTGAACCTTGAGCTGATCCTGCGCAACCTGTTCCAACTGACCTCTGACCGCGATCTGCCGCCCATTGATATGGGCCAGACCCAAGGGGCCGAATAAGATGCTGATCTGGTTTCTTCCCCTGTTCCTTGTGTTCCTTATGATCGGTCTTCCGGTCTTTTTCGGTCTTCTGGCCGCGCCGGGTATTCTGCTGCTGCTGAACGGGCAAGAGCGTGACCTGACGCTGCTCTATCGCAATCTTTACAACGGCATGGACAGTTTCCCGCTGATGGCGATCCCGTTCTTCATGCTGGCGGGCGAGATTATGAACCGTGGCGGCATCACCCACCGGTTGGTCGAGTTCAGTCAGGCTTTCATGGGCCACCTTCGCGGCGGTCTGGCTCATGTGAACGTGCTGTCTTCGATGCTGTTTGCGGGGCTTTCGGGCTCGGCGGTGGCGGATACATCGGCGCTGGGGTCCATGCTGATCCCTGCGATGGAGAAGCAGGGCTATACCCGCAAGTTCGCCGCGGCGATCACGGCGGCTAGTTCGGTCATCGGGCCGATCATTCCGCCCTCGGGCATCATGATCATTTACGCCTATGTGATGGGCGAAAGCGTGGCGGCGCTGTTCTTGGCCGGTCTGGTGCCGGGTGTGATGGTGGGCGTCGGTTTGATGCTGCTGATCAAGGTCATGGCAGATCGCTACGATTTCCCCGTTGCCTCGCGTAAATACTCTTGGGGCGAGCGGGGGCAGGCCAGCCTGAAGGCATTTTTCCCGCTGATGACCCCTGTCATCATTCTTGGCGGCATTCTGGGCGGTGTCTTCACCCCGACCGAGGCCGCAGCCGTCGCTGTGGCTTACGCGCTGATCATCAGCCTATTTGTGTTGCGCAGCATGCGGGTGTCGGAACTGCCCGATGTGCTTGGCAAGGCGGGTCTGACCTCGGCGGTGGTGCTGCTGCTGGTGGGGGCGGCCATGTCGTTCAAGACCGTGGTGTCCCTGTCGCACGCGCCGCAGATGATGGCCGATTACATTCTGACCCTGACCGAAAACCCGCTGATCCTGCTGTTCCTGATCAACCTGCTGCTGTTTGTCGTGGGCATGTTTCTGGACGCAGGCCCCGCGATCATCATTCTGGGGCCGATCCTTGGGCCGGTGTTCATCGGCATGGGCGTGGATTCCGTCCATTTCGCCATCATCATGTGTGTGAACCTGACCGTCGGTCTTGCAACGCCGCCGATGGGGCTGGTGCTGTTCGTGGCCTCTGCCGTATCCGGCGAAAGGGTCAGCACCATCGCAAAGGCCATTCTTCCATTCCTCGCGGTCGAGATCGTGGTGATCTTTCTGATCACCTATTTCCCCGCGCTGTCCATGACGATCCCCCGTTTGACGGGCTTCGCGAATTAAGACCAATCCAGAGTATTAGGGAGGATAATATGCTCGGGAAAGCCAAGACATTAGCGGCAACGCTACTGATGACGGCGGCACTTGCCGTCCCCGCAATGGCGCAGGACTATACCATCCGCGCCGTCGCCAACTCGAACGAAAACGATGAGGATTATGACGGCCTCGAGGTCTTTAAATCCTACGTCGAAAGCGCCTCGAACGGCGCCATCGCCGTTGAGATCTACATGGGCACGCAGCTGTGTTCCAACGGGGCCGAGTGTCTTCAGGGCGTGGCTGACGGCTCGATCGATGTCTATATCTCGACCTCTGGCGGCGCGGCGGGTCTGTTCCCTTACGTGCAGGTTCTGGACCTGCCTTACGTGATGCAGGATGACCGGATCGCCGAGAAGGTTCTGTCGGGCGATTTCACCCGCACCATGCGCGATATGGCGCTAGAGGATTCCGGCGGCGCGATCCGTCTGATGACCATCGGCAACACCGGCGGCTGGCGCAACTTTGCCAACACCAAAAAGCGCGTGCAGGCCCCTGCCGATCTGGCAGGCATGAAGATGCGCACCGTGGTCGCTGACCTGCCGCAGGAACTGGTCCGCGCCTTGGGCGCTGCGCCTACCCCGATCCCGTGGCCCGAACTGTTCACCTCGCTGCAAACTGGCGTTGTCGAGGGCACCAAGAACGGCATCACCGACATCATGTCGATGAAGTTCCCCGAAGCGGGCCTGCAATACGTCACGCTGGACGGTCACGCCTACATGGGTGCTCTGTGGTGGATGTCGAACGAAAAGTTCATGTCTCTGCCCGAGGATGCCCGCCGCGTGGTGGTCGATGGCTTCTATGCGCTGCAACAGGCCACCTTTGCCTCGCCCAAGCGCAAGTCGATCCCTGCGTATAAGGACTTTGTCGCGGGTGGCGGTGATCTCTATGTGCCGACACCGGCTGAAAAGCAGGCCTTCGCCGATGCGGTCCAGCCGGTCTACGAATGGTTCAGTGCCAATGTGACCGGCGGCGAGAAAATCTTTGCCGCCCTGCAATCAGCCGTGGCCGAGGCCACTGCCGAGCTGGAAGCAGATCGCGCCCGCGATATCCAGTAATTGCCCTAAGGCGCGCCGTCGTTGGGGCGGCGCGCCTTTCCCTTGGTCCGATCGCCCTTGTGGCTACATTGGACCAAGGCCAACATCCTAGGACATTTCATGAGCGCCCTTCTCTCAGCCCTCAATAACCCGCGCGATGTGATCGCGCAGGCCAAAATCCTTGCGCCCGGTGCGGGCTTTGTCATGGTTCTGGCGATGGCCGCCCAGTTCCTGTCAAACCATTACGGCGCGCCGGTGATGCTGATGGCGATCCTGCTTGGCATTCCGTTCCACTTCTTGTCCGAGCATGAGAACATGGGCCCCGGTGTCGCATTCGCTGCCAAGGGGATGCTGCGGATCGGGGTGGCGCTGCTGGGGCTGCGGGTCTCGGTCGATATGGTGCGGCAGATCGGCTGGGGGTTCGTGCTGGTGATCGGGGTCTGCGTGGCGGTGACCATTCTGGCCTCGGTGCTGTTGTCGCGCTTTGTGGGCAAGGACCGCGCCTTCGGCTTTCTGACCGGCGGGTCCGTGGCGATTTGCGGAGCGTCTGCGGCGATGGCGATCTCCTCGATCCTGCCGGACCGCGACACGGCCGAGCGTGATCTGTCCTTCACCGTGATCTCGGTCACTGCTTTTTCGACCCTTGCCATGATCGTCTACCCGATCATCGCCGAAGGGCTGGGACTGGACGTGCATATGACCGGCCTGTTCCTTGGTGGGACGATCCATGACGTGGCGCAGGTGGTGGGCGCAGGCTATTCGGTGTCCGAAGAAACCGGCGACGTGGCCACTGTGGTCAAGCTGATCCGCGTGACGATGCTGGCGCCCGTGGTGCTGATCGGCGCGCTGGTGATGCGCCGTCAGGTGGCCTCATCAGGCAAGCGCCCGCCCTTGCTGCCCGGCTTTGTGGCGGCCTTTCTGGTGCTGGCAGCGCTGAATTCCTTCCATCTGGTGCCCCAGATTGTGACCGAGGCCACATCCACCCTATCCCGCGCCTTGCTGGTCACAGCGGTGGCGGCGGTGGGCATGAAAACCTCGATCGCGAAGCTGGCGGATGTGGGTGGCACGGCCATCGCGATGATCGCCGTGCAGACCGCCGCATTGGCCGCGCTGGTGCTGGTGCCTTTGCTGTACGGCTTAGTCTAGGTCAGGCAGCGGCATATCCAGCAGCACCGAGGACAGGCACTTCCCGTGGGCATCCAATGCCAGCGATCTGGTGACGCCCCCCGCCAAAGCCCCGCGAATAACGAAATTCATCGCCCCCAGTTGCGGCAGGACATATCGCGTCACGGCCTCTGGCGGTTGGCCCAGATGGGCGGCGACGCGCTCCGTGGTCACGGCCTGAAGCAGCCGGTCGAAATCCTGCGCCCGATAGGCGATGACCGAGATGTTGGACGTATCGCCCTTATCGCCCGTGCGGCCGTGGGCAAAGTCATGCAGCTTCATCGGTACTCTCCAACAGGTTGGCGCGGGTGGGAACAAAGCCCGCAGGCATCAGGGTCGAGGCGATGGCGATGATCTCTTTCACCGTCTTGGTCACCCCGCCGCCCGCAGCGGGACCGCACAGGTAAAGGGCCTCAACCTCTTGGGCGACCCGCTCGGCGGTGGTTTTGTCGGCGCAGCGGGTGGCATAGCGCAGACGCAGGTCGCTGTCGGTGCCGATGATCTGTGACAGCCTTTCGCTGATCTGGGGTTGGGTCAGGCGCTGGTCCAGAATTTGCGCGGCCAGATCGGCACGGGCGCGGGCATTGGCGCCAGCGTAGGAAATCTGCCCCTCGCCAAGCCAGCCGTCCCGATAGGCGACCGAGACCTTGAGCTGCCCCGTGGGCGCACGCCCGTCCGCGCCCATGACCGCCACGCGGTCAGGCCCCACCTGCGTCAGCGTCACGCCCGAGAAATCGGCGATCACATCCGGTTGCAGATAGGCCGCGGGGTCGTGGATTTCATAGAGCAACTGCTCGGTGCAGGTGGCGGGGCTGACCAGCCCGCCGGTCCCGTCCAGCTTGGTGATCACCGCGTTGCCGTCCTCTGACACCTCGGCCAGGGGAAAGCCGATGTTGGCCAGATCGGGCACATCTTTGATGCCCGGATCGGCGAAATACCCGCCAGTGACTTGGGCCGAGCACTCCAGCAGGTGCCCCACCAGCGTACCCCGCCCGAGGCGGGTGAAATCATCTAGAGACCAGCCATAGTGATGCACCATCGGCGCTAGAAAAAGCGCCGGATCAGAGGCGCGGCCACAGATGACAATATCGGCCCCTTGGTCCAACGCGGCGATGATCTCTTTGATCCCGATATAGGCGTTGGCCGACACCAGCCGCGTGCCCAAGGCCTCTGCCAAACCGCCGGTTTCATCCAACGTATAGCCCGCGATCCGGTCTGATACATCATCGCCAGTGACCGCTGCGACCCGCAGGGAAAGCCCCAGTTCCGCGACAACGGTTTGCGCGAGTTTCGCCGCCGCAAGGGGGTTGGCCGCGCCCATATTGGTGATGATCTTGGTGCCATTTCGGGCGCAACCGGGCAGGCAGGCCCGCAGGCGTGCCTCAAGCAGCGGATCATAGCCCGCAGCGGGATCGGCCAGTTTGGCCTGTTGGGCCAGAGCGATGGTCCGCTCGGCCAGACATTCAAAGACCAGCACATCCAGCCCGCCCCGTTCAGCCAGATCCTGCGCGGGATCGATCCGGTCCCCTTGGAACCCAGCGCCACATCCGATGCGGAAGGTCATGCCAGTGCTCCTTTTCCATGTTTGCCGAACTTGGTCGCGCCAAAGAACAGCGCGAGGGCCAGAACGGGGGTGACGGGGTTCGGCCAAAGGGCCAGACCGATCACCACCAGCAGGATCGCGATATCCAGCGCACGGGTGCCGGTCAGCGACACGCCCACCAGCAGCGCAGGCACGGCCATGACCAATGCGATGCCGCCCAAGATCGCCTCGGCAATCGCCAGCGGTCCGCCTTGCAAGAGCATACCGGGGTAAAGGACCAGCAGGAAGGGCACCAGATAGGTGACGGCCCCAAGGCGCACCGCTTGGCCCGCAGCAGGCAGCCAGTTGGTGTTGGCAATTCCCGATCCCACAAAGACCGCGACGCAAACAGGCGGCGTGATGACCGAAATGGTGGCGAAGTAGAAGACGAACAGATGCGCGGCCAGCGGGTCCACACCCACAGCGGTCATGGCAGGGGCCAGCACGGCGGCCACCAGCACATAAGCGGCGGTGGTGGGCAGGCCCATGCCCATGATCAGGCAGACCAGTCCCACGATCAGCGCCACCAACGGCACGCTATCACCGGCCAGAGAGACGATCAGCGAGGACAAAGTCACCCCGATCCCCGTCAGGTTGATCATCGACACAAGGATTTGCGCCCCCGCAAGCAGCACGCCGATGATGACCAACCCTTTGCCCGCATCCTCAAGCCCGTCGATGATCTTGCCGATCATCTGGCGTGGGGACAGGCGGTTCCATTCGGTGACGACAAAGGCGATCAGCAGGCCGACTACGCCGTAGAAGGCAGCTGTCGCAATCGAGCGTCCCATCCAGATGCCGATCCCAAGCCCGCCAAGGGCGCATAGGATCGGGGCCACGCGACGGGGCGCAAGGATGGTGGCCCATGCGGGCAGTTCCTCGGACGGGACCACGGCCAGCCCGCGCTTAACGGCCACGTAATGCACTGTCACAAAGACCGAGGCATAGAACAGCACCGCCGGAACAATCGCGCCCAGAATGATGGTGGTGTAGGGAACGCCCAAAATCTCGGCCATGACAAAGGCGGCGGCCCCCATGATCGGCGGCGCGATCTGCCCGCCGGTCGAGGCCACGGCCTCAACCGCCGCAGCAAAGGGACGGGGATAGCCAAGGCGGATCATCATGGGGATGGTAAAGTTGCCAGTGGTTGCCACATTCGCCACGGCCGAGCCGGAAATCATCCCGAAAAGCCCGCTGGCGATGGTGGCAATCTTGGCCGCGCCGCCCGGTTGGCGGCCTCCAAGACGCATAGCCAGATCCATAAACGCCTGCCCGCCGCCTGAATGCAGCAGCAATGCGCCGAACAGGACAAAGGCCGCGATGACGGTGGCGGCAACGCCGGTCAGCATGCCCCAGATGCCCAGATCGCCAAGGAAAATCGTCTCGGTTACGAAGGCGGCGTCAAAGCCGCGATGACGTAGGGCACCGGGCAGCATATCTCCGAACAGGGCGTAGGCGATGCCTGCCAGCACCAGCACCGGAAAGATCAGCCCCACGGTGCGGCGGCCCAACTCTAATACCGCCATGACCAGACCCACTGTCAGGGCCTTGTCCAGTGTCGTCGCCCACGGCAGCGAGGTCATGATTTCATCATAGTTCACGATGATATAGCCGCCCGCCGCCAAAGTGGCGGCGCAGAGCGCAAGGTCAATTGCCATGCCCACCGGACGCCAGCTTTTGCCAGCCCCCAGTGGATAGAGCGCGAACCCCAGAGCGGTCACAAGCATCAGGAACAGCGCCCGCTGGATCAGCCCCTCGAACGGGCCGGTGGCGGCTGTGTAGAAGACAAAGGCGCCGACAAGGATCGCCAACCCCTTCTGAACGGTCTGGAAGTTCGCAAAACGCATTTTACTGCGCCTTCAGTTTTGCAGGCACGTCCATGCCTTGCTCTTCAAACCAGCGCAGGGCGCCGGGGTGCAGGGGCACGGTGCCATAATCCAGCGTCATCTGGGCCAGATCGGCCCCCTTCAGGCTGGCCATTGCATTGGCCTGCGCGCTGTCATCGGCCATGATCGCTGCGACGATCTTATAGGCAGTGTCATCGTCCATGCTGGCAGGGGCGGCAACACCGACACCAAAGGCCCAAGTGCTGTAGGCGGGAATGCCTTCGGCCGCGCCGGCGGGGATATCGACGACCGAGATATCAGGCATCTTGGCCCGCAGTGTGTCGGCCTGTTCGGGCGACAGGCCCAGAACGGCGATCTCGGTGGAGACGGCAATATCCATGGTCGAGCCGTCCAGCTTTTGGCCCGAACCCGACTTCACATAGCCCGCAACGCGGTTGTCCTTGATCGCGCCGACGATATCTGTGGTCGAGCCGCGCACGTAGTCCGCCGACAGGCCAAGGGTGTTGAAGACCGCCTCGGTCGTGGCCTCGGTCGAGCCGCCCTTGATGCCGGGGTTGAAGCGCTTGCCCGCAAGCCCTTCAAGGCTGTCGACGCCCGCATCGGCCCGCACGATCACGTTCTGGGGCGCGTTGGTGTAGACCCACAGCAGGCGCAGGTCCTGCGCGTTGCCCTCAAAGGCGTTGGTGCCTGCGACCGCGTGCTGCACGGCATTTGTGGTGACCAGACCCAGATCCACCTGACCGCGGGCCATGCGGCGGATGTTGTCCATGGTCGCGCCGGTCTCTACGACCGATGCCTTCAGCCCTTCGGCGTTCTCATTGATCAACTGTCCGACGGCGACGAAATAGCCGT
>JAYZYX010000040.1:0-5561 GCA_036139795.1 Pseudomonadota bacterium | reverse complement strand
ACGCCTGACAAGCACCTCCAACGCATCCCCCCTAACGCCTCCTCTAGCTCGCACAAAACAAAAAAGGCCCCTGTCTCCCGCGGCCTTTTCATCTTGGCAAAAACCCCTCGGGGGGCGCGGGCAAAGCCCGCGGGGGGCAGCGCCCCCGATACGCCCTCAGCCCACGTGGAACAGGGTCGAGAACAGGCGCGGGTCCAGACTGTCCTGCTCAAACAGCGGCCCTTGGGTCAGAATGCTCACCGCATCATGGCTATGCAGGCTCTCCTGATGGCTTGCGATCACACGGAAATCACCAACGCGCCCATCTTTTTGCAATTGCTCGCAGAACAGTCGCGCCGCGTCTTCCACAAAGATCGGGTTCGCAGCATTAAGCTCGGCAAAAGCCTGTTCATCCTCGCGCTTCACCATGACCTGTGTCTCCGTCGGCACGGCCGCGCGGCACAACTCGATCAGGTCTTCGAACCACAGGCATTCCTGCTCCGGCCGCAACTCCACCGACACCCGCGCGACCGAGCGCTGGGAATGGGGCGTCGCCAACTGACCACGGGTCATACGGGCGTGTTCGCTCAGTTCCAGCGAACACGGGCAGGTCGAGCTATAGACAAAATCCAGATGCACGATCTTGCGCCGCACACCGGCCTTTTCCACCAGTTCCAACGCAATATCGTAATATTGGTAACCGGACAGACCCGAGCGCAGCGAAGGCACTTTCACCGGATAGCTCAGACGCATCTGGATACGCGCATCAAAGCTTTCCAGATCGGCTTTGTAGTCGTCCAGAGCCGCCTCGATCACTTCAAAGCTGAAGGTCTTCTCCGCGTGCTTGTAAAAGCTGCGCATGATGCGGGACATGTTGATGCCCTTCTTATCCGCATCAAGGCTAACAGTTCCGGTCACACTGGTCTCAAGCGACAGATCGCCGTTGTCACGGGTATGATAGCGGATCGGCAGGCGGAAATTCGAAATCCCCACATGCTGGATTTGCTCATGAGCGCCACGGATCAGACTGGAGGGACCGTTTTGCAGGTCAGGCAGCGCCGCTTTGTAGGCGGCATCTACCTTCAATCCCTGAGGATACTCGCGAGACAAGACAGGATAGCCCGCCTCTGCCCCAGCGATTTCTTTCAATTCGGGGACGATGCCCGCAGCATCCTCGGAACTGGCACCGCGCATGAAACGCCGAAGCAACTCCAGTGCTTCTGCTGCTTCAGCTTCGGTAGGTTGTTGTTCCAAATCCGAGATATGTACGTTCATCCGTTCAGTCCCCTGTTGTCCCAGGCCATTAGCAACGTAGGAATTCACACCCACTTTTCCAATTCCCCATACGGATACGTGAGACCACCCCGAATGGATCAGTTTCAGACGGCATCCAATCCGCGCAAAACGTCATCGATCAGATCTTGCGCATCTTCGAGGCCCGCGCTCATGCGAATAAGCCCGTATGTAATCCCCAAGTGATCCTTTTGTTCCTGCGGCAGACGCTGGTGCGTCGTGGTCGCGGGATGGGTCACGATGGTCTTTGCATCCCCGAGGTTGTTCGAGATGGTGCAAATCTCCAGCGCGTTCATGAAGCGAAACGCCGCATCGCGACCGCCTTTGATCTCATAGGCCACCATGGTCCCGCCCGAACCCATCTGCGCCTGACACAGGTCATACTGCGGATGCGAGGGGCTGCCGGGATAGACCACACGTTCCAGCTTGGGGTGACCCTCAAGCGCCTTGGCAATTGCGGCCGCGGTGGCCGCTTGAGCGCGCACGCGCAGATCCAGCGTCTCAAGACCCTTCAGCATGATCCAGGCGGTGAAGGGGCTCATCGCGGCGCCCGTATGCTTCATGTAGGGCTCAAGGGTGCCACGGATGAATTCCTTGCTGCCCAGAACCACACCGCCAAGGGCACGGCCCTGACCATCGATGTGCTTGGTGGTCGAATAGACGATCACATCCGCACCCAGTTCTGTCGCCCGCGAAAACACCGGCGTCGAGAAAACGTTGTCCACCACAACCAATGCGCCAACCGCATGGGCCAGATCGGAAACCGATTTCATATCAATGACTTCCAGCGCGGGGTTGGAAACCGACTCAAAGAACACGGCCTTGGTGTCAGGGCGGATCGCCGCCTTCCACTGATCCAGATCGGTGCCATCGACAAAGGTCACTTCCACGCCATACCGGCCCAGAATTTCCTCAAGAATATAAAGACACGAGCCGAACAGAGCCTTGGCCGACACCACGTGATCCCCTGCCCGCAGCATCGAGACCAGCGCCCCGTTGACCGCAGCCATCCCGCTGGCGCAAGCAAAGGCATCTTCGGTGCCCTCAATCGCGGCGATACGGTCTTCGAACATGGCGACCGTCGGGTTGCCATAGCGGGCATAGATGAACTCATCCTCACCCAGTTGGACAAAGCGTGCCTCGGCCGCCTCGGCGGTCTCATAGACAAAGCCCTGGGTCATAAAGATGGCCTCGGACACTTCGCCATATTGGCTGCGACGGGTACCGCTGTGCACCGCTTTGGTGCGCGATTTCCAGTTCGAGTTGTCCTTCGTCATCGTCCAGTCTCCATTCTGCGCGGCAATCAGCCACGAAAAAACCCCCGGTCGCGGTCAGCAACAGGGGGGTCCCAAGCCTGACCTCTTTAGCGGTTTATTTATCGTGGCCCGCAATCCGGTAACAAAGCGCCACCGGACCCGATTACGCAATGCGCGGCCCTGCGTCAACCTGTCGGATTTACCAAGCACCCTTGCCAAAACTGCAACTCTGGCCAAGCTAGAGCGCAAAGGTGAACAGAAGGTTAACGCCAATGCCAACCCCGATCGAACTCTACTACTGGCCCACCCCCAACGGATGGAAAATCTCTGTCGCGCTGGAAGAGATGGGCCTGCCCTATAATCTGCATCTGGTGGACATCAGCGCAGGCGATCAGTTCAAACCCGAATTCCTAAAGATCAGCCCAAACAACAAGATGCCCGCCATCACCGACCCCGAAGGGCCGGACGGCGCGCCGATCTCGCTGTTCGAATCCGGCGCGATCCTGCAGTACCTCGCCCGAAAGACCGGCCAGTTCTATGGCTCCACCGAACGCGACCGCCTCAGCGTCGATCAATGGCTGATGTGGCAAATGGGCGGGCTTGGCCCGATGGCCGGGCAGACACATCACTTTGTCAAATACGCGCCCCTCATGAACCCGCCACAGGACCTGCCTTACGCGAAAGAGCGCTACATCAAGGAAACCGCCCGCCTGTATAAGGTGCTGGACGGGCAACTGGCGCAGTATGCTTGGGTGGCCGGAGACTTTTATTCCATCGCGGATATGGCGATCTACGGGTGGGCCTCGCTCTGGGAGGGACAAAAACAAACCCTCGATGACAAACCCCACATGGCCCGCTGGTTAGAGGCTATGGCCGCCCGCCCCGCCGTTGCCCGCGGCATGGCGCTGGCGCTGGAAAAACGGCAAGCCCTTCAAAAAGACCGCGAGGCCATGCGCGGGATGTTCAAAGACGCCAAAGCCTGACGGTCCTTAACGCCTTACCATAGCAGACCCAAAAACCTGGGCGCCCCGAAAGGGGCGCTCCGCCGGATATGGAAAAGGCTTAGCCTTCGGAGGTGTAGCTGTGCAGCGCCTGCATCATGCGGGCTTTCTCTCCACCATCACCGGACAACGCATCAGCCAACCCCTCGATCGAGGCGATGTTGTGGCCGGTCCGGAACACATCCACATGGGGCAGCAAAGCCTGAATCCCCTTGGCTCGTGGCGCGAACTCTTCCCACCGCAGCAGCGGGTTCACCCAGATCAGCTTGCGGGCGCTGCGGCCCAAACGTCCGGCCTCAAGCGCAAGCAAGTCCGGATCCCCCCGCTCTAGCCCGTCTGTGATCAGGATCACCACAGCGCCCTGCCCTAACACGCGGCGGGACCAGTCACGGTTGAACCGCGCCAACGTCTCGCCAATCCGCGTGCCGCCCTGCCAGTCCTGCGCCTCGGCACCGGCGGCGGCCAAGGCCGCATCCACGTCTTTGGCCTTCAGGTGTCGGGTGATGTTCGTCAGACGGGTACCGAAGGTAAAGGCATGTATACGCCCCCAACCGCTGCCGCCGTCATTCGAGACCGCATGCAGAAAATGCAGCATGGCGCGGGAATACTGGCTCATCGAGCCGGAGATATCGCAAAGCGCCACCAGTGACAGAGGACGCGGTTTCGGCGCCATCCGAGGCAACTGCCGAAGCTCTCCCCCATTGCGCAACGCCGCCCGCAAAGTGCGCCGCGCGTCAATACGGGCCCCTTGCAGATCGGGAGCGCACCGCCGTGAGAGCATCACCGGAACAGGCAACCGGATTTCAGCGATCTGGCGTTTGGCGCGGGCAAGTTCCTCAGCGGTCATCTGCTCGAAGTCAAGCGAGCGCAGACGTTCCTGTTCGGACATGGTCAGGGTGCTGTCGACCTCGATCTCCTCGCCGCCTTTTTCGTCCTCGGACTGGGGCATCTCGGGGATTTGGTCCTGTAGCAGCGCCTGTGCCGCCCGCTTTTCCGCGGCTTGAGCTTTCCGCTCTTCCTGCACCCCGCGAACCGAGGGGAGCATCATGCTCATCATATGTTCCAGAAAGCGCGGGTCGCGCCAGAACAGACGGAAGGTTTGCGCGAAGACCAGACGATGTTCGGGACGCGAGATGAAGCAGGCCGCAAGAGTGTGGTAGAAATCCATCCGGCTGGTAAAGCCGCTGGCTGCCACAGCCCGCACCGCATCGGCCACCCGTCCCGGCCCGACGGGCAATCCCGCATAGCGCAAAGCCCGCGCGAAATGAGCGATATTTTCGGCAAGCCGCGGGTTTTCAGGCAGTTCGAGCGGGATGTATTCGGCCATCGCGCAACCTCAGACCGCGCAGGGGGCTGTCTGCCCCCCGGCGCCCCTGCGGGACGCCTCCCCCCGAAGGTATTTGGCGCCAAGATGAATGATCATGCGTCTTCGGTCAGGCTGGCGCGGGCTTGATCCAGAAGGCGGGTGGCCTCGGATCCGGCAATACGCTGGATGTCGTCCTGGTATTTCAGCAAGGCCCCGATTGTGTCCGCGATGACATCCGGTGTCAGGGAGATCACATCCAGCGCCAGCAGGCATTTCGCCCAGTCGATGGTTTCTGCCACGCCCGGCTTTTTGAACACGTCTTCAGTGCGCAAGGATTGGACGAAAGCGATGACCTCTTTCGAAAGCGTCTCTGCCGCTTCGGGTACGCGGGAATGGAGAATCTCAAGCTCACGCGCAGCGTCAGGATAATCCACCCAATGGTAGAGGCAGCGACGCTTGAGCGCGTCATGTACTTCGCG
The DNA here is from genome assembly GCA_036139795.1 of Pseudomonadota bacterium. Taxonomy (GTDB): domain Bacteria; phylum Pseudomonadota; class Alphaproteobacteria; order Rhodobacterales; family Rhodobacteraceae; genus Donghicola. The sequence goes on along the minus strand of JAYZYX010000040.1, from coordinate 247 downwards.
GGTGCGGTTCGATGTGATTATCACAATGGGAGGTTCCGGGGCCTTGATCGTGCCCATTTCCGGGATCGAAATCTGGAAATCCGAGAGCGCCTCAAGCAGGAAGGCCTCAAATGGCTCGTCGGTGCGGTCAAGCTCATCGATCAGCAGAACGGGGGCACCTTGCGGATGCGGGCGCATGGCTTGCAGCAAGGGACGCTCGATCAGGAAGTCGGGACCGAAGAGTTCCTGCTGCAAGGCACCGCGATCC
>JAYZYX010000039.1:0-2649 GCA_036139795.1 Pseudomonadota bacterium | reverse complement strand
CGGGGTGTAGTCCATATTGTCGTGCTGATCCTCTTGGCGCACTGTCCGCGTTACTTCAGGGTTCCAGATCGCGATATCCGCATCCATTCCGGGCGCGATCCGACCCTTGGTTGCGCAGCCGAAGGTCTTTGCCGCGTTGGTCGATGACAGAGCCACGAACTGCTCTGGTGTGATCCGTCCCTTCACCACCCCTTCCGAGAACAGATAGGGCAGGCGCATGGCAATCCCTGGCATCCCGTTGGCGATCTTGGGGTAGGGCACATCGAAGCCGTTCAGGAATTTACCCGTTTCATCGGCGCGATAGGGCGCGTGATCAGAAGAGACGCTTTCAAACGTCCCATGCGCTACGTGATGCCATAGCGCCTCTTGGGTATCCGCGCCCCGTAAAGGCGGCGAGCAGATAAACTTGGCCCCTTCCATCCCCGGTCGGTCCAGATCGCTGCGGGTCAGCGCCAGATACTGAGGGCAGGTCTCGGCATAGATTTTGGCGCCATTGAACTTTTCGCGCCGGACAATCTCGGCCCCGCCTTCGGTCGAGACATGGACGATGAACAAGGGTGCATCCACCAGTTTGGCCAGTTGGATTGCGCGGTTGATCGCTTCTTCTTCGGCCAGTTGGGGGCGGCTGATGGCATGGTATTTGGGCGCGGTCAGGCCACGGGCCGCCAGCCGCTTGTTCATCCATTTTACCATGTCGTTGTTTTCCGCATGGACCATGGTGATCGCCCCGTGATCCCGCGCGACGGTCAGGATGTCCAACATCCCCCCGTCACCCAGATTCATCAGATCATAGGTCATAAAAACCTTGAAACTGGTCACACCGCGCTGAAACGCGCGGGGCAACTCATCCGTTAAAACCTCTGGGCGCGGGTCCGAGATGATCAGGTGGTAGGAATAGTCGATGACCGAACGTGCGCCCCGCGCAGCATAGGTGGCCAGCACGTCATCTACGCTTTGCCCCCGCTGCTGCGCCGCGAAGGGGATGAAGGACGAATTGCCCCCGAAGGCTGCCGAGATTGATCCCGACAGATAATCATCCGCCGTCATCACGCCCGAGCTGCTTTCCTGCGCGATGTGGGCGTGCGCCTCGATCCCGCCGGGCATGACGATCCGCCCGCCTGCGTAAATGCGCCGATCGCCGCCCGAGAGATGTTCGGCCACGGCAACGATACGACCATCCTTAATGCCAACATCGCCCTTTGCCAGATAGTCCGCCGTGGCGATCGTGCCGCCGTGAATGACTGTGTCGAAATCCGCCATCACTCAGGCTCCACCACACCGGTTTGCGCGGTGATCAGGCCATAGTGTTCGATCCGCCGGTGGGCGGCAAAGTTGAACACGGTGGACTTGCCGAAGGCACATTTATCAAAGTCCGCCTCGGCCACGATCAACTCATCCCCTTCGCCCTGCGCGCGGGCGATAACAAAGCCATCGGGGTCCACAATCACCGAGCCGCCAATCATGTGGTTGCCATCCTCATCGCCGCATTTGGCAACCGACACTGCGTAGGTCGAGTTTTGATAGGCCCCCGCGCACACCGATAATTCATGGTGATAAAGACGCTTTTCCAGACCTTCGGCCTGCATCAGGTTGTTCTGCGAAGGCGTATTGTATCCGATGGACACCAACTGCACCCCTTGAAGCCCCAGCACACGCCATGTCTCGGGCCAGCGACGGTCATTGCAGATGCCCATCCCCATGATCACGCCTTGGCTACGCACCACGTTGAACCCCGTATCACCGGGCAGGAAATAGCGTTTCTCAAGGTGCTGGTGGCTGCGCTCGGGCTCATACTCCGCGTGGCCGGGCAGGTGGGTCTTGCGGTAGGTCAGCACGATCTCGCCCTCGGGCGAGACGATGACCGAGGTATTAAAGTGCTGCCCCTCAGGTGTCAGTTCGCAATAACCGAAGGTAAAACCCATGCCGTATTCCTTGGCTTTGTCGAACAGCGGCATGACTGCGGCATTAGGCATTTCAGTTTCGAACCAGTGGTCAAACTCGGACCGGTCTTCCACGTAGAAACGGGGGAAGAATGTGGTCAGGGTCATCTCGGGATAGGCAAGGAATTCAACACCTTTTTCATGGGCCTCATCCATCAGGGTCAGCATCCGTGCGACGACTTCCTCACGGGTTTCAGCCTTTTGGATGCCACCGATTTGCGCCCCGCCAATGATCATTTTCGTCATGACAAACTTCCTTCGTTAATGCACCGCAAGGCCACGCTGATAGCGGGAGACGACCCGCACCAGGGGCCAGAGAACGGCAAGGTAAAGCAGCGCCGCCAGCACCAGAGGCGACGAATTATAGGTGACCGAGCGGGCCATATTGGCCGAGTAGAGCAGCTCGGAGAGAGAGACGACCGACGCCAGCGAGGTCAGCTTGACGACCTCAACTGTGTTGGACAGCAGGTCAGGCAGCACGTTGCGCACCGCTTGGGGCAGAACCACATAGGTCATAGTCTGCGCAGGGCTAAGGCCGGTGGCCCGCGCCGCCTCGGTCTGGCCCTTGGCGATCGAGTTGATGCCCGCGCGGAACACCTCGGCAAAGTAGGACGAGTTGTTCAGCAAAAAGGCAATGATTACAGCCACAAACGGGCTAAGATTAATCCCCGCGAAGGGCAGGCCGGAATAGACAAAGATCAACAGAACC
>JAYZYX010000038.1:0-107029 GCA_036139795.1 Pseudomonadota bacterium | reverse complement strand
AGGAATTTCTGCAACAGACCACGGATGCGTTCATCGTCATCCACGATCAGGACGTGAGGTGCAGGATCGCTCATGTATTCTCCTCCCGTAGCGACAGATACTGACGCCGCAAATCGGGGTCCATCATAGCCTCCAGAACCGTGCGAAAGCCAGCCACCGCTTCGGGACCCGCTGCACGGTAGGCTGCGCGCATGCGCGCACGTTGCGCATCCGACAGGCGCTGCTCTAGGGCCTCGCCTTCGCCCGTCAGGAAAAGATGCCGTTCACGCTTGTCTTTCTTGCCCACGCGCGACTCAACCAGCCCGTCTTCGATCAAGGTGCGCAGAACACGGTTCAGCGATTGCTTGGTCACGCCCAGAGTGTTCAACAGATTGTTGACGGTGGTGCCGGGGCTGCGGTTGATAAAGTGGATCGCCCGATGGTGCGCCCGCCCGTAGGCCAGCGTCGCCAGAATGCGGTCGGGATCAGCGGTAAACCCCCGATAGGCAAAGAACATTGCCTCGATGCCCTTACGCAGTTGCTCGTCGGTCAGAAACAGCAGGCTCTCGCCGCTGTGCATGCCGGGGTGTCCGCGCTCATCCATCGTATCGTTCCTTCCATCGGGGCTTTGACTTGATTTTAAGTCAGCCTTGTTGACATTCCAAGACCGGACTGGTAGCGAATCTGCAGGTTTTGCGCAATTTTATGTCCGAGCCGGATATTGCAGGCGCAACATTCGAAAAATTGAGACCGAAACAGAAGGATGCCGACAATGGCTGGCGCATATGACGATCGTGACGGGAAAATCTGGCTGGACGGCCAGCTTGTGGAATGGCGCGATGCCAAGGTCCACATTCTGACCCATGCTCTGCACTATGCTTCCTCGGTCTTTGAAGGCGAGCGTTGCTACAACGGCAAGATCTTCAAATCGGTTGAGCACTCGGAGCGTCTGCTGAAATCGGGCGCGCTGCTGGACATGCCGATCCCCTACACCGTTGAGCAGATCGAAGAGGCCAAAAAGGCCGTTCTGGAAGCCAACAACCTGACCGACGCCTACGTGCGCGTGATCGCATGGCGTGGTGCGGGCGAAGACATGGGTGTCGCATCCTCGCGCAACCCCGTGCGTATGGCCGTGGCCGCATGGACTTGGGGCGCCTACTACGGCGACGCCAAGATGCAGGGCGCGAAACTGGACATCGCCAAGTGGAAGCGTCCCTCGCCCGAAACCATCCCCACCGCGGCCAAGGCTGCCGGTCTTTACATGATCTGCACCATGTCCAAGCACGCGGCCGAGGCCAAAGGCTGCTCGGACGCGCTGTTCATGGACTACCGCGGCTATGTTGCCGAAGCGACCGGCGCGAACATCTTCTTCGTAAAAGACGGCGAAGTGCACACGCCCATTCCGGACGCGATCCTGAACGGTATCACCCGTCAGACCGTTATCGGCATGCTACAGGCCAAAGGCATCAAGGTGAACGAACGCCGCATCATGCCCGAGGAACTGGCTGACTTCGAAGAATGCTGGCTGACCGGCACCGCCGCCGAAGTGACCCCCGTGGGCCAGATCGGTGACTACACTTTCACCGTGGGTGCGATCACCCGCAACATCGCCGAAGAGTACGAAGCTCTGGTGCGTAGCTGATCCGTCATCTTTCCCGTAGGGTAAGATGACAGCGCCCGCCAAGCCTGCCCCAGCGGCAGAGCGCGGCGGGCGCTTTTTCGTTTCAAGAGGTGCCACCATGTCCCAACGCCTAGCCCACATCGCCCTTGTAGTCCGCGACTATGACGAGGCCATCGCGTTCTACTGCAACACCCTCGGGTTCGATCTGATCGAAGACACCTACCAGCCCGAACAGGACAAACGCTGGGTGGTGGTCCGCCCAAAAGGGGACGGCAATGCCTCTATCGTGCTGGCGCGGGCCTCGAAGCCCGAGCAAGAGCCCTTCATCGGCAATCAGGCCGGTGGACGTGTATTCCTCTTCCTGCAAACCGATGATTTCTGGCGCGATTACAACGCCTACCGCGAAAAGGGCGTAATCTTTGTCCGCGATCCGCTGGACGCCCCCTATGGCACGGTAGCGGTGTTCAAAGATCTCTACGGCACCCTTTGGGATCTGGTGCAGTTCACCGACGGACGCCCCTGACAGTTTGCCCCTAGCCCCTGCGGCGAAAACCGCTAGATTGCACCGCCATGAAGCTGACCCTGAACGCCCTCACCGACCTGCGTGATCTGCCCTTTGACCAGATCATCGATGTCCGCGCACCCGCCGAGTTTGCCGAGGATCACCTGCCCGGAGCCATCAACCTGCCCGTGCTGGATGATGAGGAACGCGCCCGCGTCGGCACCATCTACAAACAGGTCAGCCCCTTTGACGCCCGCAAGATCGGCGGCGCGCTGGTGGCTAAGAACGCCGCCCGCCACCTTGAGGAAACCCTGCACGACCGTTCCGGCGGCTGGCGTCCCTTGGTCTATTGCTGGCGGGGCGGTCAACGCTCGGGCTCGTTCGCGACCATTCTGGCGCAGGTGGGCTGGCGTGTGGGCCTGATCGACGGCGGCTACAAAAGCTATCGCCGGATGATCTCGAAGGCGATGCATGACGAAGTACTGCCGCACAAGTTCATCTTGATCGACGGCCCCACTGGCACCGCCAAGACCGACCTGCTGGCCGCTCTGAAAACCGCTGGGGCGCAGGTCATTGACCTTGAGGACATCTTTGCCCACCGAGGCTCACTGCTTGGCGCGGTCAGCCGCCCACAACCCAGCCAGAAAATGGCCGAGGGCGATCTGGCCATGCAACTGGCGCAACTGGACCCAGAAAAGCCTGTATTTCTTGAGGCTGAGTCCTCCAAAATCGGGGATCGCCTTGTGCCCCCCGCCGTCTGGACCGCCATGTGCGCCGCGCCGCGTATCCGTGTGAATGCCAGCATCCCTGCCCGCGCCGAATATCTGACCCGCGCCTATTCGGACCTCATCGACGATCCCGAAGCGCTGATTGCGCGGCTGGAACCCTTGCGCCACCTGCAAAGCCGCGAACTGGTGGAGCACTGGATCGAGCTTGCAAAGGTTGGTGCCTTCTCGACCCTCGCGGCCGAGCTGATGGAGCTGCACTACGACAGCCGCTATGAAAAATCCGCCAGCCGGTACGAATACGATCTGCTTGGCACGATTGATTTGGGCGAAAAGATCGACGAGGCCGCTTTGGCCCGTGCCGCCGATCAGGCCATGGGCCTTATGCCAAAGTAATCCGTGGCGGGCCTGCCACGCAGCGCCCGATCACGGCAGGCTCTGCCCCCGCGTCCACCAGCGCATCCATCACCGCCGCCACATCTGCCTGCGGCACGGCTGCCAAAAAGCCCCCCGCCGTCTGCGGATCGTACAATATCTTGGCCTCTGGCGGGATCAGCCCGTCAATCGGGGCCGCCGTTCGGTTCAGATCATGCAGGCTGGACTTTTGCCCTGCCGCCAACAGTTCCCGCGCACCTGCATAGGCTGGCACATCGGCCAGCACAATCTCGGCCCCCAGACCGCTGGCCTCCAGCATCTCGCCCAGATGGCCGCCAAGGCCAAAGCCCGTCACATCGGTCAGCGCATTCACGCCCCGCAGCGCCTCGGCCTCGGCCATGCGGGGTTCGACCTGACGGTTCAGCAGCGCCGCCACATCGCGCCCGTCAGCGGCCAATTGCATCTCGGCGGCCATGATCACGCCCGAGCCCAAAGGCCGCGTCAGGATCAGCGCATCGCCGTCCTGCGCCCCGGCCTTGGTCCGCGCAGGTCCATCCAGAAGGCCCGTCAGCGTCAGGCCAATCGAAAGCTCCGCCCCTAGTGTAGTATGCCCACCCGCCAGCGCCCCGCCGCATTCGGCCAAAGCACCAGTGATGCCATCCATCACCTCAGCCAAGCGCCGCTCTTGCAGGCGTGGCGACATGCGCGGCAGGGTCAGGTTCACCAGCGCGGTCTGCGGCGCTGCGCCCATCGCGAAGATATCGCCCAAAGCGTGGATGGTGGTGATGCGGGCGAACAGCTTCGGGTCTTCCCAGAAGGCCCGCAAATGGTCGGTGGTCAGAACCTGCGTGATCTCGCCCATCTTCAGGATCGCCGCGTCATCCCCCGGCCCTGTCACCAGATCGGGATGGCTGGTCGGGTTGATATTGGCCAAAGCCGCCCGTAGGGGACCGGCCGCAACCTTGGCGCCGCAACCACCGCACAGGGGCTTGCCGCCGCCCAATTCCTCAAGCACGCCATCCGCCACATCGCGGGGCACGTCCGGCCCCGCCATCGGCTTCAGATCGCGGAACATATCCATGAACTTCTGATCGATGTGGTCCTTCCACCGCCACATCAGCGCACCGGCAAAACCGCGCCCGTTGCGGTCCGCCAAAGCCCGCTTGTCACCAAGCGACACCAGCTTCAGGAAATCCTTCTGCGGCTTGAAGGTTTTCGGTTTGCCAACCCCGACAGCCGCCCGCAGGTTGTTCAGCAGCACAGGCGCTGCCCTGACCGCGAACACCCCTGCCTTGGGGCGCGGGCTGGGGTCTTGGTGACAACAATCCCCGCAGGCGAAAACCGACGGATCGCTGGTCCGCAACTGCCCGTCCACGCGGATAAAGCCCTTGTGCAGCGCCAGCCCCGTCTGCGACAGCCAATCGTGAGGGCGCGCGCCCGCCGTGCCAACGGTCATCAACGCAGGCACCTTGCGCCCATCGGCCAAGGCCACGTGATCGGGCGCAACGCAGGCCACATCGACCCCTTCCAGAACCTCGATCTGCCAACGGGCCAGTTCGGCCCGCAACACCTGTTGCTGACGTTCGGAATGCCCTGCCAGCGCCTCGCGCTTTTCGATGATGGAGACTTTGCCGCGTCCGTCCAGCGCATGGGCCATCGCCATTGCCAGCTCGACCCCCGCCAGACCGCCGCCAATGACGGCCACATCGCCGCCACCGCGCCCAAGGAAGGCCGCCCAATCCACCGAATAACGGCCAAGGGGTTTGGCAGGCACGCCGTTTTCGGCAAAGCCCTCGAGTGCGGGCATGTCAGAGGTGATCCCCACATCGACCGATGCCACGTCATAGGGCACCGCCCCGTAGCCATGGACATGCACGGTCTTGGCCGCCAGATCCATGCGGGTCGCCCGCCCAAGGATCAGCCGCGCCCCGGCAAAACGCGCCAGACGCACCAGATCGATGTCCAAATCTTTGCGAGAGTAATGACCGGCGATATGCCCCGGCAGCATCCCCGTATAGGGCGCCGCCGGTTGCGGATCGATAACGGTCAGGCGGACGCCGGGAACAGGGTTCATCCCCCACATCCGCAGGACAAGCGCATGAGCGTGCCCCCCACCGACGAAAACCAGATCGCGGGTTTGAGGCAGCGCTGTGTGCAAGGCTTTATCCTTTTTGGGTCTCTTCCGGTTCAGGGCTGAACGCGGGACGGTTCAATACGGCCCAGGTCTTGTCCCCTTGGGGATCCGGCAGGACCTCTTCTTGTTCATGACGGTGGAGATAGGCTTTCGCAATAAAGTTCGCCGTGATCGGCGCCGTGATGAACAGGAACAAGGTAATCAGAAGTTCGTGGAAGGAACCATGCGTCTCAAAGACCCAGCTATACAGCATCGAGGCGATCAGAACGCCCCCGACCCCCAGCGTCGTGGCTTTGGTCGGCGCGTGCAGACGGGCCATTGGGTGATCCAGCTTGATCAGACCATAGCTGCCAACCAGACCGAAGAACCCTCCGATGACCAGACAGGCGGTGATGACGATTTCCGCAATCATTTCCATGTCAGCCCCTCACTCGATGATGTTGCCGCGCAGCATAAAGCGCGCATAGGCCACAGTGCCCACGAAACCCAGCATCGCGACCACCATTGCGGCCTCAAAGAAGATCTCGGTCCCTTGGTTGATCCCTTGCAGCACCAGAATGGCGATGGTGTTGATCACCATCGTATCCAGCGCCAGCACGCGATCACCCACACCGGGGGCAAAGATCACCCGATACAGGGTGAACAGCAGGCCAAGGCCAAAGCAGATGAAGGCGAAATCAATCGCATATTCGATCATTCGAAAATCTCCTTCAGGCGGCTCTCGTAGCGGTCTTTGATGTCCTGACAGACCGCCTGCGGATCGGGCGCATCAAGGCAATGCACCAGTAGGGCGTGGCCTTCGGACGACAGATCGGCGGTCAGCGTGCCAGGGGTCATGGTAATGGTACCGGCCAGAACGGTGATCGCCTCGGGCGATTTCAGGTCCAAAGGCACGGTGACCCATGCGGGTTGACGGGCCGCGTTGGATTTGAACAGCACGATCAGCGCCACATCGATGTTCGATTTCACGATGTCGTACATGACGATCAGGACATAACCGATGATCTTCATCGGCTTTTTCAGCACCGGACGATCGGGCCAATAGGCCGCCGTAATCAGCGGAATGATCAGGCCAAGGATCAAACCCATCACGAACTGACCCAGCGTGGCCGAGTTGTTCAAGAGCATCCAGACCACCGTCAGCAGGGCGGTCAGCAGCGGGTGGGGCAGCAAACGTCTCAGCATCAGTGACCTCCCTCGGTCGCGCCATGGCTATCGGTGGCAGCTTCGCCGTGATCACCGGCTGGCTCTGCGCCGTGGCTGTCCACAGTCGCGTATTCCTTCACCTCGAACACGGCAGCGATATAGCTGTCTCGGTCGTAGATCTGCTCGGCGGTTTCCATGGCAAAATTGTGCATGGGACCGGCCAGAACCGTCAGCGCCACAATCCCCGCCATCAGCACGCCAAAGCCCACAAAGGCCAGCGGCTGTTTGGGGTGGTCAAACGCAGGCTCATCGCTTTCAGGCAGGCCGTTGCCCTTCCAGAAGACCAGCGAACCGGCGCGGGCAAAGCCCATGATCGCAATGACCGAGCTGATCAGGATCGCTGCCCACAACCACCACGCGCCGGCGGTGGCCTTCAGGATCAACAGCTTTCCTAGGAAACCCGACAGAGGCGGCAGACCCGCCATGGCAATCGCCACGGCAAAGAAGCAGGCCGAGACCAAGCCGTTCTGCGGCATGGGACGATCCTCGCGGATGGCGTCCTGCCACTGGGGACGGCGCGATTGCACCATATCCACCACAAGGAACAGGGCAGCCGCCGCTAGCGTCGAATGGACCATATAGTAAATCGCCGCGCCGGTGCTCTCGACCGTGAAGCTGGCAACCGCAATCAGAAGTGTCCCGACCGAGCCCATGGCCGCAAAGGCCGCCAGACGCGACAGGCTGTTGGCACCCAGAATACCGACCATACCAATCACCAGCGACCCGACGATCACTGGCATCAGCCAGACATCATAGGTCCCGATCAGTGCCGGAGCGTCCTGCGGGAAGGCTAGCGTATACATGCGCAAGATGGCGTAGACGCCGACCTTGGTCATGATCGCGAACAGCGCACCCACAGGGGCAGGCGCTGCGGCATAGCTTTCCGGCAGCCAGAATTGCAGGGGCAGGATCGCCGCCTTGACCGCGTAGACCATCAGCAGCATCACCACGGCCACCCGCAGCAGCGCTGCGTTCTCGGGGGCAATCTCGGCCACCCGCACGGCCATATCCGCCATGTTCAGCGTACCGGTCACCGTATACAGAGTGCCGAGAGCGAACAGGAACAAGGTCGAGCCAAGCAGGTTATAGACCACATACTGCGTGCCCGCCTGCAAGCGCCGCGCGCCGCCGCCATAAGTCATCAGACCATAGCTGGCGATCAGCAGGATCTCGAAGAACACAAACATGTTGAAGGCGTCGCCTGTCAGGAAAGCGCCCAGAACACCCATCAGCTGGAACTGATACAGCGCGTGGAAGTGCTTGCCCTTCTTGTCCCAATCGGACCCGATGGCATACAGCATCACCGCCATCGCAAGGAAGCTGGTCAGCAGCACCATCGTGGCCGACAACTGGTCCAGCACCAGAACAATGCCAAAGGGTGCAGGCCATGCGCCAAGCTCATAGACCCAGATGTCATCGCCCAGAGCGTAGACAAACAGGCCAATCGCGTTGATCAGCAGCAGCGACAGACCCACCAGCGAGAAAACCCGCTGCAACGCCACCTGATGCCGCACGGACATCACGATGAATGCGCCCATCAGCGTGGGCAGCAGGATCGGCGTAATGATCCAATGGCTCATGCCCGCTCCTCCGATTCAGTCTCGTCTTGCATGTCGATCTTGTCATGCCCGCCCGACAGATAGGCCGAGAGGGCGATCATCAGAACCACCGCAGTCATACCAAAGCTGATCACAATCGCGGTCAGCACCAGCGCCTGAGGCAGCGGGTCGGTGTAGACGGGGTTCTCGGCGTATTTGTCCAGAATGGGCGGTGCGCCCACGACCAGACGGCCAGTGGCAAACAGGAACACGTTCACCGCATAGGACAGGAACGATGTGCCAAGGATCACGGGGAAAGTGCGCAACCGCAGGATCAGATAGATCCCTGCTGCGGTCAGCACGCCAATAGCGGAGGCGACCAGAAACTCTACGCTCATGTCTTGTCCTCATTCTCGGTGGTCTCAACAGCCGCACGGGACGGGTTGATGTCCATCGGGTATTCATCGGGCATGTCGCCACGGCGGTAGGCCAGACGCGACAGGCTTTCCAGCGTCAGCATCACGGCACCAACGACCGCAAGGAACACGCCAAGGTCAAAGCCCATAGCCGTTGCCAGCTCGAACTTGCCCATGGGCGGGATCTGGAAATAGCCATAGTCGCTGGTCAGGAACGGCATGTTGTTGAAGAAGGCACCGATACCGGTGATCCCTGCAATCATGACGCCCGCCGCGATGGTGGCGTGGTACGGATAGCGCTGGCGCTTGTCGGCCCAGTCATAGCCCGAGGCCATGTACTGCATCAGCACCGCAATCGCCACGACCAGACCGGCAATAAAGCCGCCGCCCGGATCGTTGTGACCACGCAGGTAGATGTAGACACCTACCATCAGTGCAATCGGAAGCATCAGACGGGTCGCGACCACCATCATCATCGGGTGCTCATCGCCAGCGATCGGATGGTTGGGACGGCGCTCCAGCAGAACCTGACGCACCTTGCTGCCCAGAAGACCCTCGGTCACGCCGTAGATGATCAGCGCCGCGATCCCCAGAACGGTGATTTCGCCAAAGGTATCAAAGCCACGGAAGTCCACGAGGATCACGTTCACCACGTTGGTACCGCCGCCGCCTTTATAGCTGTTCGCCAGATGGTATTCCGCGATGGAGGGCAGTGCGAAATCGCTCAGCATCACCACATAGGCCAGCGCCGCAACGCCAAGGCCTACGCCGCCCGCAATCACACCATCACGGATGCGGCGGGCACTGCCGCTTTCCACCGGCGTATGTTCCGGCAGGAAGTTCAGCGCCAGCAGCAGCAGAACGATGGTCACAACCTCAACCGACAACTGGGTCAGCGCAAGGTCGGGGGCCGAGAGGTAGTTGAACGACAGCGACACAACCACACCGATGATCCCAAGGATCACCAGCGCCAGCAGACGGTGACGGTGATAGACCACCACACAGGCGGCCGAGACCATCAGCGCGAACCACGCGATGATCGGCAGAATGCCTGCCTCGATCGGGGTGCGGGTCAGTTGCGTTGCATCGACGCCAAAGTAGGCATGGGCCGACACCAGCGCCGAGAACACAAAGAAGATCGCCGCATAGCGCGTCAGTGCGCCGTCATGCAGCAGATCGGTAAAGCCGTTCGAAATCCGCGTCACCACTGCCACTATGGCATCGAAGATCACCTTCGCATCGGGACGGGGCGCGGTTTCCCACATGGCGTTCAGGGGCTTGTACATCGCCAGCAGCACCAAACCGCCCGCCACAGCAACGCCGGACATATACAGCGCCGGCGTCACGCCGTGCCACAGGGCCAGATGCACATGGGGATGGGCGCCGTTGCCTAGGATCGACGCTGCGATGACCTCAACCGCGTGACCCACCAGCGGCTGGCTGAACAGGCCGATCAGAATGACCAGCACCGTCAGCAGCGCGGGCGAGGCATACATGCCGAAACCCGGATCATGGGGCTTGTGGGGATAATCATCACGCACAGGGCCGAACCACGTATGGATCAGCAGGCGGAACGAATAAGCGACCGAGAACAGCGCACCAATCGTCGCCAGCGTGGGGATCAGCCATGCGTTCTCGCCCAGATGGGCATGGGCCGCAGCCTCAAGCATCATCTCTTTCGACAAGAAGCCGTTGAACGGCGGAATGCCCGCCATCGACAGCGTCGCAATGACCGAGATCGCAAAGGTGATCGGCATCAGATGACGCAGACCGCCCAAACGGCGGATGTCGCGGGTGTGGGCCTCATGGTCCACAATACCGGCCGTCATAAAGAGCGAGGCTTTAAAGGTTGCGTGGTTGATGATGTGGAAGGCCGCGCCGATGGCAGCCGCCTCGGTGCTGAACCCAAGCAGCATGGTGATCAGACCCAGATGGCTGACCGTCGAATAGGCCAACAGACCCTTCAGGTCATTCTGGAAGATGCCGATCAAGGCACCCAGAACCATAGTGATCAGACCCGCCAGCGTGACGATCCAGAACCATTCGGCAGTGCCGGACATGACGGGATACAGGCGTGCCATCAGGAACAGACCCGCCTTCACCATCGTGGCCGAGTGCAGATACGCCGACACCGGCGTCGGTGCGGCCATCGCGCGGGGCAACCAGAAATGGAAGGGGAACTGGGCCGATTTGGTAAAGGCCCCCAGCAGGATCAACAGTAGCGCGGGCAGATACAGCGGGCTTTGCTGGATCACGTCGCGCATCTGCAGCAGTTCGGTCAGCTCATAGGTACCAGCGATCTCACCCAGCATCACCATGCCGCCGATCAGCGCCAGACCACCGGTGCCGGTGACCGTCAGCGCCATCCGTGCGCCTTGGCGACCTTCGGGCAGGTGGTTCCAATAGCCGATCAGCAAGAAGGACGACAGCGAGGTCAGCTCCCAAAAGACCAACAGCATCAGGATGTTATCCGACAGGACAATCCCCACCATCGCGCCTTGGAACAGCAGCAGATAGGTGTAGAAATTCCCCATCGGGTCCTGACGCGACAGGTAGAACCGCGCGTAAAGGATGATCAAACAGCCGATCCCAAGGATCAGCGTCCCGAACAGCAGCCCCAACCCGTCAAGGTAGAAACTGGCGTTCAACCCCAGAAGGGGCATCCATTCAACCGACGCCTGAATGACCTCGCCCCGCAAAACAGCAGGTGCATGGACCAGAAGACCGATCAAAGCGGAAAGGGAAATGATACCTGTCCACGTGGCACAGGTGTTGCGACCTGCCTTGACCATCAGGCCTGGCAATAGCGCGCCCAAGAAAGGCAGAGCAGCGATCAGAAAAAGTGACACTGTGGCCGGACCCTCAATCTGTTGCAGTTTTTTGTGGCTAGGTAACAGCCTACCCGCCATTCTTCAATCTTTACGGCAGTATTTCACCGAACCGTACAAATCACGCACAGGGTTTTTCAAACGGCGGCACAGCAATTAGATCGCCGCGCCACCCGAACGGGTTAGTAATCACGCTCAAAGAAGACACCGACACTACTGGTCCCCTCATTATCCACCCCGCCCCGTGCCGTGATCGAGGGGCTGACGTCGATATTCAGGTTCAACTCTGTCTTGCCAGCCGCGCCGACCGTCACATCCGTATAGACATTGTCCGAGATGTACTTGCCCGCGCGCACCGCCGCATTGCCCTGATCATCGGTGGTCACATCCAGATCGTCCAGCGCAAACCCTTCGCGCAGTTTGGAAATCACGCCCTTTCCGCCTTTTCCGGCCAAAGTGGCTACGGCATTCGCCAGTTGCAGGGCTTGGAATGCGGAAAGACGGCTCATGTCACGGCCAAACAGCAGCTGCGCCAGAACCTCGTCCTCGGGCAGTTCGGGACTAGAGCTGAACGTCACCTCGGGGGCCGAGGCCGCACCGGAGACGATGATATAGGTGGTGATCTCGCCCTGCTGGGTTTCAACCACCAGATGGATCGCGGGGTTCAGGGCGCCTTCCAGCACCACATAGCCTTCGTCGAATTCAAAACGCTGGCCCAGCAGGGTCAGGCGACCGCGCACCAGATCGAACCGCCCCGAGGGGATGATGTCATCCGTCGCCCCGCGCAGACGCATCTGCCCGCCCAGTTCCGCATCCAGCCCGCGACCGCGGATAAATATCCGTTGCGGCGCCTTGATCACCAGATCAATCGGGAAGCCGATCGTTTTCGCCTCTTGGCCGCTGTCATCCACGATCAGACCCGCACGGCTGCGGGTGGTCTGCACGGCGGCACTGGGGGCGATATGTTCAATCTCGGGGATCGCGCCACCGGCACCCGCGCCGGTTTCAGGGATGCGCAACTCGGCCTTGGCAATGGTAATCTCGCCGCCGATGCTTGCACCGCCCGTCGCTGGACCTTTCAACGTAATCTCGCCGCTGGTGGTCGCCTCATAAAGCCCCGCATCGCGGAACACCAAAGCATCCAGAACCACCCTGATATCCACGGGAATATTGCCCGAGAGGGTCGCATCCCCCGCAACGTTCAGCTTGCCGCCTTCGCTGCCCCGCGCGCCAATGTCCACTGTGGCCCGACCACCCGAAAGACCAATCGCGCCGTTGATCTCTTTCAGGCTGATCCCGACCAGCGGTTCAGAGAACAACCCGTCCGCCACGCGCACCGTCCCGCTGACCGCATCCAGACCCGCAGGCCCCCGGATCGCCAGATCAAGATTGGCCACGCCAGACACCTGCCGCGGCGCGATCATCGGATTGGCCAGTCCCAAGGGCAGTTGCCCCGTAGCCGTCAGATCAAGGGTCGCCCCATCAATGCTGCCGCCCACCTTGGCCGTCATCCCCGCAGGACCGTTTACGTTCACATCCACTGTGGTGGTCGATCCGCTGCCGCCAATCCGCGCCGTCCCACTGACCGCGCCGGGGAACTGTTCCACCAGACGGGACAGGTCACTGACCCGCACCTCGGCGGTTACATCCCGCGCATCTGCTGATACGGTTCCGCTGGCTTTGGCGCTTAGGTTGCCGCCCGCGACAGTCAGCCGGTCGATGGTGAACACATCCCCATCGCGCAGAATATGCCCGTCCAGATCAAGACTGCCCTGCAACAGGCCATTCGCGTGGGGATCGCTGACATCCAACCCGCGACCCGTCGCGGTCACAACCACATCCATCTGCGTCGCGCCCAAGGTCCCCTTGATCGAAACATCCGCCGCGCCCGAAAGGCTGCGCCCCGCAAGGCCCGAGAACCGTCCCGCGTCCTTCACATTCGCACTCAGGTCCACATCGGCGACCTGCGCCTCCAGATCAGCACTGACCGCGCCGCTTAGACCATAGCCATCCCCCGTCAGCGACAGAGGGTCCAGCACCAGGGGCTGGCCTTCGGTATAATCCACACGAGTCACAAGGCTGACGTTCGGCCCCAAAGCCCGCGCCAAATCCGCATCCGCAGGCTGCGCGCCTTGCAGTTCGGCAGACAGATCACCCTTCAGGGCGGTCACCGCGCCAGTCTCGCTTTGCGCATAGGTGCCGCGCCCGCGAATATCCCCTTGGTTCAACTGACCCAGCGCATGGCGCACACCCGCCAAAGCGGTATCCACAGTCCAACGCCCCTGACCGATTTCCGCATCAATGCGGCCTTCAGACAGGCTCAGGGTCTGATCGCCCAACGGCACGCGAACACCGTTGAAGCCCGACAGATTGGCTAGAACCTTGATCTGGTTCACCACCGTGCCGTTCAAGGCCGCGCTACCGGTCAAAGTCGCCCGACCGGCCCCATCCGGCCCTAGCCGCGCCAGATCTTTCACCAAAGCATCAAAGTCGATGTTGGTCTCGGCACTGCCCACGGTGCCTTTGGCGATCATGCGCAGACCTTCGGTATTCAGATCCAGCGTCTCAATCGTGATGCCGGTCTCATCGCGGCGGGCCGCCAGCGACAGATCACCCGTGCCACCTGCCAGACCATCCAGCATCTGCTGACCAGTCTGCAAATCGCGGGTCTGACCTGTCACACGCAGATCAAACGCGCCGGACAAAGGCGTCACGCTGCCCGCAACCGCCACATTGGCCGACCCGCCCAGTTCCAGACCGGACGCCGCCCGCGCGGCCTCCAGATCACTAACGTCCACGGCCAGATCAAGGGTGGTGGCATAGCCGGACTCCAGCCCGTCCACATCTGCCCGACCCGAGGCCGTAAAGGCCCGCGCCGTAATCACCAGATCACGCAGGGCCAAGGGCTGACCCTCCACCGCCAGCAAATCAACTCCGCCCTGCACCTGCGGCCCCAACAGGGCCTGCACCGCCGGATCGGTCATCTGCAACGCGTCGGTCAGAAAATCAAACCGGGCCGAGACCTGCTGCGGGCTGTCTTCGCTATCGGGCACAATCTGCCCGCTACCGTTCAGGGTCACTTGGCCCAGTTCCACAGCCGCCTGCGAGACCCCTTCCAGCACCACCTGCCCCTTCCAATCGGGGCCCGCTGCCGCATCGTGGCCCAGATCAATCCGCGCCGAGGCAATGGTCACATCGGGCGCAAGCTCCAGCGGCACACCATCGGGGTCTTGCAAGCTGCCTTTCAAGGCAATCTCGGTCGGCAAGCCAGAGGGCGCGATCACCGCATGCCCCTGCAAATCCACTGCCCGCGCCTGCACATCCAGATCGCTGAGGGTCAGCGTACCGTCATCCGCCTTCGCGGCCGAGGCTTTGACCTGCGCGTCATCGCCCACCAAGGGGTGATAGCGCTCATCCAGCAGCGCCCGCAGGTCGCCGCCCAAATCCACATCCAGAGCCGTGCCGCGCAGGGTCACCTGACCACCAAGCCGCAAGGCCGCGTCGGTCTTGACCGCCACATCCACCGTCAGATTGTCCGCAGGCCCCGTGCCCGCAACGCTTAGATCAATGCTGGGGCGGTCGGGCAGAGCGATCAGCCCCGCGATGATCCCGTCATCGGGCTCCTGCGTCTGGATATTGATGGCCGCCGTGTTCGCATCGGGATCATAAGCCAGATCAACCGTGAACTGCCCCGCCTTATCCTGACGCCCCGCCTCCAAAGCGACCACGCCCGCGCCGTTGGCCAGTTGCGCCCGCCCCGACAAGGACAGCACGGCATCCTGACCGATCACATCCGCGCCCAACTCGGCCCGCGCAACAGACAACTCTTCGACATTCACCGAGACCGGCAGATCAGGCAGGGTAAAGGCCGTCGCCTCGGGCGCAGGCACATCCACCGCGTCAGAGACCGGCTTACGCGGCATCTTCAGGCTTTCGGCGGACAGTTCATTCACCTCGACCCGTCCGCGCAGCAGGGCCGCGCGGCTCCAGTCCAGCGCCAGCCCTTCGGCGTCCAGCCAGACCCCGTTGGCATCCGCGATGGTCAGCCGGTCAATGGTCGCGCGGCTGGACAGCGCCCCGCGGAACCCTTCGATCCGCACTTCACGGCCCGCTCCTGACAAAGTGTCCTGCAGCAGACGCTCCAGATAGCCCTGTCCGTCGTCATCCTGCGCCGCGCCCGCCAGAGGGGTCAGCGCAATGAGAGCTGTCGCAATCCACCGTCTCAAAATGCCTGTCCGATCCCGATATAGATTTCCAGTTTGCCAAAGACGCTGTCACCGGACAGCGGCGTTGCCACATCCAGCCGCAGCGGGCCGATCGGCGTTTCATAGCGCAGCCCCAGACCGCCGCCCGCATGATCACTGCCATCCATCGTCACGCTCGGCTCGGCCCCGATATAGCCATAGTCCACAAAGGCCACCGCCCCCAGCGATCCGCCAAAGCCCTGCCGCACCTCGGCCGAGGCGCCAAGGAAGGTCGCGCCGCCCCCGTCGCCATAGCCCAGCGAACGATAGCGTTGCCCGCGCACTGTGCCGCCACCGCCTGAATAGAACTGGAAGTCCGCCGGAAGGTTCTGCACCTTGGCCCCTTCGATCGCGCCCAACTGGCCGCGTAGGGCAACAACGGTGCTTTCCCCAAGGCTAAGATAGGTCCGCGCATCCATCGTGCTGCGCGTGCCGCTGGCCGTGTCGTTCAGACCGATGAAAGGCATCACTTCGCCCTTCAGGTAGTATCCCCCCGTGGCCGAGGCACCCCCTTCGCGCTTGTCGTAGGTGGCGTTGATCGGGAACAGAAGCTGGCTGAAATAGCTTTCACTGCCACCGTCGATGATGCGCGCACGGCGGTAGGCAATGCCGTATTCCACATCCAGATATTCACTGGCCCAACGGGTGATCCCCAGATCGGCGCGGAACTGGTCCGAGATATAGTCCGGCTCGTTCTGGCGCTCTAGCAAGGTCTGCGCGAACAGGGTGTTGCGGGCGTCAAAGGTGGCGGGACGCTCAAAGCGGGTTTTCAGCATGGTATCCTCACCACCTGTCACCCCGCCAATGCCGCCAACCGCAAAGTCCAGCCGCAGCTTTTCCGCGCCGCCCAGAATATTCCGGTGCATCCAGAAGCCCGACAGTTCCAACCCCTCCTGCGAGATCAGCTCGGCCCCGAAACCAAAGCGGCGCGGCTTGGCCTCAGAGACCCGCAGTTCCACGTTGATCTTGTCATCTTCGCTAATCTCATCGGCCAGCCGCATCGAGACCGACCGGAACGCGCCCGTATCCCGCAAACGGGTGGCGGCTTGCTGAAGAATATCGGGATCATAGACCGCACTGCGTGGCAGACCGGCGATGGCCTTGATCCGCTCTTCGCGCACATTGCGGTTGCCGCTGATGACCAGCTTGCCAAAGGTCAGCAAAGGCCCGGTGGTCACCCCAAGATCCACATCCAGCGTCTTGTTCGGGTGATCGGCCACGATGGTCTGGTCTGTCAGATCGGCCTTGGCATAGCCGATGTCCTGCCAGCCGCTGACCACCTCTTGGCCCGTGCTGCGGATCACGTCCAGCTGCGCCTTCTGCCCCGTTGCAAACCCTTCAGGCAGCGTGGTCTGGGGGGCCACGGGTGCAATGGTGGCCTTGCCAAAGGTAAACACCGGCCCCGTCTGGACCCGCACCACAGCCTTTGAGAATTTCTCAGGCAATTCAAAGGGATCAAGGTCAACCGCCTCGGTCCCGTCCAGCAGGACATTCACCTTCGGGCCGTAATAGCCCTCTTCGTACAGCACACCGACCATAATGCTGTATTCCGCCAGCGCGGCAGCGGCATAGTCCTGAGAGGTCGCTGTGCCGGTCTCATCGGCAGCAGCAAGGCGCGAGGCGTTTTCAAGGCGTGCTTTCAGGGCGTCATCGCCCCCGTCCAACACGACATTCACCTCAAGGGCGGCGGCGGAACCCGCCAGTGCCGAGGCGCTAATGAGTGAGAGAAATAGAGTTCTGAACATCGCCTTAACACCTAGTGCACAAGGCAACGTTAGACCATCGAAATTCCGCATGCATGGGTCATCTTCATGCGACGGCAGAAATCCGCAGGTGTAAGCTGGTAGATTAGGTAAACCCGGTTGTTTTGCGGAACTTTGCCCGCTTGGGGGGCCATCTGATGATCCGAAAAGACAGGCGGAGCTTGCGAATATCCAAATCCGCGATGATCCGGCCTGCCTTATCGACCACATCCAATGGCGGGCACCAACCTCGTGCCCATTTCACACACCCCTTCAGGGATGAATGACGTGTTCTCTTCGCCGCGGACCTCTTTGGGGGCCCGTCGGACAAGCGGGCCTTAGAAAAGACCGGCTTCTTTCGCGACTAGTGCAGCTTGCGTACGATTATGAACGCCGATTTTGCGGTACAGCGTCTTCACGTGCAGCTTCACGGTGGGCTCACGCACGTCTAAGTCGCGGGCGATTTCTTTGTTCGATTTGCCAAGGCTCAGACCTTCCAGCACCTGCATCTCGCGGCGCGAAAGCTGGCTGGCCAGCGGGTGGTTGGACTTGTCGTCTTCCTGCGCACCGGACATGAATTCCAGCGGAGCATACTGCTCGCCCATGGCCATAAAACGCACGGCGTTGATCAGGCTGCGGGCCGACAGGCTTTTCGGCAGGAAACCGGCGGCGTTCGATGCCAGCGCCTGCTCCGCGATATCGCGGGTTGCAACGCCAGAGATCAGGGCGACGCGCTGGCCACCGTGCATCTCTTGGACACTACGCAGACCTTCAAGGCCATTCATGCCGGGCATGTTAAAGTCCAGCAGGACCAGATCGAAAGGTCCCTCATTGTTGATCAGACGGACAGCGCCATCCAGATCAGCGGCAACAGCAGTTTCGATATTGCCTTCTTGCTTCAGATAAAGCTCCAGCGTGTCGCGGAGCAGTTCGTGATCGTCAGCGATAAGAACACGCATTCTGAATCCCTCTATATTGGTTTTGCTAACTATCCTTAGTGATGAACGCTGCATCTGAGAGAATTGTTAGCCACGTCATTAGGTGTGGATGTGGGAAAACGAAAACTGGCTTACCAAACCGATGAGATCAGTCTGACACATCGAATGGGGATTAGATATTACAATTTTATCCCCAATGGGACACATCAATCTCCCTATGAACGGCACAATTTGGATACGTACTTTTGTGTTGTTTTGTTGGGAATCACGCGATTCTGATCATGTTTTTAAGGATTTTATCCACAGGTCGCATTAATGCTTAACCCTATTTGCAGAAACCACGATCATAGGGGTTGGCGACTGGCTAAAAGTTGTATTTGCGTAATTGCAAAATAGTAAGTCACGGTTTTTGAACAACTCGTGAGACGTGATTCAACATGGATTCGAATCTTGTGAAAAAATGTGAAAATATTTCTGACATCTTTCGCGGGGCACCCTCAGGCACAACCTTTAGGTGAAATTAACCCTGCGGCGTCACTCCTGAACGTGCTTTTCCGCGTTTCAGACCCAAAACATGCTCACGCCAGATGATTAATGCACCCGCCGCAATCACCACCGCAGCCCCGATCAACATGGATGCAGTGGGTATTTCTGCAAAGAAGATGTAACCCACAGCCAAGGCAAACAGCATCGAGCTATAGTCGAATGGCGCAACCACGGCCGCGCCCGCATACCGATACGCCGAGGTCATCAGGATTTGGCCCATACCTCCAAGCAAACCCGCAAGGATCAAAAATAGCAAAACCTGTCCTTCAGGCATCACCCAGCCAAAAGGGATAGTGAACAGCGACAGAATAGTTGTTGTCATGGTGAACCAGAAAACAACTGCGCTTGGCTCATCGATTTTCACCAAATTGCGTATCTGGATTTGCGCCAACGCACGGCAGCCTGCCGACCCCAGCACCAGCACCGCGCCCAAGGTTGCCCCTGCGCTGGCCCCCTCAAGGGTCAGACGGGGCCATAGAACGATCATCACCCCCACAAGCCCCAGCGCGACCATAGACAGGCGGAACGGGCCGACACGCTCTTTCAGCATGACGGCGGCCAGTCCCACGGTCATCAGCGGCGCGGCAAAGCCGATCGCCGTGACCTCGGGCAAGGGCAGCAGCCCCAGCGCGATAAAGTTCATCCCCATCGCACTGGCCCCGACAAAGCCGCGGATCACATGGCCAAAGGGCGCTTTGACCTTCAGGCCGGTGCGCAGCTCGCCGCGCCAGCCCAACCAGGTGAACAGGATCGGCATCGCGAAGAAGGACCGGAAGAACACCGCCTCGCCCGTCGGCACATCATCCGCCGTCGCCTTGATCAGCGAGGCCATCGACATGAAGGCGACCACAGACAGCAGTTTCAGTGTAATGGCCTTGATCGGCTGATAGGTATCGTAGGGCATATGAACGGGCTTGCGCCGGAATTAGGAAGCGGGTCAAGCAGACTATGCACAGTCATCATACAACTACGCAATTGCCGATGATGGGTGCAGCCTGTGTATCTGGGCAGAGCGACGGTTTTTCTTTGCACCGGATTTCGGCCCTCTGGCGTCATCGGCGGCATTCCCGCCCCGTTCCAGCAGGTTCCCGCGCAGCCTAACCCCCTGACACCAAGGGACTAATCCGAAAGCGTTGCCCTTGCACCACAGGTCCCTGCAAAGGGGGCCGGATCGTTCACATCCTCGGGCCTAAGATGTGAATTTCCCGTGATTGCATAAGCGCTTAGCCGACCCCAGCTATGTCCCGCAGCACACACGAGTGCATTTTTACGAATAGCAGAAAGGTTCGTATCATGGCGATCAAGACTGTAGCCCTTACCTCGGCAACCCTTATGGCGCTGGCTGTACCTGCCTTCGCGGGCAACCTGTCCGCTCCGGTGATCGAGCAGCCCGTCGCAGCACCCGCCCCCGCGCCCGCGCGTCTGGACGGCAACTGGACCGGCGTATACGGCGGTCTGCAATATGGCGGCGGTGATGTCGTTACCGATGGCACCAATGATCTGGACGGTCAGGGCGGCCTCGGCGGTGCGCACCTTGGTTACGACTATGACTTTGGCCAGTTCGTCCTTGGTGGCGCCGTGGAATATGACGCGGGCGAGATCAAGCTGGACAGCGCCGACACCCTAGAAAGCATCACCCGCCTCAAGGCCCGCGCTGGTCTGGATCTGGGCAACGGTCTGGCCTACGTGACCGGCGGTGCCGCTCGCGCCACGGCGGAAAACCTAGGGACCAGCGACGGCGGCTTTTACGGTCTGGGCTATGAACACAAGGTCACCGACAACGTAACCGTGGGTGCCGAAGTCCTTGAGCATACGTTCACCGACTTTAACGACACCAACACCGACCTTGATGCGACCACCGCCCAGCTGCGCGCATCTTACCGCTTCTAACAAGTCCGCGTTTACCGAGTCGTTACCAGTATCCTCTGTTCCTCGGTGGAAGGGGGCCCGTCCCAAGCGGGCTCTCTTCTTTTTTGGGCGGACGCGCGGACGCCACCGTACCGGCAGCACTCGTCAGAACGGAAAAGCTCGGATAATTCGAATTGCTCTCCCAAGCGTCCGCGGCCCAAAAATTACTAACGAAAACAATACTATACAAAGAGATTCACGATCTTCCAAACCAAGCCGACTGAAGACAAGCGTGACGATTCCGCCACGCACTACCACTCCGTGAATCAGCGACAGATTGCATTACCGGACCATTACTTGCAACCTAAACGGGTATCGCACGCAGAGGCGAACAGATTGTAGGTAGGAAAGGTAAGAAATGTATTATCAAGCGATGACTGCTCTTGCAGCCATCCTGCTGGCCAGTGCGGCCTCTGCAGGTGGACTGCAACGTACCGTAGAAGCGCCCGTTTACGTGGCCCCTCCCGCCCCCGCACCGCTGCCCGAACCCCAGTCGCCTGATTGGACCGGCGTCTATCTAGGCTACAGCGCTGGCGGCGTTGTCGGCGAGACCAGCGATGATCCCCAACTGTCGGGCGAAGGCCCCGCAATGGGCTTTCACGTCGGCGTGGATCGGGATTTCGGGGACTACGTGCTGGGTGCCTCGGTCGAGCATACCCCCACAGACGTCAATCTGGATGATGTGGCCAAGCTTAGTTCCATCAGCATGCTGAAGGTGCGCGGCGGCTTGGATCTGGGTGGCGCGATGACCTATGTCACCACTGGCATCGGCCGCGCCGCACTGGACAACGGCAACACCAGCGGCGGCGGCTTTTACGGTGGCGGGGTCGAGGCCTTTGTCACCGAAGGTCTGACCATCGGCCTTGAGGTCAGCCGCCACGACTATCGTGCCTTTGGCGACGAAAACCCCATCAAGCTAGGGGCGACCTCGACCCAACTGAGAGCATCCTTCCGGTTCTGACCGGTTTCTGAGGGCAGCCCAGTGCTGCCCTCAAACTTTTGCTGGAGGGGAACCAGCACGCCTGCCGCCATTGGTATCTTTCCGATGCATGGCACCGCAAAGACAAACCCGCATTTGTGCAGGCTATTGTACAGCCACTTTGCGCAAATCAACGCGCACACCCCACAAAACCTTGAACTCATCAGCACAGGATCGCCGACAAACTCTCTTTTTGATTGCATTTATGCGCAACACTTTGCAATTAAAACGTGTATTACAAAGAGACACGATCCTCATCATTTCAGGAAGGGGCAGAGATGCTTTACAAAGCGATGGCTGCGGCCATCCTATTGGTAAGTGCGGCCAACGCAGGCGCTGAAACATCCCAAACCACCGGTTCCACAACAACCTTGCAAGACCAGGACTGGACCGGAGTTTACATCGGCATCAGCAGCGGCAGCGCAATGTCAAAGACCACAGGCGGCTTTGTCGATCTGGAAGGGGACGGGCAGATCAACGGCCTTCAAATCGGCGTCGATCAGGATTTCGGCTCCTTCGTCCTTGGCGCCGCGGTCGAACATCTCTCTACAGATGTAGAACTTTACGTCGCGCCCTTTCCAAGCGTGAACGTCGCCTCGTTCAGCCTGCTGAAACTGCGCGGCGGCCTCGATCTGGGGCGCACGCTGCCCTACGTCACCACCGGCATCAGCCGCGTCGAGATCGAGGACATCCGCACCGGCGGCGGCACCTTCATCGGCGGCGGGGCAGAGTTTCTGGTGACCCCCAATTTCTCGATCGGGCTAGAGATGAAGCGCCACCGGCATCAGGACTTCAACAGCACCACCACGTCCGACTGGAAGATGAACAGCACCACCACCCAGCTTAGCGCAGGCTTTCGCTTCTGAAACAAAGACAGGGCCACAAAGGGCCCCGACATAATGTTCTTTGCACTGCTTATTCCGCCGCATCCCGCTTTGGTAAAACCCAGTCAGGGCGCGGGAAGTGGCAGGTGTAGCCGTTCGGCAGCCGCTCCAGATAATCCTGATGCTCTGGCTCGGCCTCCCAGAAATCACTCACAGGCTCGACCTCGGTCACAACCTTGCCCGGCCAGATGCCACTGGCATCCACATCCGCAATCGTGTCCAGCGCCACCTGCCGCTGCGCCTCATCCACATAGTAGATCGCGCTGCGATAGCTTAGACCCAGATCATTGCCCTGACGGTTCAACGTGGTCGGATCATGGATCTGGAAAAAGAACTCCAGCAACTGGCGATATCCAACCTTCGCCGGATCAAAGAAAATCTCGATCCCTTCCGCGTGGGTGCCATGGTTGCGATAGGTCGCATTGGCCACATCGCCCCCCGTGTACCCCACCCGCGTGCGCAGCACCCCGGGCAGCTTGCGGATCAGATCCTGCATCCCCCAGAAACAGCCGCCCGCCAGAACAGCGCGTTCTTCAGCCATCATTATTGCTCCTCATCCAATAGGGAAAGGTAATCCCCATACCCCTCATCCACCATATCATCGCGATGCACAAACCGCAGCGCGGCCGAGTTGATGCAGTACCGCAAACCACCCCGATCCTGCGGGCCATCATCAAACACATGACCCAAGTGGCTGTCCCCGTGGGTCGAACGCACCTCGGTCCGCCGCATCCCGTGACTGGTGTCCACCAGCTCCTGAATGAAGTCCTCGCTCACAGGGCGGGTAAAACTGGGCCAACCACAGCCGGATTCATACTTAGAGGATGACACAAACAGCGGCTCGCCCGAGACGATATCCACATAAAGCCCCGGCGCCTTGTTGTTCAGATACTTGCCAGTGCCGGGCCGCTCGGTGCCGCTTTCCTGCGTCACGTAATAGCTTTCAGGCTCCAGCGCCTGCACGACATCGGGGTCACGGGTATATCGGCTCACGGGGCAATTCTCCTATCTGGGCTGCGCCATAATGTGGGGCCAAAACCGCCAAAGGCAAAGCCCTTGAAACCTACCTGACACTTCGGTGATAGCCTCTGGTCAGCCGCGCAGTTGCAGCGTATGTTTACACCAGTCGTAAGGAAGCCCACCGCGCTGCATCGGCCACGTCCTCATCGGGGTCTTCCACCAGCGCGGTGGCCACCTTTCCCAGCGACGGATCTCCCGAATTTCCGATTGCATACAGCACGTTGCGCACGAACCGCCCGCGCCCGATCCGCTTGATCGGACTGCCCGAGAATCTCTCGCGGAACGCCGCATCATCCAGTGCCGCCAGTTCCGCCAAAGGCGGTGCAACAGTCCCCTCACGGGCCGCATATCGCATCTCGCGGGCCTCAACGGCAAACTTGTTCCACGGGCAAGCCGCCAGGCAATCGTCACAGCCATAAATCCGGTTCCCAAGCCGCTCGCGCAACTCCAACGGCACCGGCCCCTTCTGCTCGATCGTCAGATAGGAAATGCAGCGCCGCGCATCCATCTGATAAGGTGCCACAAATGCCTCGGTCGGGCAGGCCTGCAAACAGCGGCTGCACGATCCGCAGTGATCCACCTCAGGCCCATCCACCGGCAGATCAATCGTCGTAAAGACCGAGCCGATAAAGAACCAGTTCCCCATCTCGCGACTGACCAGATTGGTGTGCTTGCCCTGCCAGCCAAGACCCGCCGCCTGCCCCAAAGCCTTCTCCGGCACCGGCGCGGTATCCACAAACACCTTCACCTCGCCGCCCGCCTCGGCAATCAGCCAACGGGCCAGACGCTTTAGGCGTTTCTTCACCAGATCATGATAATCCTTACCGCGGGCATAAACGGAAATCGCAGCACGATCCGGCAAACCCACCACATCCATCGGATCTTCTTCGGGGGTATAGCTCTCGCCCAGCACAATCACCGACCGCGCCTCGGGCCACAAAGCCGACGGATCACCGCGCCACGACATGCGCTCTTCCATCCAGCCCATCTGCCCGTGATAGCCCGCCGCCACAAAGGCCTCCAAACGGGCCGGAACCTCCGGCACATCCCAAGGACGGCACACCCTTACCAAGGAGAACCCCTCCGCCAAGGCCGCCGCTACCAAAGCCTCTTTCAGCGCCGCCCCATTCATCTTGGCACAAATACCTCGGGGGTCTGGGGGCAGCGCCCCCAGCCTTGCCCCAAAGACCTAAGATTAGAAATCCAGATCGGCATAATGGGCAGGGGGCGGAAAGCCCGGAACCTGATCGGCCAGAATGCTGCGGAAGGCAGGGCGCGATTTGATCTTGGCGTACCAGTCCTTAACCACATCACTGCGGTTCCAGTCCACGTCGCTGATATAATCCAGAGAACTCAGATGCGCCGCCGCCGCGAAATCTGCCAGCGTCATGCGGTCACCGGCCAGCCAGCGGCGGTGATCCAGTAGCCACGCCATGTAATCCAGATGGTACTTGATCCGCTGCGCACCCAGCTTCACCGCGCGACTGTCGGGATAGCCGGTCTTCATCAGCTTGCGGTTCACCCGCTCATACAGAAGGTTCGCGGTCACATCATGGTGGAATTTGTCATCGAACCAACTGACCAAGCGGCGCACCTCATAGCGGCCCTCGGCGGACTGGGGCATCAGCGACGGCTCGGGGTACAGCTCATCCACATACTCGCAGATCGCCATGCTCTCGGTCAGGGTGCGCCCGTCCAGCTTCAGCACCGGCACTTTGCCCGCAGGGTTGCGGCGCATGAAATCGGGCTGCATTTCCCAATACCGCTCTTCCACCAACTCCACTTCGATACGCTTTTCGGCCAGCACCAAACGGACTTTCCGGCAAAAGGGCGACAGGGGGACGTGATACAGACGGTTCATCATATCTCGATCAGATGACTAAGGGGGCCAGACCATCAATGCCTGTCCCGCAAGGGGTTTTCAATCCTCGAAACAGGCCGCACGCCCGTCACGGGCAATGGTCGCGGCCCCATCGGCGATCTGTGTCGCACGGCGAGAGACGAATTTCGACGGGTTGGCCGCATCCCGATCCTTCGGGTCAGGCAACAACGCCGCCAGCAGCGCCGCCTCCCGCGCGGTCAGCGCCTCGGGCGAGGTTCCAAAGTAGTTCCGCGCCGCCGCATCAACGCCAAAGACGCCTTCATCGAACTCGGCCACATTCAAATAGACTTCCAGAATGCGCCGTTTGCTCCACGCAGCCTCGACCAGCGGGGTCAACAGCGCCTCCAGCGCCTTGCGGGGCCAGCTACGCCCTTGCCAAAGGTAGACATTCTTCACCACCTGCTGCGTCAGGGTCGAGGCGCCGCGGTTCCCGCCGTCCTCGATGGCGCTGCGGATCGCGCCCATGTCAAAGCCCCAGTGCTTGCAGAAATTGGCATCCTCGGCCGCCACGACCGAGCGTGCCATCACAGGGGCGATCTGTTCCATCGGGGTCCAGGCGCGGTCAACGCTGCCCAGACGAACGGATTCCGCGATGATATAGGGGCCACGGGGCGGGTTGATATAGGCAGGCAGGATCACCGCCAGCGCCAAC
Organism: Pseudomonadota bacterium; assembly: GCA_036139795.1. GTDB lineage: Bacteria > Pseudomonadota > Alphaproteobacteria > Rhodobacterales > Rhodobacteraceae > Donghicola. The sequence goes on along the minus strand of JAYZYX010000038.1, from coordinate 80,910 downwards.
AGCCCGATCACACCGAACAGGCCATACCGCAGCCAGCCGCGCAAACGCTGCCGGAAACTGCGCGGTGCAACCTTGCCCTTAGACTTACGCCCTGTGGTCTTTTTCTTTGTGCTCTTTGCCATACCTGCCAGTAAGCCCGCCCATACGCAGGGGTCAAGCCATCAGCGCGGTTGCCTCATACCGTTTCACATTGGGACGGGCCAGAACACAGGCGCTGGCCATCTGCTCGACCTCGGGAAACAGGGCTGACAACTCGCGTTGAACCTCTTCCATGCCATCAGCCATCACGCCACCGGCGAAAAAGCTTTCGGTCGGCGCATCCTCGGCAAAAACAATCTCATGACGGTCGAACATCAGGTGGATGTAGGTCACATGCGGCTGCGGAGCCAGCGTCACATCGCGCCCGTTCACCAGATGTTTGGCGGCCACCAGAACCTCGGGCTCGCCAATCAGCAACTCGGCCCGCCAGTCGGACAGCATAAAGCGGTGCTGCTGGCTGACCAGCATATCGGCACTGTTGCCCAAGGCCCCCGCCCGCACCAGAACCGGCGCAAAGGCGCCATGGCCCCGCACCGTGGTGTTCCCGATCCAGCGAACCGACTGCAAACCGTGATCCAGGGTCCAGACCAGATCACCGATGCGAATATCCTCAACAGGACGCGGCCCGCTTTCGGTGTCAATCATCACACCGGGCGTAAAGCACGGCGGCCCCAGTTCGGGCAGATCAACCTGAGTCGAATCCGGCACCCAACTGTCAGCACGGATTAATGTTGCATCTTCCAGCACCGTATCATCGGTCGGTGTAAAGACCTGATAGCGCTGATTAGATGATGTAATGACGTAAAAGGTCACGCCAGTGATGCGGTGGATCGAACCGTCATCATAGCGCACCGTAATTACGTCGCCCTTGTAGACCGCATAAATGCGGTCTCCGTTAAAGGTATCCGCCCCACTGGCATCAACCTCATAGTTATCGTTACCGTCAGTAAAACTGCGGTCTTGCGCGATCAGTCTCGTTCCCCGCGCTGGTGGATTCGCGGGGTCCATGTAGTAAAACTGATCCGAATATTGCGTGGGCATCTTGCTGTGCCTCTGTACTGCTCGCTCGGATATGATTCTTATTATTTTGTATCGTTAACTATTCTTACGAACGTACCAAAAGGCAAAGGAAATCGACCCCTGAATCCATTGGAGTGGGGTGCTATTGCAAATCAGCAATAGTTAACTGTGATTTACGCTAGGTAAGTTGGTGCGGACTCAGCGCATTGCGGGCTTTTGCAGGATCAGCGCGATCCACTTGCCTTGACCGCCGTCATAGCCGCCGCCCACATACTCGAAGATCTCAAGCACGTTCCAATCGCCGACGGATTGATACAGCGTCACGGCCTCGGCGGCGGTCAGATAGTTATAGTAACGCCCCAAGGTGTCGCGCCCCTCGGTGCCACCGGCTTTATAGCTGGCATAGTGCAACCCGCCGGGCCGCAAGGCGCGATGGATACGCCACAGCACATCCCGAAGCCCCGCACGCGGCACATGAAGCAACGAGGCACTGGCCCAGACCGCATCATAAGACCCCACGGCCTCAAGCTGGTCAAAGCGCATCACCTGCACCGGTTGCCCCAGCCGCGCCTCGGCCTGTGCGGCCATCGCGGCCGAGCCATCCGTGGCATCGACCATATGGCCCGCGTCCAGAAACGCTTGCGCATCCCGCCCGCTGCCACATCCCAGCTCCAACACGCGGGACGATGGCGCCAGCTTGGTCAGAAAGTGATCCAAATGCCGGTTGATCCCGCCGCGTCCTGTGGCGACGTAATCGGGCGCTTCGCTGGCATAAAAGGCCAAGGTGGCCTCGTCCGCGCTTTTGGTCATCAAGGTCTCCTATTCACCGGACCAGACACCTAAGAAACATATTCCAATTCCCGAACACAAGCCCTGCCCGCACGCGATACGCTTCGTCACTTGGGTCAAACGGCGGCTCTGTCCGGCACCACACGACCGTAGCGACCCCGCACAAACCATCAGGCAAAGAAAAACCCCGCCAAGCTGCCTTGGCGGGGTCTGTTTTGTCTAGTCAGGAAGACCTTATTCCGCGGGGATCGCCTCTTGGCCTTCGGGGGCCAGCGGGTAGGTCAGCTTGTCCAGCATCTCCTTCGGGCAGACCTGCACGAACTTGGGCAGGTTTTCTTCCCAGTGCTGCAGGATCTCTTCTGCCTTACGCGACTTGGTCTCGGCATAGTGACGCTCGACCAGACCCTTAAGCTGCTCGACCCAATGGGGGTGCGAGGGCACGCAGGTGACCAGCGTTTCCATGTTCAGCCAACGGGGCGCTTCGTTCTCGGGGTCCCAAAGGTAAGCCATACCGCCGGTCATACCCGCGCCAAAGTTGGCACCGATCGAACCGAGGATAACCGCCACACCGCCGGTCATGTATTCACAACCGTTCGAACCACAGCCTTCGATCACCACTTTCGCACCCGAGTTACGGACCGCGAAACGCTCGCCTGCGCGGCCAGCCGCGAACAGGTAGCCGTCGGTCGCACCGTAGAGAACGGTGTTACCGATGATGGTGTTGTCGGCAGCAACCAGCGGGCTTTCCATCGGCGGACGGACCACAACGGTACCACCCGACAGACCTTTGCCCACGTAGTCGTTCGCATCACCCGACACTTCGATCTTCAGACCGGGGGCCGCGAAAGCACCCAGCGACTGGCCCGCCGAACCGCGCAGTTTCACGGTCAGGTGGTCAGGCTGCAGGCTGTTGCGCATGCCAAAGTTCTGCACGATGTGGCTCGAGGTGCGGGTACCAACCGTACGGTGCGTGTTCTGCACCGCATAGCTCAGCTGCATCTTCTCGCCATCCTTCAGGAAGCGCGCGGCATCCTTCACGATTTCCGCGTCCAGAGTATCCGGCACAACGTTGCGCGGACGGCTCCGGTCGTACTCGATGGTTTCCGAGCCATCCACAGTGATCAGCAGCGGGTTCAGGTCCAGATCGTCCAGATGCGCGGCACCACGGCTGACCTGGCTCAGCAGGTCGGCGCGACCGATGACGTCATCCATCGAACGGGCACCGATGCTTGCCAGAATCTCGCGAACTTCCTGTGCGTAGAAGGTGATCAGGTTGACCACTTTGTCCGCGTTGCCGGTGAACTTGGCACGCAGGCTTTCGTCCTGCGTACATACGCCCACGGGGCAGGTGTTCGACTGACACTGACGCACCATGATACAGCCCATCGCGATCAGGGCGGCGGTGCCGATGCCGTATTCCTCGGCACCCATCATCGCTGCCATGACGATGTCACGACCGGTCCGCAGACCGCCGTCGGTCCGCAGGGTGACGCGCGAACGCAGGTGGTTCATAGCCAGAACCTGATGTGCTTCGGTCAGACCCATTTCCCACGGCAGACCCGCGTATTTGATCGAGGTCGCAGGCGACGCACCGGTACCACCGTTGTGGCCCGAGATCAGGATCACGTCCGCTTTCGCCTTCGCCACACCGGCGGCGATTGTGCCAACACCGGACGAGGCAACCAGCTTCACGGTGACCTTACAACGCGGGTTGATCTGCTTGAGGTCGTAGATCAGCTGCGCAAGGTCCTCGATCGAGTAGATGTCGTGGTGCGGCGGCGGCGAAATCAGGGTCACACCCTTGGTCGAGTGGCGCAGACGGGCGATCAGGTCGGTGACCTTCATGCCGGGCAGCTGACCACCTTCACCGGGCTTCGCGCCCTGTGCGACTTTGATCTCCAGTTCTTCACACTGGTTCAGGTATTCGGCGGTCACACCGAAACGGCCCGAAGCCACCTGTTTGATCTTCGCCGACGGGTTGTCGCCGTTGGGCTCGGGGTGGAAGTGTGCGGGATCTTCGCCGCCTTCACCCGAATCCGACTTCGCGCCGATACGGTTCATCGCCACGTTCAGGGTCTTGTGCGCCTCGGGCGACAGTGCGCCCAGCGACATACCCGGCGTCACGAAACGCTTACGGATCGAGGTGATCGATTCCACCTCTTCCAGCGGGATCGCTTTGCCCAGCGGCTTGATATCCAGCAGGTCACGCAGATGGATCGGCGGGTTCGCCTTCATCAGGGCCGAGTACTGCTTCCACAGCTCATAGCTGCCACGGTCACAAGCGGACTGCAGCAGGTGCATGTTGTTTGCACCCCACGCGTGGGTTTCGCCCGAACGGCGCGCCTTGTAGAAACCACCGATCGGCAGCACGTCGCGGTTCGCTTTGAAACCGGCTGCGTGCACTTCTTCGGCTTTCTTCTGGATGCCGCTGACACCGATACCGCTGATACGGCTCATCAGACCGGGGAAGTATTCGGCACACATGGCGCGCGACAGACCCACGGCTTCAAAGTTCAGACCGCCACGGTAGGACGAGATCACCGAGATACCCATCTTCGCCATGATCTTCAGCAGACCCTGGTCGATGGCGTCACGGTAGCGGCTGACGTTCTCGGTCAGGCTGCCTTCCAGCAGGCCACGCTCGATACGGTCGGCCAGCGAATCCTCGGCCAGATAGGGGTTCACAGTGGTCGCACCACAGCCGATCAGAACGGCGAAATAGTGGGGGTCCACACATTCGGCCGAACGGACGTTCAGGCTGCAGAAGGTCCGCAGACCCTTGCGGGTCAGGTGGCTGTGAACTGCGCTGGTCGCCAGAATCATCGGCATCGCGACTTTTTCGACGTTCTGGGTGTGGTCGGTCAGCACAATGTGACCGGCGCCCGAACGCACGGCATCTTCGGCTTCGGCACGAATACGGGCCAGTTCGGTCCGCAGGTCGTCACCGGGCTTGAAGGTACAGTCGATCTCGATCAGCTCGGCGTTGAAGTGGTTCTTCAACTCTTCGAACTGGGCGTTGCCCACAAAGGGGCTGTCCAGCACGAGGATCTCGGTCTGGCTGCCGCTTTCGTCCAGCACGTTCTTCAGGTTGCCGAAACGGGTCTTCAGCGACATCACGCGGTATTCGCGCAGGCTGTCGATCGGCGGGTTGGTCACCTGGCTGAAGTTCTGACGGAAGTAATGGCTTAGCGGACGGTACTTGGCCGACAGAACTGCCGACGGCGTATCGTCACCCATCGAGGCCAGCGCCTCTTTGCCATCCTCTGCCATCGGGGCAAGGATCTGCTCCAGCTCTTCCATGCTGTAGCCGGCAGCGATCTGACGCTTGCGCAGTTCAGCACCGGTGAACAGGGCCTTCTCCTGAATGTCGCCCAGCGCTTCATCCAGTTCGTTGATCTTGCCGACCCACTCGCCAAAGGGCTGGCTAGCGGCCAGCGTGTCTTTGATTTCGGTGTCGTGGAACAGCTTGCCGGTCTTCATGTCCACGGCCAGCAGCTGACCCGGACCCAGAGCGCCTTTTTCCACAACGGTCGCTTCGTTGGTGGGAACCATGCCTGCTTCCGAACCCGCGATCAGCAGGCCGTCGCCGGTCACAACATAGCGCATGGGGCGCAGACCGTTACGGTCCAAACCCGCGCAGACCCAGCGGCCATCGGTCATCGCCAGAGCGGCGGGGCCATCCCAGGGCTCCATCACGGCGTTGCAGTAGGCGTACATGTCACGCCATGCGTCGGGCAGCTCTACTGCCTGCTTGGACCACGACTCGGGCACCAGCATGGTTTTCGCCATTGGGGCGTTACGGCCTGCGCGCACCAGAACCTCGAACACCGCGTCCAGCGCCGCCGAGTCCGACGCACCGGTTGCGATGATCGGCTTGATGTCTTCGGCCATGTCACCAAAGGTCGCCGAGGCCATGCGGATCTCATGGCTCTTCATCCAGTTGGTGTTGCCTTTGATGGTGTTGATCTCACCGTTGTGCGCCAGCATGCGGAACGGCTGAGCCAACCACCACTGCGGGAAGGTGTTGGTCGAATAGCGCTGGTGATAGATCGCAAACGCCGATTCAAAACGCTCGTCCATCAGGTCGGGGTAGAACACCGCAACCTGCTCGGCCAGCATCATGCCCTTATAGATGATCGAGCGGCACGACAGCGACGCGATGTACAGACCGTTGATCTGTGCAGCAGCTGCGGCTTTCTCGATGCGGCGACGGATCACATACAGTTCGCGCTCGAAGGTCTCTTCGTCCACGCCCTTCGCGTTCGAGATCAGGATCTGCTCGATCTCGGGGCGGGTCGCGTTCGCCTTGTCACCCAGACAGGTCACATCGACGGGCACGTGACGCCAGCCATAGATGCTGTGACCCATGCGCAGAACTTCGGTCTCCACGATGGTCCGGCAGGTTTCCTGCGCGCCAAAGTCGGTGCGCGGCAGGAACACCTGACCCACGGCCAGCAGTTCGTCTTTCTTCGGCTCGTGGCCGGTGCGACGGATTTGCTCGTAGTAGAACGGAACGGGGATCTGAACGTGGATACCTGCGCCGTCACCGGTCTTGCCGTCCGCATCCACAGCACCACGGTGCCAGATCGCCTTCAGCGCGGTGATACCGGCTTCAACCACTTTACGGCTGGGTTTGCCGTCGATGCTGACAACCAGACCCACGCCGCACGAGGAATGCTCCTCGGCGTCACGGTACAGGCTGTTCTCGTCCATCCACTTGCGCTTTTCTTCTTCGGCGCGGACCCAGTTTTCATCAAACTTTTGCATGTTTTAACCCTTCCTTCGCTGGTGGGTCAGGGCTGTTGCCCTAATCAATTCTCACTGGCTGCGGTGGGAAGGCGAACGTCATGACGTTTGCCATACCCTTACCATACGTGGGCCAGACCCTTATTCGGCGGCCACTGCTGCCTTGGCGTTGAACTTTTCCAGGATCGCTGCGGCGGTGTCGCGGCCATCACGGATCGCCCAAACCACCAGCGATGCACCGCGTACGATGTCGCCAACAGCATAGACGCCATCAAGGCTGGTCTCGCCCGAACCAAAGTTCGCTTTCACGGTGCCCCAACGGGTCACTTCCAGACCGTCGGTGCCCCACAGCTTGGGCAGATCTTCGGGCTCAAAGCCCAGCGCCTTGATGACCAGCTCTGCGGGCTCATCAAAGTCGGCACCTTCGATCACTTCGGGGCTCTGACGGCCCGAAGCATCGGGGGCACCCAGACGCATCTGCTGAACTTTCACGCTGCTGACGCTGTCACCGGCAAAGCCTTTGGGGGCCGCCAGCCAGACAAACTCTGCGCCTTCCTCTTCAGCGTTCTGCACTTCGCGCTGCGAACCGGGCATGTTGGCGCGGTCACGGCGGTACAGACACTTGACCGAGGTCGCGCCCTGACGGATGGCGGTACGCACACAGTCCATCGCAGTGTCACCACCGCCGATAACCACAACGTTCTTGCCTTCAGCGTTCAGAGTGCCGTCGATCAGTTCCGCCACTTCGTCACCGAACGAGGCTTTGTTCGACGCGGTCAGATAGTCGATCGCGCGGACAATACCCTTGGCGCCAGCGCCGGGGCCTTGCAGATCACGGGTCTTGTAAACACCGGTCGCGATGATCACCGCGTCATGCTGCGCACGGATTTCCTCGAACGACAGGTCTACGCCCACGTTGCAGTTCAGCACGAAACGCACGCCGCCATCTTCCAGCAGCTTGTTACGGCGCATGACCACGTCTTTCTCCAGCTTGAAGCCGGGGATGCCATAGGTCAGCAGGCCGCCTGCGCGGTCGTAGCGGTCATAGATGGTGACCTGAACACCAGCGCGGCGCAGCATATCCGCTGCCGCCAGACCGCCGGGGCCAGCACCGATGATGCCAACGCTCTCTGCGCGCTCTGCCGCGGGAACGATGGGCTGAACCCAGCCTTTTTCCCATGCGGTGTCAGTGATGTATTTCTCTACCGCGCCAATGGTCACAGTGCCGTGGCCCGACTGTTCGATCACACAGTTACCTTCGCACAGACGGTCCTGCGGGCAGATACGACCGCAGATCTCGGGGAAGGTGTTGGTGCTCTGGCTGATGGCATACGCCTCTTCCAGACGACCGGTTGCCGTCATGTTCAGCCAGTCAGGGATGTTGTTGTGCAGCGGGCAGTGGTTTTGACAGTACGGAACACCGCACTGGCTGCAACGGCTGGCTTGCTCTGCCGCTTTTTCACGAGCGAACTCTGCATAAATCTCATCGAAGTCCTGCTTGCGGTCTTCTGCAGTACGCTTGGTCGGCATGTCGCGCTCAACGCGCACGAACTTGAGCATGGGTTGCTTGGCCATGTTGGGCAGCTCCCTGGTTGTTACGGGGTTTGCAGGCTGCTTAAACCAAAGGGAAATGAATGAAAAGTCATAAGTGCTGACCTAAATTCAGATTTACGCCCTCTGCGGTGCGGAATTTTGCGCATTTTGGCAAAAATATAGGTCCGAATCGGACCCATCAAATGGGATCGCATTGGGAATCAAGGTACTGTAGGGTCGCGCCGATCGTTAAGCATATTGCGAGCGCAACATGACCCTGTTTCACCTTTTCCTCGTAGCAGTCATTCAAGGGATCACCGAATTTCTGCCCATTTCCTCATCAGGACACCTGATTCTACTGCCAGCCCTCACAGGAATGGAAGACCAGGGACAGGTGATCGATGTTTCCGTCCACGTTGGCACCCTTCTGGCCGTTGTGATCTATTTCTGGGCAGACGTGAAAATCGGCCTGCTTGGCTTGCCGAACGCCCTACGGGGCCGGATCACCAACCAAGGCGACCGTCTGGCCCTTGGCCTAATCATCGGCACCATCCCTGTTGTGATCATCGGCCTGATCCTGAACGTCACCGGCCTTGATGAGGCCATGCGCTCGGTCGCGGTGATTGGCTGGACCATGCTGATCTTTGGCATTGTCCTTTACTGGGCCGACCAGAAAGGCCCCGTGGAAAAGGACGAAACCGCCTGGTCCCCGATGGAGGCACTGAAGATGGGCCTCTGGCAGGCCGTCGCCCTGATTCCCGGCACCTCGCGGTCAGGGATCACCATCACCGGCGCGCGCTTCATGGGCTACAACCGCCATGACGCGGCCAAGCTGTCGATGCTGATGTCGATCCCGACCATCGTTGCCTCGGGCCTGCTGCTGGGAATCGAGGTCGCGGGACAGGCCAACAACGCCGCAGTCATTCACGATGCCGCCATCGCCGCCGCGCTGGCATTCGTCTCGGCCCTTGTGGCACTGACCATCATGATGCGCCTGCTACGCAGCGTCAGCTTTACGCCCTATGTAATCTACCGGATCGTCTTTGGCGTTTGCCTGCTGGCCTACGCCTACCTTTAAGACCCGATCATCCCTAGGTGCTGCAACAAGATTGCGGCACCCATAACCATCAGTGCCGCGCCGCCAACCCCTTCGGCGCAGCGCCCGAAGGACCGCCCCAGATAGCGCCCCGCCAGAATGCCAGAGGCGCTCATGATCATGGTCGTCAGTCCAATCGCGGCAGCAATCACAAAGATATTTGCCCCAACAAAGGCCAGCGACACACCCACCGCCATCGCATCGATCGAGGTGCCAATGGCCGTCGCCACAAGACCCCAAAGGCCCTGCTCTTTCGACACCTAATCAGCCTGCCGCGTTAATGCGTGCAACGCCATTCTTAGACCGACCGCCGTCAGCAAACCAAAGGCGATCCAATGATCAACGGCCGCCACATAGCTGCTGGCCGCCGCACCTGCCGCCCAACCGATCTGTGGCGTGATCGCCTCAACCAAACCAAAGATGGCACCGGTCTGTAGGGCGCTGCGATAGCTGACCCGATGGCCGCCCGCCCCTTTGCCAAGGGCCGCGATGAATGCATCAACAGACATAGAGACGGCAAGAATGCCGATCGAAACAGGAGACATAACAATCCCTCAGGGCCTGGATCCGGGCGATGGACGGACCCCGCCCGCAGGAATCCCACCGCCACGGTCTTGCAAAGCCCTCAGGCCGGACGCATCACACGATTACCATCGCGAGTCTGTTGACGCGCCCCCGCGCCCCTTGCGGGGCGGGATGCTACTCCCCGATGAGGCTCAGATAAACTTTAGCGGAAAAATTACAACAAAAACAACAAGTTAAGATTGCGCCTCATTCGCAATCCAAACTACAGATCATAGCCACGCTCAAAGAAAAACGCCCCTCCGAACCGGAGAGGCGTTTTCAGAAATCAGAGGCGAAAATTTATCAGCCGCGCAGGTTCTTGGCCGAGGCCTTGATCGCGTCGTACTGGCCCGAGGGGCGGAACTTCCACAGGTACTGGGGCAGAACAGCGCCCATGTTGGTGGGCTCGATCCCGAAGGCATCAAAGCCCTTGGCACCTTCCGACACCACATTGTCGGCCTTCAGGTTCTTGACCTGATCGCGGGTCAGAATGCCGTTGTGGAACAGACCCAGCGTGATCGCCTGCGCAAAGTCCAGCGCCGCGCCCATGATGCTTGCTGCAAAGAAGGGAACGTTCAGCACCAGCTTGCGACGGTGAATGGTGTTCAGCATCTGGTGCATCAGTTCTTCGAAGGAACGGACATCGGGGCCGCCCAACTCATAGATGCCACCAGCAACCTGACCATTCACGCCCTGAACCGCTGCCGCAGCAACGTCATCCACATAAACCGGCTGGAAGCGGGTTTTGGCACCAACGACGGGCAGAACCGGACCGATCATGCCGGCAAAACGGTTAAAGAACTCATCCTCATTCCCGAAGATGATCGAGGGACGCAGGATCACAGCATTGGGGATGTGCGAAAGAACCGCCTCTTCACCCGCAGCTTTGGTCTGTGCGTATTCGCTGTCACTGTCCGCATCCGCACCAAGTGCCGAGATATGGACCAGATTGGCGATGCCTTCGGCGGCGCTCAGGCGGGCGATCCGCTCTGCGCCTTCGGCTTGTACGGCCTCAAAGGTGTTCTTGCCCGCTTCGCTCAGAACGCCGACGCAGTTCACAACCGCATCCGCACCGTTCAGAACCGACGCGACCGACGCGTCATCACGAATGTTGCAGAAGACCGGCTCGACCTGACCGACGACACCATAGGTGCGCACAAAGCCCGCCTCATTGGGGCGACGCACGGCCACGCGCACGCGGCATCCCTGCTGAGCCAACCGACGCGCAATATAGCGTCCTACGAATCCAGATCCGCCAAAAATCGTGACGAGCTGTGCCATGGGTCTGCCTCCGGCCTATGCTGTATTGTGGACCTTACTAGCGCCGCAGGAACTGTGGAACAAGCGCTATAAGACGCGGCCAAAAAGCCCGTGTGAAGTTTTTTCAAAATTTTTATTTTTTCGCGTTGACACCCCCAGCGGGTAGCCGTAGATAGCCCCCCACGACACCTGCCCAGGTGGCGGAATTGGTAGACGCGCTAGCTTCAGGTGCTAGTGTCCGTATGGACGTGGAGGTTCGAGTCCTCTCCTGGGCACCATTTCCTCCAATATATATATTGGAGCTGAAATGACAAACTTTCTGTACAATCAAGATCTACCCGCCGACCTAGACCTAGGTAATGCAGTCGCAATTGACTGTGAAACCATGGGCTTAGTGCCCGGTCGCGATCGGCTGTGTGTTGTGCAGTTGTCGGCTGGTGACGGAAACGCCCACCTTGTCCAGATCGCCAAAGACCAGACCGAAGCCCCTAACCTGTGCCGCCTCTTGCGCGACCCCAAGGTGCTGAAGCTGTTCCACTACGGGCGATTCGATATTGCGGCGATGTACAAGACCTTTGGTGCGCTGGCCCAGCCTGTTTACTGCACCAAAATCGCCAGCAAACTGGTCCGCACCTATACGGATCGCCACGGTCTGCGGAACCTTCTGCAGGATTTGTTGCAAACCGACATCTCGAAACACCAGCAGTCCAGCGACTGGGGTGCGCCCGAACTGACCAAAGCGCAGATCGATTACGCCGCCTCGGACGTGCTGCATCTTCACAAGCTGAAGATTGAACTGGACCGGATGCTGGAACGGGAAGGTCGCACAGAAATCGCGCAGAAGTGCTTTGAATTCCTGCCCACCCGTGCGCAACTGGATCTCGGGGGTTGGCCCGAGATTGATATCTTTTCGCACTAACGGAACTTGGACTTACGGTTTTCAATGGCTGACAAACAACGAAACACCTATTCGGTTGTGATCAGCTGGGTAAAGATTGTCCTGCCGTTGGTGGCGGTACTCTTGTTGTCTTCGATCTTTCTTCTGTCGCGCCGGATCGACCCCGAAGCCGCGATTCCCTACGCCGAAGATGACATTATCCAGATGATCCGCGAACAGCGCCTCAGCAAACCCGACTATCAGGGCAAGACCCGCGATGGCGGCGTGCTTTCGGTCTCGGCCGAAGCAGCGCGCCCGTCAGGCGATGGTACGGATGAAGGGACCGCCGATGACGTTGTGGCGCGTCTGACCAGACCCGACGGCACCATTATCGATCTGGTCTCGGACTATGGCGATCTGAGTGACACCAAGCTGATCACCTTCAGCGGCAAGGTCCAGATGAACACCTCGGACGGGTATCAGATCACCTCGGAGCGGGTGATTTCCTCGATGGAAAAGACCGATGTGGTCAGCCCCGGCCCTGTCACGGGAACCGGCCCCTTTGGGCGTATTGATGCCGGTAACATGCATCTGACCATCCCCGAGGGTCAGGATCAGATGATCACGGTTTTCGAAAACGGCGTCCACCTGATATATAGCCGAACAGACGACAAAACCGAGGAGCAGAACTAAATGATTCGCCTACTGTGTGCTGTGATGCTCCTGTCCCCAGTGCCCGCATTGTCGCAGGGCATGTCCACATCTTTCGGCGCGAAGGATCAGGACACCAATGCCCCGATCGAAGTGACGGCAGAGCGTCTGGAGGTGAATGACAACAGCCGCATCGCTATCTTCACTGGCGAAGTGGTGGTGACGCAGGACCAAACCGTCCTGCACGCGCCCCGCGTTGAGGTCACTTATGTGGAAGACAATCCCGACACCGTCGAAGTCGAAGACGGGATCAAACGCGTATTCGCCTCGGGCGGTGTGCGCATGTTCTCGGGCGATGATGCCGCCGAAGGGCAGACCGCAGATTACGTTTTAAGTTCGGAAATCGTGGTCATGAAGGGGGATGCTCTGATAAGGCAGGGGCGCAACGTGGTGACCGGCGAAACCGCAGACATCAATCTGGCAGAGAACACTGCCCTGATGCGCGGCCGCGTCCGGACCATCATCAACCCTGGTGAAAGCAAGTAATGGCAAGTCCCGAGCTGTCAGTATCGCAAGGTGAAGCGGGCCTTCTGGTCACAAACCTTCGCAAGTCCTACCGCAAGCGCGTGGTGATCCGCGATGTCAGCATGTCGCTGCATCGGGGCGAAGTCGTTGCGCTGCTGGGACCGAACGGTTCGGGTAAAACCACCTGTTTTTATGCCATTGCCGGTCTTGTGACCCCCGAAGGTGGCCGCGTGACCATTGACGGCTCCGAGGCCACCCGCCTGCCCATGTACCGCCGCGCCAAACTGGGCATCGGCTATCTGCCGCAGGAAATGTCGATCTTTCGCGGGCTGTCGGTCGAAGACAACATCGCGGCGATTCTCGAAATCACCGTGAATGACCCGCACACCCGCCGCGAACGGCTGGAAGAGTTGCTCAGCGACTTCTCGATCGAGCATCTGCGCCGCGCGCCCGCGCTGGCCCTGTCGGGCGGTGAACGCCGCCGCGTCGAGATTGCGCGCTGTCTGGCGGCTGATCCAAAGTACCTTCTGCTGGACGAACCTTTCGCCGGCGTTGACCCGATCTCGGTCGGGGATATCCGCGCTTTGGTGCATGATCTCAAGAAACGGGGCATCGGTGTTCTGATCACCGACCACAATGTCCGTGAGACCCTGGAGATTGTTGACCGCGCCTATATTCTTCATGACGGCAAGGTGTTGATGTCCGGCACGCCAGAGCAAGTCGTGCAGGATGAAAACGTGCGCCGCGTCTATCTGGGCAAAGACTTCCGCATCGGCTGACCTCTGCAAAAGAGTATTACCTGTCGCAGAAATCATTGACAGTCCCCCCGACTCTGTCACCAAATGGTCATATGAGCATGACCTTTACCCACTGTAGGTCCTTTGAACGCTACCTCCGCAAACACGCGGGTCAGGGAAGGGTCGCTCACAATCCCCACGCAACCGGATAGAGCCCCTTCAGCACTTGAGGGGGGAAGACTGTCTTTGCACGTAGAAGGAACGCACCATGCGGTATCAAATCACCGGAAAACAGATCGACGTTGGAGAAGCACTGCAAAGTCATGTGCAGGATCGACTGGGTGAGGTACTGGAAAAGTATTCACAGCGTCCCACAGATGCGCAGGTCGTATTCTCGAAATCAGGCCACGAGTTCATCTGCGAAACCACCGTTCACCTCTCGACTGGCCTTAACGCCGCCGCCCGCGCTCATGGCACGGAAATCTACGGCACGTTCGACATGTGCACCGAGAAAATGGACAAGCAGCTGCGCCGTTACAAACGCCGCCTGAAGGACCACCACAAGGATCGCACGTCACCTGTTGAAGTTTTCGAAGCTTCCTCCTATATCCTCGCGCCAGAAGCGCAGGATGAAGGGGCGAACGAGCCCGAAAGCCTGCAGCCGATTATCGTCGCCGAAATGGAGACGCGGGTGCCTTCGCTCTCGGTGGGCGAGGCAGTTATGCAGATGGAACTGGCCGGATCTCAGCTTCTGGTCTTTCGAAACGAGGCACATAGTGGCGTAAACGTCGTATATCGTCGTGATGACGGGAACATCGGATGGATCGATCCCCGTAGTAACAACGCATAAAAGCGTACGCGCCCTACAAGGCAATCAGGCTCATGCAGTTAACAGACATCCTCGCGCCGCAGGCGGTGAAATCCCTTGCGGGTTGTTCCAGTAAGAAACGTTTGTTCCAGGATGTCGGTGACCTGACTGAGGCCGCCTTGGGAATCCTCAGCGCCCGCGCCGTCGAGGCGCTGATGGAACGCGAAAGCCTCGGGCCGACAGGTGTGGGACATGGCGTTGCCCTGCCCCATGCCCGCCTGCCCGAGATCAACAAGGTTCAAGGCGTGTTCCTGCGTCTGGACAAGCCGGTTGAATTCGGATCGGTGGACCGCAAGCCTGTTGATCTGGTTTTCGCGCTTTTCGCCCCCGAAGACGCGGGCGTTGAACATCTGAAAGCTCTGGCGCTGGTGTCGCGGACCCTCAAGGATGAGGCGATCCGCACCAAGCTGCGCGCCAACTCGGACCCCGCAACCCTGCACGCGGTCCTGACCGAAGCACAGGCGACCCAAGCCGCCTAACGCAGGATGGTTAGCCCTGCTGCCACGGTCCGTATCCGAACATCATGTAATCGCGCATGTAGGCGTCTTTGCACGCCTTCTCGATCTCTTCGTCATAGATCTCGGCCAGCGTGGCAGGTGCCTCTGGCAGCGGGATCGCTGGCGCATCGGGACCTTTGATCCCGATCTGATCGCAAAGCTGAGCAAGGCCCATCGCCAACTGCTCTTCCCGCAGAACCAGATCAGGCACACTGAATTCTGCAAATCCCTGCAACAGCTGCGACTGCGAGGCCCAAGCCGCATCAACGCGGATGCTGGTCTGCCCGGACAGGTTGCTTTTCAGCCACGTCAGAAACCCCAAGAACGCCGCACGATGGGCAGCCACGTCATAGCCGTCCACCTGGTTCTTCGCAGGCAGCGGCAGCTTATACCGCTTGCGCAGGGTTTCACGGATATCGCCAAAGCCGTCCGGCCCCGTCGAGAGGATGCGTTCACAAAACACCCGATAGGCCCGCAGTAGCGGATGGCTGATCACGGTAAAGCTGCGATGCCCGTCGTTCACCCGCTTCCACTTGCGCAGCGGTTTCTGGGTGAAGTCACGGATCAGATCATCGGTTGTGACGCCATCCACATCGGCCATCCATTGCATGACCTGCGCCTCTGGCCCGCCGCGCGCGGGCAGATACATCAGCGGCGCTTTCGCGGCAGCCACATACTGCGGCACCATCGCACTGCGCCGCGGCTCAAAATTCGGGGTGCGGGTCAGATCAAAGCGGTCCAGACGGGCCAGCGCCTGCTCCATCGCTTCAAAATTCTCAACCTTCTCCGACATGGGTTCGGGGTTTTGCTTTTTCAGCTTCCGATCGAGATCGGGCAGCCGCGATGCAACACCCAGCCAAGCCGCCAGACCGTTCATCACCTCAAGGTCCTGCAGGTCTTCATAAGCCACGTAAAACGCCGTCTGCCCCGAGGCCTGCAACGCCCGCATCACGCGGATCTGGAACGCCTGCAGCGCCTCAAGATGGGTGATGAATTCATCGGGGTCAAAGACCGCTTGCCCGTCCTTGCGGCGGCGCCCGTCGGTCAGTTTCCACTGGCCGGTGGCTTGCGCGATCTTCCAGCTGACATAGCTTTCCACCGGATTGCGTGTCAGAACGATCTTGGCGCAACTCGGGTCGTTCAAAACCTCATCCAGAACGCGCGGATCATGGTCGTGGAAATAGCGGAACCCGTTCAGACCGTCCGCCCCGCGCACCCGCGTCAGCAGCGCCATCGGATCAGCCTCACGCGCGGCGTAACTTAGGCCCAAAAGCTCATCAATATTGGGATAGCCGATAAAGTGGGGATTAAACGCCTCTCCGTGGCAGGTGACGCCATCCAGCGCGTTCAGGTTTGCCTCAAGAAAATTGCTACCGGTGCGCATTTCCGCCAGCACCACAAATGACTGAAACGTCGAGGTCATTCAGAGATCACTTTATCAAATAGGGTTTGCGCGGTTTGCGCGGCTTTTCCAGATCTTCCAATGTGTTCGGAAAATCACCCGTAAGATAGGGGTGCATCCCCTGATTTTTCAAATTCTGCAAGAACTGTGCGAAACCGGTCAGGTTCACCATCTTGGGCGCCTCGGTCAGGCGGCGGTAATCAGTCGGGCCGATTTCGCTGATAATCTCTTGCAGCGGCTCCATCGGGTTTTCCACGAACTCGGCCATGGTCCAGATGCGGATACGCGCCTTGGCGTATTGGGACCGCAACACATCCAGATGCTTTGCCTCACGGCGCTGCAAATCCGCGGCCTGCTGCCGGATGACCGCAAAATCCTGGTTCGAGCGGAACAGGCGCACCGCCCAAGCCCCCGTAATGACCGAGACCTGTGCATTCGGGTCTTTGGCGATGTCCCATTCAATATCGCGGAAGGTGTCCGCTGGCCCCATCTGGAAGCACTGCCGTTCACCGCGCGTGTTCCACAGCAGGTTCGTCAGGAACGACCGCTGGTTCCGATCCCGCAAAGCCGCGCCATCGGTCAGCGCCCCGTTCAGAACGTCCACACCGCCCTCGAATTCCGCCCGCTCTTGCGCGAACAGATGGCCATGCACGCGGGTGCCGGTGACGCGGGCCAGCCACGGCTCAAAATCCTCAAAGAGTTCGGAGAACCCTTCGAACACGGAATACTCCGCACCGGTAAAGCCCTTTTCCCAGTCCTGATTGGGGAAGCGGCTTTGCATATAAAGGCCGCGGCGGCCTTGGGTCCGGCGTTCCACAGCTTTGGCAAAGATACGGTCAATCTTACCGGGGTTCGGTTCAGTCCGTTTCAGGTTGTCGCCGGGGGCGTTCAGGAACGCGTTATAAAGACGATCCGCATAGGGCCAGATTTTCCGCGCCACAAAGCAATCGGACCGCCGCAGCAACTGCAGGTGATCGTCATAGAAGATGTGCGGTTTGCCTTGGAAGTCGAACTTGGACAGGGTCAGACTGCGGCTTTCGATCCGGCGCGAATAGAGGCGAACGAGGGTCTGAAAATAGCTCTCATCAGGAATCCAGACCTGCTTGAAAAAGCGATCATAGACACGGCGGCGCGGGTCCTGAAGGATCGCGGACAAGGTCTGACGGGTCAGACACCACCACTGGCTGCCCATATGGGGCACCAAGCCATCCGGCATTTCGCGCTGCAATTTCAGACGCCGCTGCAATTCCACATAGCCATCAAACAGACGGCGGTGCTTTTTCCACGCAAAGGGGAAGCGCAGGGTAAACCGCTCATCATCCAGACCGCCCACGGTCCAAGGAACATCGGCCAGCGTCGCGGATTCGATGAAATCCGTGGCGGGACGGGCCGCCAGATATTCGATCAGTTCGCTCACAGGGCGCAGGGGCAGACACGAACCCGACGCCAGATAGACATGCCGGACACCGGGGAATTCCTTCAGCATCACCTCAGAGGCGCTTTGAGACGCGGCCACCAGCCCCCACGTGCCCCATTCACAACGATGCCGCTTGGAAAACCGAATGTTGTCCAAATCGCTTAGCTGATTGCGGAAGGCCTCAAAGCGGGCGCGGCTGACGGTGCTGTCCGCATGGATCACCACAGGCACGCCATTGGTGGCCCAGTGGCGCGCCACCTGCTCTGCCCGTTGCAGCGCGGTGTGAACCAACATGACGACACCCAAGGTCATGCCCAGTTTCCTTTAGACATGAGGCCCAGAATCTCTAGTTGGCGCCAGTTGATGTATTTTTCGGACCAGTTGCACCACAGATCAGGCAGGCCCGCGTTCTTATCCGCATAGGCGCGATATTCACGGCTGCCCGCGTAGTGCTGACGCCGCTCCATCTCTTCGTGGGCTTTGTCGGCAAAGGTGTCCAGAAACTTGGTGTGCAGCAGAATGCCCGAGGCTTTCTCACCACCCCATTCGTCATACACCAGATTCAGCCCGCGCGGCAGCAGCGCATGGGTCGAGCTGGTATAGGCGTAGCGGTTGTCCCATTTCACTAGCGGGATTTTGTTCAGCGCAGGCGCATGGGCAGGCTCATCCGCAAAGAAGCAACGCGCGCGGGGACCGCCCTGAATCCAGAGGTTTCCGTATTTGCTGTTCCGTTCGATCATGTAGTTGCCACTGTCGAACCACATAGCGATATCCAGCGGGTCTTGGCCCGCCTGATAGACCGAGTTGCCCACATTCCCCTTGGGGTACATGTCCAGCAGCATCGCGCCAAACGACCGGATCGAGGACGCGTCCAGCCAGTCAGTCAGCGCCCGCAGCGGGCGGGTGTCGCAGAACGGATAAATCAGGAATTCATCAGGATCGACGGTCAGGCACCAATGGCTATCGCCGAATTTCATCAGCAGATAGTTCAACCAATCCATGCCGAACCGCGAACGCTTGTAGCTGTGCGTCGTCCGCCAGATCGAGACATCCGGCTGCTGCGCCAGATAATCGGCAGTTCCATCAGTGCTGTCATTGTCCACGATCAGGAAATGATCGACACCCAGATCGCGGTAGTACCGAAGGAAATACGGCAGGCGCTTCAACTCGTTCCGCATGGTCGAGAAAACCAGCAGATCGTTTTCGCGGAGATGGCTGGTGCGGACAGAAAGGCCTGAAAGCTCACGGCTTTTGCGCATAGCGCGGTAGCGCCATCGCTTACGTTCCAGCCGAAGCCCGTATGCCTGCATTGCCCCCAAGGCGATCCTCTCTCCGATGCCATCGCGGCACCGCTAGAGTTGCGGCATCACGAGGCTAAAATGCTGTTCCCAAGTCGGCGCTTGCCAGGCTTGGCGCGTCTGCTGACCGGAACACCCAGACGTCAGGGACTCTGTGTAAGCCCTCATAACAATCTGATACCAGAGATTACCATCACTCGAAGGTGCGTAAACGGGTATATTTCCTAGAAATTCTCGATAAATAGGCAGGTCGTTACAAACTATAGTTGTATTGCATACTGCCGCCTCTGCCGGAGGCAAGCCAAATCCCTCAGCGTGACTGGGAAAAAGTAGTGCTGTCGCCCCTTCAATCAAGGCCTTTAGCGCCCCGTCGGACAGGCCCGCGATTTCATGGACCGGCATATCAGATGGTAATGAATCCAAGCGCTTAAAGACGTCTTCATTGTTCCATCCGCGTGTACCGCAAAGTAACAAGTGGGGCGCATCCGCGCCCATCTCTGCGTAAAGACGGTCCCAGACATCCAGCAGAATATCATGGGCTTTGCGCGGCTCAATCGTGCCAATTGTGATAAAATACGGTGCATTTAATTGCAGCGATGGGGGGATGTCCTCGGGTGCTGCCGTGGTCGAATCTATCCCCAAATGGGCAACAATCCCCTCAGGCAAGCCCGCGGGCGCATGACGCGCCACGTCCTGACGGGTCTGCTCAGAGTTATAAATCAGCAGATCGGCATTCAGGCAGGCACGGTTCAGGAAGGCCTCAAAGCGGGCGGTAGCACCGGCGGCCTGATATTCGGGGTAGTCCAGTGGAATGGTGTCATGGATCAGAACAACGATCCGCGCGTCTGGCACCCAGCGCAGGTTGGTGACCACCCGCTGGGTGAAATTGCTATGGCCGGTGTTCACGTAGACCAGCCCCGCCTTGAACTGGCGACGCAGCATCCGCCCAAGCAGCACCTTCGGCACGCGGGCAATAGCGTGACGACGCAGACGCGGCAGCACATCGGCAGGCACCGTGCCATCCGCACAAGACCGCAACAACACGTCCATACCTGCACGATCCAGCAGAATATACCCCCACCGCGTGCGGATCAGGGCAAAGGCCGGAACATCATCATCAAGGAAAGCTGCCAGATACGCGCGTTCAACCCGATCCACACCGGTTAGAACGCGACCTGCGCGGCTAACCAGCCGCGTCAGGTCAAGAAGGCGAGGCGCCTTATTTGTCGTAGTGGCCGGTCTGGTGCCAGCGCCAAGCATCGCCAATCATCTGCTCCAGCGTCGAATGTTCGGGTGTCCACCCAAGCTCATCCAACGCGCGTTTGGAACCGGAAACAAGCTTTACGCAGTCACCGGGGCGACGCGGACCCTCATCAAAGGGCACTTCACGGTTGGTTACCGTACGCGAATGGTCGATCACCTCACGGACCGAGAAGCCATCCCCCGTGCCCAGATTGAACACGCGGCTTCCCTTGCCATCCAGCAACCATTTCACACCCAGCACATGGGCCTGCACCAGATCCATTACGTGGACATAGTCGCGGACACAGGTGCCATCGGGTGTGTCATAATCGGTGCCGTGAATGGTCAACGCAGGGCGTTTGCCCGCGATGGCATCCAGCATGACGGGGATCAGGTGCGTCTCGGGCTGGTGGAATTCACCGACCTCAGCCTCAGGGTCTGCACCCGCCACGTTAAAGTAGCGGAAGATCACGCTGTTCAGGCCATACGCGGCTTCGAAGTTCTCAAGGATATCTTCGATCGCCCGCTTTGAGGCGCCATAGGCGTTGATCGGGGCCTGAGGGCAGTTTTCGTCCAGCGTTACGCCGTCCTGTTCGCCATAGGTCGCGCAGGTCGAGCTGAAAACGAAATTCTTACAGCCCGCAGCAACGGCGGCCTCAATCAAGGTCAGAGAGCCGATGACGTTGTTGCGCCAATACAGGCCCGGATCCTTCATGGATTCGCCAACCTGACTGAAGGCCGCGAAATGCATGACGGCCACTGGCTGGTATTTGGCGAAGACCTCATCCACGCGGGCACGATCCAGAAGATCGCCTTTTTCCAGCGGTCCGAATTTGACCGCCTCTTCCCAACCGGTTGAGATGTTGTCGAAGGTCACCGGCGTAAAGCCGGCGGCCTTGAGAACTTTACAAGCGTGCGAGCCGATATAGCCCGCACCACCTGTCACGAGAACGTTCGTCACTATTCCGGTCCCGCTTACTGCGCCGCTTTGCGTGCAGCCATAACGTCCTGCAGATAATGCTCCAGATCGTCGCGCAGATCGTCACGCGCCAGACCGAAGGCAACGGTTGCCTGCAAGAAGCCCGACTTAGAGCCGCAGTCATAACGCTCGCCCTTGAAGCGGTAGCCGTAGACGTTGTCGCTTTCGCGGATTTCCTGAGCGATCGCGTCGGTCAGCTGCAGTTCGCCACCGTGGCCTGCTTCCATGGTCGAGATATTCTCAAGCACTTTGGGCGACAGGATGTAACGGCCGATTACCGCCAGGTTCGAAGGCGCCTCTTCACGCTTGGGCTTTTCAACCATGCCCTTCACGGAAACCATGCTGCCCATGTCTTCTTTGATGTCCAGAACACCGTAGGCCGAGGCGCGTTCCATCGGAACTTCCATCGCGGCAACCATGTTGCCACCGGTTTCCGCGTAGGCTTCGACCATCTGCTTCAAGCAGGGCTTTTCCGCCTGAATAACGTCATCGGGCAGCAGCACGGCGAAGGGCTCGTTCCCGATCATCCGGCGGGCACACCAGACCGCGTGACCCAGACCCAGCGCCTTGTTCTGGCGCACGTAGGCGATCTGGCCGCTTTCCATGTTGGTCTTGTTCAGAACATCTAGCAGGTCGTTCTTGTTTTTGGGTCGCAGGGTGGGTTCAAGCTCGGGTGCGTCGTCGAAGTAATCTTCCAGCGCGCTTGTCCCGCGCGACGTCACACAGATAAACTCTTCAATACCAGCAGCCCGCGCTTCGTCGATCGCGTATTGGATCAACGGGCGATCGACCAGCGTCATGATTTCCTTGGGGATCGACTTCGTTGCCGGAAGAAAGCGAGTGCCGAGGCCAGCCACCGGGAAAACCGCTTTTGTAACTTTATGACGCATAAATAAGTGCCTTCTTTCTTGATCGTTTGATCATGTTAAGCCGGTTTTATCACATTGCTGCGGAGCAGCGCAAAAACAATAACGTTAGCGTATCCGCTTGGTTCCCAGAGTACAGGGGGCAATTCCCCTGACTTTACTCACTCTTAGAATTTCCTTACGGCACCGGCGTTGAAAAGTGGTGAATCTAAAGATTGGGTCTGACCGATCCGAACGGCCGAAAGTACCTCCTTTTTGCAGCCAATATCCTGCATTCGTGTACAAAACATGATGATACACAGAAGTTGGGGCCATTTCGAGAACAGTAATAATCTGTCCCTCTACCACAAGATCAGCGATTTTGCCTATCATTTTGGCACTATTCCACGGGCGCATAAATTTTAAGCAAATATCATCTTGGCGTTGGGAACAGAGCGAAATAAATGCTGAACGCCCCTCTGCAAAAATATGAGGGACCCATTTTCCGCGTTTTTTTCCGGCCTCAACCCCATGAGCCAATTCCCGCCTAAGGCGAAAGACTGTCTCAGGACCCATCGGACCACGCTGTAAAGAACGTAAGAGCCGTGAATTCTGATGCGAGGCGAATCGCCTTAAGGTTGAGTTCACCTCATCCGGCGGGCAGTGATTTGAAAGAAATACCGACTGACTCGCGCCGATCTCGAACAGGGATGTCGGGGTACGGTCCGCCGCCCGACGGGCACTGGCCGCGTAAGCGTGATGTACCTGAGCAAAGGGGACAACGGCCGTTTTAAGCCCTCGGCTTGAAAGCCTGATATTCAGATCACTTTCATCCAAATAAAAGTGTAGGCGTTCATCAAAACCGCCCGCCGCGATCAGGTCCGCACGCCGGAAGGCCATATTGGTCCCGGGCGTTTTGATAGCTCCGTTTTTCGGAGGAAGGTGAAAACTCACCTCATCCTCCGGCACACTCATAGGGTGACTATTGCCGAAGACATCAATTATCTCGGCCTTCCATTGGAAGGTGATTCCATTCCGCCCGCGTACAAAACCTGTGGCAGCAATCACACTCGGGTCAGCTAAAGGTGCGGTTAAAAAAGCGGCCCAAGTAGGCTCCGCCGCCGAATCGTCATCAATAAAGGCCACCACATCCCCTGCGGCGGCCTGAATCCCCATGTTTCGGGCAAGCGAGATATTTGCCTGCTCAAGCAGCACCGGCTTGAAGCGCCCCACAAAAGGGCCAGCGGCCAGATGATCCAGAGAGGCAGCGTCAGCGACAACCACCACCTCTAGATCGACCCGCTGCTGTTGGGACAGAGACATCAGACAGCGCGCAAGCAGCTCAGGGCGACCCTGACTGACAACGACCGCGCTGATGGTCTGTCCCACTGTCTTAGGCCTTCAGATCAACCGCAGGCGCGAAGGCGATGAAGAAGGGGTTTGCGAACCCTTCCTTGCCGTACTGCAGCGGCGCGTGGCCGTCGAAGACAACGACCTTGCCGCCCGCACCATGCAGAACCGCCTGACCAGCTGCGGTGTCCCATTCCATCGTGCGGCCCAGACGGGGGTACAGATCCGCCTCGCCTGTGGCTACCAGACAGAACTTGAGCGAGCTGCCCGCGCTTTTGGAATCCTTCACCGCGTATTTGTTGATGTAGTCATCGGTCGCCTGATCGCGGTGCGATTTCGACGCCACAACCATCAGCGCGCTGTTGTCCGAGTCCGCAACCTTGATCGCTTTGGTCTCGCCCGCGGCCTCTTTCGCGAAGGGGCCCATTTCCTCGACGGTAGTGCCGTCGGCAAGGGTGTAGAACATGCGGTCCTTCGCGGGGGCATAGACCACGCCGCGGGTCGGAACGCCCGCTTCGACCAGCGCGATGTTTACGGTGAAATCGCCGCGACGGTTGATAAATTCCTTGGTGCCATCCAGCGGGTCAACGATCAGGAAGGTGTCCACGGACTGGTTGTGGCTGTCGGACTGCTCTTCGGTGACCAGCGCCACATCGGGAAATTCCGCACGCAGACCGGTCGTGATGATCGCATCCGCCGCCTCATCCGCAGCCGTGACGGGGCTTTCATCGCTTTTGGATTTCACCTCGAAATCGTCCGAGTTGTAGATCTCCATAATCTTGTCACCCGCGTCCAGGGCCAGACGGCGCATAACCGATGTGAGCTTTTCATAATCCATAGAGGGAAATCCTTAATCTTACGATGTTATTGTAGTGAACCGAGGGAACTCTTATCCTGTCTGGAAACGATGCTTCAAGAAGTCGATGTTCGTTGAAGCAAAAACCGAGGCATTGGAGCGCTGAATGTTCGGGCACACGCAAAGCAGATCGGGGTGGAGCAAGGCCATCGCGATGGCCGAGGTCATCTACCACAATGCCGTGCGTGATGTGCGCAAGACCCACAACAACGCGGTGCTGGCGATCCTGTTCAACATGCTGCAGGCCGTCATCATGCTGGCGGGGTTCTATCTGTTCTTCGCCGTTCTGGGTGTGCGCCGTGCCGCGATCCGCGGGGATTTCCTGCTGTATATCATGTCAGGCATCTTCCTGTTCATGACACATATTAAGGCAGTTGCAGCGATTTCGGCCACGGACGGCCCTGCGTCGCCGATGATGAAACACGCGCCGATGACCACGACGATTGCGATCATCGCGGCCATGATCTCGACTCTCTATGTGCAGACCATTTCGATGTTCACGATATTGCTGCTGTATCATGTCATCGTGACGCCCATCGTGATCATTGATCCTATCGGGGCCTTTGCCATGTATCTTCTGGCGTTCTTTACCGGCGCAGCGGTGGGTATCCTGTTTCTGGCGATCAAACCGTGGTCGCCGCGCATGTGCCAGATTTTGTCGCAGATCTATCAGCGGGCCAATATGATCGCGTCAGGCAAGATGTTCGTCGCCAATACGCTACCCAGCTTTATGTTGGCCATGTTCGACTGGAACCCCCTGTTCCACGCCATTGATCAGGCACGTGGGTTCATTTTCATCAACTACAATCCCCACAACAGTTCGCTGACCTATCCTATTGTTGTGGGCTTCGTGCTGCTTGTGATCGGCATGATGGGCGAATTTGTAACGCGTAAGCACGCCTCGGCCAGCTGGAGCGCCCGCCGCTAGTCCACCACACGCAGCGTCAGATTGATGCGGCCCGGACTTTGCAGCAAAGAACTGCTGCCTGCACGAATTTTATCGATCCCGTGGTAGGCAAGGCGTGACGGGCCTTGCAGCACCACGATATCCCCCGACTTGAGCCAGACCGAGCGGGTCGGATCGCTGCGGTTCACCCCGCCGATCCGGAACCGCGCCTCATCCCCTAGAGAGATGGAAAGAACCGGCTGGGTCAGGTCCGCTTCATCCTTGTCCTGATGCAAGCCCATTTTGGCCTCGGGCCCGTACCAATTCACAAGGCAGCACTGGGGGGCGCGGTCGGAGTTTGAGTATTTTTGCCAAAGAGAAGACAGACTTAGCGGGATCGCGGGCCAGCTTTGACCATCGGGATGACGGCGCTGATACCGGTAGCCTTTGCGGTCCGTGACCCAACCATAATCGCCAGCAGCAGACATGCGCACAGACATGGGCTTGCCCGAAGGCGTCATCGGCTGGACCAGCGGCGCGACGCGCAATATGGCGCGGATATCCTCGACCAAGGCCGATTGGGCGGCTTGATCCAGAGCGGCTGGAAAGTAGGCCGCACCGGACAGATCAACGGGGTTTTGGTGGCTCATAAACGGGCAGCTTTCGGGCGTTGAGACAAATTTGTCACAGAAGGGGGTTGCGCAACGCTTGCAGCGTCAATTCCCGCTACTTATATACGCCGAGAACCGGAGCAGGCGAGCCTGCTTCAAGACATCGGGTTCGGGTGCCGGAACGGGCCCGCACCTGACACATCGCCTAAGATCAAGAGGGATACAAACATGTCGAAAGTCATCGGGATCGACCTTGGTACCACCAACAGCTGTATTGCCATCATGGACGGCAGCCAGCCCCGCGTTATCGAAAACGCTGAAGGTGCGCGTACCACACCGTCGATCGTTGCATTTGCAGAAGACGAGCGTCTGGTCGGCCAGCCCGCAAAGCGTCAGGCTGTCACCAACCCCGACAACACCATTTTCGCAGTCAAGCGTCTGATCGGTCGCCGGTTTGACGACGCGGACATCGCGAAAGACAAGAAAAACCTGCCCTACAACGTTGTAAACGGCGGTCAGGGCGACGCATGGGTCGAAGCCCGTGGCGAGAAATACAGCCCCGCACAGATCTCGGCTCTGATCCTGCAGAAGATGAAGGAAACCGCCGAGTCCTATCTGGGTGAAGAAGTGAAACAGGCGGTTATCACCGTTCCTGCTTACTTCAACGACGCTCAGCGTCAGGCCACCAAAGACGCCGGCAAGATCGCTGGCCTTGAAGTGCTGCGCATCATCAACGAGCCGACCGCAGCTGCGCTGGCCTATGGTCTGGACAAGAAAGAAAGCCGTACCATCGCGGTTTATGACCTTGGTGGTGGTACCTTCGACGTGACCATTCTGGAAATCGACGACGGTCTGTTCGAAGTGAAATCGACCAACGGCGACACCTTCCTGGGTGGTGAAGACTTTGACATGCGCATCGTCACCTATCTGGCGGACGAGTTCAAAAAAGAACACGGCGTTGATCTGACCAAAGACAAAATGGCGCTGCAGCGTCTGAAAGAAGCGGCTGAAAAGGCGAAGATCGAGCTGTCCAGCTCGACCCAGACCGAAATCAACCAGCCCTTCATCTCGATGGGTGCAAACGGCGCGCCGCTGCACATGGTCATGAAACTGACCCGTGCCAAGCTGGAATCGCTGGTTGGCGATCTGGTCAAAGGCTCGCTGAAGCCCTGTGCCGCTGCTCTGAAAGACGCTGGCCTGACCGTGGCTGACATTGACGAGGTTGTTCTTGTCGGTGGTCAGACCCGTATGCCCAAAGTCTTTGAAGAAGTGACCAAGTTCTTCGGCAAAGAGCCCCACAAGGGTGTGAACCCGGACGAAGTGGTTGCCATGGGTGCTGCCATTCAGGCCGGCGTTCTGCAGGGTGACGTGAAAGACGTTGTTCTGCTGGACGTGACCCCCCTGTCGCTGGGTATCGAAACTCTGGGCGGTGTCTTCACCCGTCTGATCGACCGCAACACCACGATCCCGACCAAGAAGTCGCAGATCTTCTCGACCGCTGAAGACAACCAGTCGGCCGTGACCATCCGCGTCTTCCAGGGCGAGCGTGAAATGGCGGCAGACAACAAGCTGCTCGGTCAGTTCAACCTTGAGGACATCCCGCCCGCACCGCGCGGCATGCCCCAGATCGAAGTGACCTTCGACATCGACGCCAACGGCATCGTGTCAGTGGGCGCATCGGACAAAGGCACCGGCAAAGAGCAGAAGATCACCATCCAAGCATCGGGTGGTCTGGACGACGCCGAGATCGAACGCATGGTCAAGGAAGCCGAAGAGAACGCCGAGGCTGACAAAGAGCGCCGTGGTCTGGTTGACGCGAAGAACCAGGCGGAAAGCCTGATCCACTCGACTGAGAAAGCAATCGAAGAGCATGGCGACAAGGTTGACCCCTCGACCGTCGAAGCCATCGAACTGGCCGTTGCCGCTCTGAAGGACGAGCTGGAAAAAGGCGATGCCGCCAAGATCAAGTCGGGCATCCAGAACGTGACCGAAGCGTCCATGCGTCTGGGTGAGGCGATCTACAAAGCCAGCCAGGAAGGCGGCGATGATGACAACGTTGATTACGATGCCGACAACGGCCGCCGTAACGACGATGACGACGGCATCGTAGACGCCGACTTCGAAGATCTGGGCGACAACAAGCGCTCGTAAGATCTGCAGATACGGAACCAACAAAGGGCCGGTCCGGGTGACGGGCCGGCCCTTTGCGTTCCCGAAACAAGGGGGAACCCATGGCGAAACGTGATTATTACGAGGTGCTTGGCGTCTCGAAGGGCGCCTCTGCAGACGAGCTGAAGAAAGCCTATCGCAGCAAAGCGAAAGAGCTTCACCCGGACCGGAACAAAGACAACCCGGACGCCGAAAGCCAGTTCAAAGAAGTGAACGAGGCCTATGACGTTCTGAAAGACGCGAACAAAAAAGCAGCCTACGACCGCTATGGTCACGGCGCTTTTGACGGTGGCATGGGCGGCGGCCCGCGTCCCGGTGGCGGCGGCTTTCAGGGACAGGGCGACTTTGCGTCGGCCTTCTCTGACGTGTTCGACGACCTGTTCGGTGATTTCATGGGCGGCGGACGCGGGGGCGGCGGAGGCCGTGGTCGCGCGGCGCGCGGCTCGGACCTGCGTTACAACCTGCGCATCTCGCTGGAAGAGGCCTTCACCGGCCAAGCCAAAACCATCAGCGTGCCCACCTCTGTCGCTTGCGACGGCTGTGACGGATCGGGCGCCGAAGGCGGCGCGGAACCCACCTCATGCCCGACCTGTTCCGGCATGGGTAAAGTCCGCGCACAGCAGGGCTTTTTCACAGTCGAACGCACCTGTCCGACCTGTGGTGGCCTTGGCCAGATCATCAAGAACCCCTGCAAGAAATGCAGCGGGGCGGGCCGCGTTGAGAAAGAGCGTTCGCTCTCGGTCAACATCCCGGCAGGGGTGGAAACCGGCACACGCATCCGTCTGGCAGGCGAAGGCGAAGCGGGTATGCGCGGCGGGCCGACCGGCGATCTTTACATCTTCATCGAAGTGAAAGAGCACCCGATCTTCAAGCGCGAAGGCAACCACCTGTTCTGCCGTGTGCCTGTCTCGATGACAGCTGCTGCTCTTGGCGGTGATATTGAAGTCCCGACCATCGATGGCGGTCGCAGCCGGGTGAAAATCCCGTCCGGCAGCCAATCGGGCCGTCAGATGCGCCTACGCGGCAAGGGCATGCCGCCCCTGCGCGGCGCTGGCAACGGCGACATGTTCATCGAACTGGCGGTGGAAACACCGGTCAACCTGACCTCGCGCCAGAAAGAACTGTTGAAAGAGTTTGAAAAGCTGTCCGAGGATAACAACCCGGAAAGCAAAAGCTTCTTCGGCTCGGTAAAAGACTTCTGGGACAGCATGAAGGGCTGATCCTGATTCACATGAAACAATTTGCAGCGCCCGCCCTCACCGGCGGGCGTTTGCTTTTCGCGGCCATGCACCGTTTGTTAACCAGTTCGGGGGCACCCTTCCCATATGTCAGACCCGAACGCCTTTCAGGAATCACTCTCGCTTTTCGCTATGGATGAGGCCGCACCAGCAGCCCTGCCAGAGGCAAAACGGCTCCCGTCCTATATCAAAGACCACCGCCATCGCCTGCGCCAGCGCTTCTTGGAGGGTGGCGCAGACGCGCTACCCGACTATGAATTGCTAGAGTTGATCCTGTTCCGCGCAATCCCAAGACAAGATGTAAAACCCCTCGCCCGCACCCTTCTGGACCGGTTCGGGGACTTCAACCATGTCATTTCCGCTCCAGGGGAACGCCTCGCCGAAACCAAAGGCTGCGGCCCTGCCGTCATCCTTGAACTCAAAATTGTTGAGGCTGCGGCCCACCGTCTCGCCCGCTCCCGCGTCATCCAGCGCCCCCTTCTGGGCAGCTGGCAGGCCCTCATCGCCTATTGCCACACCACAATGGCCCACCGGGAAACCGAACAATTCCGCGTCCTCTATCTGGACCGCAAAAACGTCCTCGTGGCCGATGAAGAGCAAGCCAAGGGCACCGTAGACCACGTTCCCGTCTATCCGCGCGAAGTGATGAAACGCGCCCTGCAACTGAACGCCAGCGCCCTCATCCTGGTGCACAACCACCCCTCTGGCGATCCAACCCCCAGCCAGTCCGACATCTCCATGACCCAAAAAATAGAAGAGGCTGCGCAGGCCCTCGGCCTCACCCTCCACGATCACATCATCGTCGGAAAATCATGCGAACTCAGCTTCCGGTCCGAGGGCTACCTCTGACTTTCATCTTGGCAAAAATACCTCCGCCGGAGGCGGCGCAACTGATGCCAAACAGCACTCACTCTGCCGCTTCCAAGCCAAGGAACCCACCGGACTGCCGCGCCCAAAGGCGCGCATAGACCCCGTCTTGCGCCAGCAAGGCCTGATGGGTGCCCTCTTCGAGCACACGCCCATCATCCATCACAACAATCCGGTCCATCCGCGCGATGGTGGACAAGCGGTGCGCGATGGCCAGCACTGTCTTTCCCGCCATCGCCCGCTCCAACGCCGATTGAATGGCGGCCTCAACTTCACTGTCCAACGCGCTGGTGGCCTCGTCCAGCACCAGAATAGGGGCGTCTTTCAGAATGGCGCGGGCCAGTGCAATCCGCTGCCGCTGACCGCCTGACAGTTTTACGCCGCGTTCACCCAGATGGGCCTCGAACCCCTCTCGGCCCGCGAAATCACGCAGACGGCCTACAAATTCCAGCGCCTCGGCGGCTTCGGTCGCGGCGATCAACTCAGCCTCGCTGGCATCCGGCCGGCCATACAATATGTTGTCACGCGCCGAGCGGTTGAACATAGATGTATCCTGCGTGACCATCGCGATTTGCCGCCGCAGGCTCTCCTGTGTCACGGCCGAGATATCCTGACCGTCAATCACAATACGCCCGCCTTCCGGCTGATAAAGCCGCAGCAGCAACGACACCAACGTGGATTTTCCCGCACCAGAGGCGCCCACAATCCCGATCTTCTCGCCACCGGAAATCCGCAGATCAATGCCCTGCACTCCGCCCGTCCGGCGACCATATCCAAAACGCAGATCGTCAAAGACGATCTCACCGCGTGGCACAACCAAATCAGGCGCACCTTCCGCATCCTCGATCCGCCGCGCAGGGGTGAGGGTACGGATACCGTCCTCGATCTCGCCAATATTGGCGTACATTCCCATCAGCGTGTGACTGACCCAGCCAGTCATCTGCGCAATCCGGATTGAGATCGCCCCAGCCGCCGCAATATCCCCTGCGCTTGCCTGTCCGCCACGCATCAACACCATGGTCGCCCCGATTAGCAGCACAGGTAGGACGCCAGCCAGCAGCATCAGGCAGGCACGAAACGCAGCCGCCAGATGGCCCATATGCAGCGCCTTGTCGCGGAACGTACGCATCGCATCCAGCGCGGCGCTGTCCTCATACCGGTCATGGGCAAAGAGCTTAACGGTTTTGACATTGGTGATCGTGT
The DNA here is from genome assembly GCA_036139795.1 of Pseudomonadota bacterium. GTDB lineage: Bacteria > Pseudomonadota > Alphaproteobacteria > Rhodobacterales > Rhodobacteraceae > Donghicola. Next base: position 49,345 of record JAYZYX010000038.1, on the reverse strand, counting down.
CCACCACCTGCCCCGTCACCATCGCCCGCGCCGAGGCCCGCGCCTTGGACCGCCCCCGCACGCGGGGAATAAAGTACCGGATCAGCGCAAAATAGGCCCCCAGCCACGCAGCGAGCAGAAGCGCCACCCACCAACTGATCGCCCCCAACAGCAAGACCGACCCCAACAAAGAGGCCAGCGAAAAGGCGATCACGTTGACGAATTCGGAGACCACATCGGTCGTGGCCCGCGAACATTGCATCTGCTTTTGCGCCAGCCGTCCCGCGAAGTCATCGTCAAAGAACGACACCTCTTGCCCCAGCGTCCACCGGTTCAGGCGCGACAGAACCAGCGGGTTCACATTAGGCTGGATGATCACGCTGTTGGCGGCTGCCGAAAGGCCAAAGGTCAAAGGCCGCAGCAGGATGAAAAAGGCCACCGCCCCCACCAGCACAGCCATATGCCCCGCATCAAACACATCCATCGAGGTTCCCGCCGCATCCACCAGCAGACCCAGCACCAAGGCCGAGCCTGCCTCGGTCGCGCCAGCAAGCGCCGACAGGGTGAATGCCCCGATGACCGCTGGCCACGCCCCTGCCATCGCCCACCGCAAGAACGGCCACAGCGTCTGCGGCGGCGGGCCGTCTGCGGGTTTGAATGCGTCGATCCAGTCTGAAATCTTCATCGCGCGCCCTCTTGTTCGCCATCTGGCGTGCGGCCCAGAAACCCGCCGGACTGGCGCGTCCAAAGGCTGGCGTAGATGCCGCCTTGGGTCAGCAGCGCCTCGTGGGTGCCGTCTTCAACGATCTGCCCCTGATCCAGCACGATGATCCGGTCCATCTGGGCAATCGTGGATAAACGGTGGGCAATGGCGATCACCGTCTTACCCTCCATCATCTGGTAGAGCGTTTCCTGAATTGCCGCCTCAACCTCTGAATCCAGCGCACTTGTGGCTTCATCCAGCACCAGAATGGGCGCGTTCTTCAGGAAGACCCGCGCCAGCGCGATCCGCTGCCGCTGACCGCCCGACAATTTCACGCCGCGCTCGCCCACATGGGCGTCATAGCCGGTGCGGCCCTCGGGGTCTTCCAACGTCGGGATAAACACATCCGCCGCAGCCTGCGCCGCGGCCTGCGCCATCTCTGCCTCAGAGGCCGAGGCCTTGCCGTATAGGATGTTATCCCGGACCGAGCGGTGCATAAGGCTGCTGTCCTGCGTCACCATGCCGATCTGCCCGCGCAGGCTGTCTTGGGTCACCGCGCCGATATCCTGCCCGTCAATCAGGATTTGTCCCTGTTCTACGTCATAGAACCGCAACAGCAACTTGATCAGAGTGGATTTTCCGGCCCCCGACCGGCCCACCAGACCCACCTTTTCCCCCGGTTGGATGGTCAGGCTAATGTGATCCAAGCCGCCTTGGCCCTTGCCGTAGTGGTGCGACAGGTCTTTCACCTGAATCAAACCTTCGCGCAGCTGCAAGGGCTGCGCATCGGGACGGTCCACCAGATCGATGGGTTGGGCAATGGTTTCTAGCCCCTCATCCACCACGCCAAGCTGTTGGAAAAAGCTGCTAACGGCCCACATGATCCAGCCAGTCATCGCGTTCAGGCGCAGGGTCAGCGCGGTTGCCGCCGCGACAATCCCCAAGGTGGCCGAGCCCACAGTCCACAGATACAGCGCCCAACCGACAACGCCGACGATCAGCAAACCGTTCAGGATCACCAGCGCCAGATCCATGATGGTGTATAGGCGCATCTCGGTCTGGAAGGTGCGGCGGGCATCCTCGATCGCCTCATAGGCGTAGTCGAGTTCGCGGTCGTGATGGGCGAACAGCTTGACCGACTGGATGTTGGAGTAGCTGTCCACCACCCGCCCCGAAATCTTCGAGCGCGAGTCCGCAGCGGCCTTGGACGCGGGCGCGATGCGCTTCATCACCCAGCGGACCAGCAGCAGATAAAGGCCCAACCACGCCAACAGCGGCAGCATCAGTCGCAGATCACTGTCCGCCAGCAGAACCGCCGCCCCCACCACATAGGCAAAGGAAAAGGCCAACGCGTCAAAGACCTGAAACACCGCCTCTCCGGCGGCAGGTGGGGCCTGCATGATCCGCCCCGCGATGCGACCGGCAAAGTCATTCTCGAACCAGCCGACGGACTGGCGCAACACGTGTTTGTGCGCCCGCCAACGGAAGATGGTACCAAAGTTCGGCAGGATCGCGTTGTTCAGCAGCGCCACATCCAGCGCCTGAAATAGCGGGCGCAGGGTCAGGATGAACAGCGCCACCAGACCGACCTCTAGCCCGTGATCAGCCCAGAAAGTCTGCGGATCGCCCTGTAGCAGATCCACCAGCCGGCCCATGTAGTAGATCAGCCAAATCTCGACAACGGCGACCGATATGGCTGCCAGACCGGCAAAGGCAAAGACCCGTTTGAAGGGCTGCGACAGCCACCACAGATAGTCCCTAACGCGGCGCGGAGGCTGGTCGGGTTCCTCATAGGGGGCATAGGGATCAATGAGGTTTTCGAAAAACCGCAGCATATGTCTCAACTCTGTTCGGGATGAACTATAGTGCCCGAAGTCTGGCGAGAAAGCGTGACGGTTAATCGGGAGCGTTCAAAAGATCTTGTTTGCTGAGGGTAAACTGCGCCTCGATCCACCGCTTTTCAAGCGCCTTAAGCCGCAGACCCAACTGTGCGCCGGTGTATTCGGGCATCAGATCAGCCGCTTTTACAGGGAATTGCGCCGCCGCGCCTTTGGCTACGCTATCCAGATCGGTCGGGTTGACCGGCTGGCCCATCAGCGCTGCACGCAAAACCACTGCCCGCGCACCCATGTCAGCACCAAGACGATAACCCGCTTCATGGGGCGGCTGCCCTTCAAGCGCCCAAGTGCGCAAGGCTTCCAGCCGTTTGGCGTCTGCTTTGGACAGACGCAGACGATCCGCCACATCCTGCCCGCCAAGGCTGGCAAGGCGCAGCATCGGATCGGGGGTCTGGCCTGCTTGCGCCTCAAGATGCACCAGCGGCGCAAGGGCGGTATGATCAGCAGCGGGCAACACCTGCAACAGCACACCTGACTGCGCCATCGCCGCAACCGCAGGCGCGGGGTCGGCGGCACGCAGCAGCTTGGTCATCTCGGCCCCGATCCGCTCGGCGGCAAGGGTTTCGATCCCGTCCGACAAGGCCGCGCAAGCCGCCAATCCTTCGGGGTCCATGCCCAACGCCGGATCACCGTACCAAGCCGAGAACCGGAAGAACCGCAGGATACGCAGGTAATCCTCGCGAATGCGCTGCTGGGGATCGCCAATAAAGCGCACGTGCCGCGTCTCAAGGTCCGGCAACCCGCCCAAAGGATCGGCCAAAGCGCCCGTGCGATCCGCGTAAAGGGCGTTCATGGTGAAATCGCGCCGCGCTGCGTCCTCATCCATCGTGTCGGAAAACGCCACGACCGCATGACGCCCGTCCGTTTCCACATCGCGGCGGAAGGTGGTCACCTCATGGGGAATACCGCCGGAAACCACCGTGATAGTTCCGTGATCAATGCCTGTCGGAACAGGTTTCAGCCCTGCGGCCTCGGACAGCGCAATCACAGTTTCGGGACGTGCATCGGTGCAGATGTCGATGTCATCCACAGGCGCCCCGATCAGAGCATTACGGACGCAGCCACCAACGAACCATGCCTGATAACCGGCATCGACCAGCGCGGCGCAGACTGCCTGCGTTTCATCCCGTATTAGCCATTCGCCGGTAACCTGCATCACATCCTCTCTGCCAAGCCGCGCAGCACCCGCGCCGTTGCACCCCAGATATAATAGGGACCATAGGGCACCGCATAGTAGTGGCGGCGCTGTCCGCGCCAACGGCGGCCTTGGATCAGAAAACGGGCCGGATCGGTCACATGATCAAAGGGAACGTGAAAGACCTCGGCCACCTCACCCGCCTCGGGTTTCGGCGTAAAAGGCGTGTGCAAAAGCCCTACGATCGGGGTCATGGCAAAGCCAGTCACTGTTTCATGCGCGGGCAGCGACCCAAGGATTTCCACATTTTCAGAGGGCAGCGCGATCTCTTCCCGCGCCTCACGTAGCGCAGTGGCGGTCAGATCGGCATCTTCGGGGTCTTGCTTGCCACCGGGGGCCGCGATCTGGCCCGGGTGGTGCTTGAGCGCAGATGAGCGTTTGGTCAGCCACAGCCGCCCGCCCGCATGCGTCGGCTCAAACGCCAGAAGAACCGCTGCGGGCCGCAACTTGCGGCCTTCGGGCAAAACGACCGAAGGGTTCAAGTCAAAGTCAGACGACGGCCCTGCCGGTTTCGACAGGGCCGCCAATAGGGTCTGTTTCAGATCATTCCCCGCCATCAGCGGGCTTCTCGGCTTCGAAGCCAAGGGTGGCGGGGTCCAGATCGTAATGGGCACCGCAGAACTGGCAATCCGCAGTTACGCGACCTTCTTCGGTGGTCATCGTGGCGATGTCCTTGCGCGAATAGATCGACAGGCTGCTGCGCACCCGCTCTTCCGAGCAGGTACAGCCGAATTTCACCGGCTGCGCGTCATAGACCCGCACGTCCTCTTCGTGGAACAGGCGGTACAGCAGATCGGTGGGCGATACGCTTGGGCCGATCATTTCCAGCTCTTCTGCCGAATCCAGCAGGATGTTGGCACGGTTCCAGTTTTCGGCGTCATCGCCGTCCACCAGATCGTGGGCCATCAGCACACCACCTTCGCCCGAGCCACCTTCGCCGCTGGCAAAAGGCGAGGCTTTGGGCATGTGCTGCAACATCACGCCGCCCGCACGCCAATGTTCCACACCGCCCGCTTCGGTGGATTTGCCGAAGGTCACGTGGAAACGGGTGGGCAGCTGTTCGGACTGCGCGAAATAGCCCTGTGCCGCGGCACAAAGAGAATCGCGGTTCAGCGGCGCGATGCCCTGATAGGGCTGCATGTCGGGACCCTGATCGATCAGAACGGCAAAGTAGCCGTTGCCGATCAACGACATGGGCGCAGCTTTGGCATCCACACGATCAGCGTCATAGCTGGCGTAGGCGCGGATGCGGGCGGGCTCGCCCTCTTTTTCGGGGCCGTAGTAATCGGTGGCGATCATGCGCACAGGGCCATTCGACTGCACCTGAAGCGACAGCTTCCAGCGCAGTTTGATGGTCTGGCCAATCAGTGCGGTCAGCAGCGCCATCTCGGCGACCAAGGCTTCGACCGGCGCGGGATAGTCGTGCTGCTTCAGAATGCCATCCAGCACCCCGTCAAGGCGGGCAACGCGCCCGCGGATATCGGCTTTGTCCAGCTGGAACGGCAGAACAGTGTCGTCCCAGGCAATTTTGTTCACTTGCATAGTGGGGTTCCCTTACGCGGATCGGTTTGGGCATACCGCGCCCATATAGGGGCTACAAGTGCCGGACCAAAGGGCTATGGTGCCAATAATCCATGTTTCCCTCATGCAGGATTTCCAGAATGCAACGATTTGGTGCGCCCCGCCGCTCTGACATTTCCTATACGCGCAGACCGGGGGCCTATGCGGTTCTGGTGCGGGGCGGGCAAATGCTGATGACATTTCAGGCCGAGCCCGAGCCTGAATTCCAGCTGCCCGGCGGTGGCATTGATGCGGGTGAGAGCCCCGTACAGGCCCTGCACCGGGAGGTTTACGAAGAGACCGGCTGGACCATTTCCACCCCGCGCCGGATCGGAACCTACAAGCGGTTCGTCTACATGCCGGACTATGACCTCTGGGCCGAGAAGATTTGCATGATCTATCTGGCCCGTCCGATCCGTCCCCTTGGCCCCCCGACCGAGGAAAGCCACACCGCGATTTGGGTGCCTCTTCCTGCGGCCCCCCAGATCATGGACAATGACGGCGACCGCGCCTTTGTCCGGCATGTGATCGACCGCCTATAGGCGCTGCATGTTCCACAGAATGGCCGAGATATCGTCGCCGAAATCCTCAGAGCCTGCGTGATCGGCCAGATGCCACATCAGCCCGTCCAGTGCGGTATTTGTCGGCATATCCCCCAGCATCCGGACCAGTTCGCTGGTCCGCACATCCCCCAGAAAATCCCCCGCCCGATCAGTGCTTTCTGAAATCCCGTCAGACAGAATCCACAGCCGGTCACCGGGATCGAGCCGCGTTTCCACCGTTTCGAATTCAGCCCCGTCAAACAGACCGACGGGCAGACCGCCCTGCCCCAATTGCTCCATCCGGCCAGAGGCGCGGTGGATGATGGGATGGGGATGGCCCGCCTGACACAGGCGCAATTGCCCCGTGCGCAGGTTCAGGCTGGCCAGAACCATCGTGGCATAGTGGTCGGTCTGCATATCCGACAGCAGGCGTTCGTTGATCCGGCCCACGGCCGCATGGGGATCGCTGGCGCGGAAAATCCCCGCTGGCCCCTCTTGCATGGCAAGGTTCATCGCCGGATGGCCGGGCGAAAGATAAGCCGCCAGTCGCGCCGTCATCAGTGCGCTGCTGATCCCGTGGCCCGAAACATCGATGGCGTACATCAACACCTCATCCTGCGCGCTGGGAAAGAACCCCACCAGATCGCCGCCCACATGGCCCGAAGGCCGAAGCATCAAAGAAATCTGCCCCTGTCCAAAGTCACGGAACCGCTCTGGCACCAAGGATTGCTGTAGCTGGCGGGCATCGGTCAGTTCTTTTTCCTGCGCCTCATACAGCTCTTGCAGTTTTGACAAAGCGCCCGACAACTGCCGGTTCTTTTCCGCCAATTCGCGATGCATTTGAACAATCCGCTCACCTGCGGACAATCGGGCCCGCAGTTCGTCAAAGACAACGGGCTTTGGCAAATAATCATCAGCCCCGCAATCCAACCCGTGACTGACATCCCCCTTATCCGTCCGCGAGGTCAGCAGGATAAAGTAGCCATATCCATCCTTTTCCATCTTGCGAAAGCGGCGACAGAACTCCAACCCGTCCATTCCGGGCATCATCCAGTCGCTCAGAACAATGTCAGGCGGCATGGTTTTGCACAGCTCTAGCGCGGTCTGACCGCTATCCGCCTCAATAATTTCGTACCCTTGTTTGCGTAAACTGACGCTAAGAATGCGTCTTTGCATGGCACTGTCATCTACAAGCAAAACCCGCAAACGATGATCATTTGATTGGTCAGGCAGATCCTTTGCCTGCTGGAGATCATTGATTCCACTCATAACTCACTTCCTTACCCACAGGGGGTATGGAAACGGATCAGAGTTTAACGGGACGTAAATGCTAAAAATTCACTTACATTAGTCGAACGTATATAGTGACGGAGGCTGCGTTTCGAACTACCTCTTATACCATGATGGAGACTGAGATGATCGATTGGAACCGAATCAACGAACTGCGTGACGAGATTGGCGAAGAGGATTTCGCTGATGTCGCACAGATGTTTTTGGTTGAGGTAGACGCAGCCATTGAACAGCTGCGCACGGCACCCGAGTTGGATTCGCTGGCTGAAGATCTTCATTTTCTGAAAGGCAGCGCCATCAATCTGGGCTTCTCTGCCTTTGCCGAGCTTTGTGCATCCGGCGAATACACCGCGCGGGAAAGCGATCCGTCAGAGGTGGATGTTGTCGAAGTGGTCAAGTGCTACGACAAATCCCGCGTGCTCTTCATCGAAAGCCCGCTGATCTGCGGTGCAGCCTGATCCTTAGATCAGGAACTGCGCCAGCAGATCATCATTGGTAATATCCGTATAAACGAATCCTGCCGCATCCAGCTTGGCCGTAAATCCGGCAAAGTTTGCGGCGTCGTCGGTCTCGATCCCGATCAGAACCGAACCAAAGTTCCGCGCAGATTTTTTCAAATACTCAAAACGGGCAATATCGTCATGAGGCCCCAAGAGATTCAGAAACTCTTTCAAAGCACCGGGACGCTGGGGCAAGCGCAGGATGAAATACTTTTTCACCCCTGAATATCGCTGCGCCCGCTCTTTCACCTCTGGCAAACGCTCAAAGTCAAAGTTCCCGCCCGAGGTCACGCAGACCACGGTTTTCCCTTCGATCTGATCGCGAATATCCGCCAGAACATCGATCGACAGCGCCCCTGCCGGTTCCAAAACGATGCCTTCGACATTCAGCATCTCTAGAATGGTGACGCAAATCCGGTCTTCGGGCGCAGAAAAGACGTTCTGGACAGACACATCCTTCAAAATGTCGAAGGTTTTCGCCCCGACTTGCGCGACCGCCGCGCCGTCAACAAAGGTATCCACCCGCTTGAGCGGCATGGGGCGGCCCGCCTTCAAGGCAGCAGCCAGAGACATCCCGCCCAAAGGCTCGACAAAGCTATAGCTGCAATCGCTGCCAAAGAACTTGTAGACCCCCGACGACAGCCCGCCGCCGCCCACGGGCAGCACGATGTGGTCAGGCGCTTTGCCCAAGGTCTCTGCGATCTCGACCGCGACGCTGGCTTGACCTTCGATCACGTCATCATCATCGAAGGGCGAGAGGAAGTGGGCGCCCGCTTCTTTGCAATAGGCCTGCGAGGCGGCCAGCGTGTCATCGAAATAGTCGCCGGTCAGGCGGATTTCGACATTCGAGCCACCAAAGGCGCGGGTCTTCATGATCTTTTGCTGCGGCGTCGTAACGGGCATAAAGATCACGCCCTTCACATCGAAGTGCCGGCACATATAGGCCACGCCTTGCGCGTGATTGCCCGCACTGGCGCAGACAAACTGCTTTTGGTCCGGCTTTTCCGCCAGAACCTTACGCATAGCATTGAACGCGCCGCGCAGTTTGTAGCTGCGCACGGGGCTAAGATCTTCGCGCTTCAGCCAGATATCAGCGCCGAAGCGGGCAGACAGGAAATCATTGCGCAGCATCGGTGTTGCGGGGAACACCTCACGCATGGCGGCTTCAGCGGCTTGGGCTTGGGTACGAAAATCACTCATCAGGTATCAGTGGCCCAAGGATTGCGCCGGCGCAAGATGCAGATGCTGCGACCTGAACGACAACGCCCGCACCTGCGATCTGCAAGCACGGGCGTTTGAGAAATGCGGTGAACGCTGACTTAAGCCGCGTGGAACACCTTCATGCGGTCATCCAGAAGACGGACTTCGATGACCTTGTCGTACATGACGCTCATAAAGACCAACGACAGAAGGGTGGCGGTCCAGAACGCCGCCTGCAGGGCAACAAAGCCACCGACAACCAGCGCCAAACCCTGACCAAGGCTTGCGGCCTCAAGCGCGTAGAATGTCCCTGCGCCAAACGCCGCGCCGATCAGAAGGGCCACGCCGCCGATACCCACCAGCGCCTTAATGAAGGTGCCGGACATGTCGTGGGTGGTGTGCCACGCTTCGCTCATGGTCAGGCGCACATCGACAGCAGCAGCAGGCAGCAGCGGCGAGATGCGGAAGCCGACGTAGCCGACCAGCAGCACGACCAAAACCCCGACGCCATAAAAGCCGACCGGAATATTAACTGTTGCGCTGTTCGATCCAGAACCAACCAACAACGAAACCGCGCCCAGAGCGAACGCAAACAATATCGCCCCCATCACAGCGCCCACCGAGGTCACAGCGCCTGCGTACTGCAGAATTTCGCGTGTTTTGACGCGGCGCATCGCGGGCCGGCCCTCATCGGAACTTGGCAATAGGAAAAAGCGATGTAGCGGGACGGCGATTTTGCTCACGCAATAAACCCCCAACAACGCAACAAAGCCTACCGAAATCAAAGTCGGCAGCGGTTGACCAACAGAGATAGAAGCCGCTGCGAGGACGCTACTCGCGAAAAGAAAAACAACAATTTTCCCGATCGCCATAGCCAGCATCTTTTTGTGATGCTCTTTAAACACGCTAAACGTGTCCTTTGTAAGTGCAAGATCAGACATAACGAACCCAAAAACTGAAGGAATCTTAGAATTAAGCTTTCTATTCACGGAAGCTTAACAATTCCGACGCGAGTTTGGAACAACTTTAACGTGCGATTACTTCACAATTTTGTCGTGATTAAAGAAGCGGCCTTTCTTGAACAAAATGCCCGTAAAAAGTCGTCAATAGACTGGCCATGACCATTGTCAGGAACCAATTCGCCGCTATTTGCGCGATTATCCCGATTACAGGGATACCGGCGAAGCCAAGAGCAAACAGTTGCAGGCCAAAGGTTAGAGCCATTTGCAAAGCAATGATCAACAGAATCGCGCCAGTCAGGCCTTTTGTTTTGTCCCAAGCCTCTTTCAGGCTCATGTCCTCGCCGATGGCTGCGGCGGGAAGCATCGGGGACAAGCGGTAGAAGACGGTAAATAGGTAAAGCACCAGAAACACGCCAAGTGCGACTGCAACAGGTGCCAGCCCCTTACCCACGATCATCAAAGCCGTCGCCCCAAGCGCGGCGGCCAAGGCGACGATCAAGGTGATCAGCAAAGAAAAGCCCAGATACCGCATGATCGGACGGCCATGCCATTGGGGAACGTAGCCCTCGGGCATCTCTTCCAGAAGGATGTAGCGGTGCCAGGACACCGCGATCCAGAGGCTGAGGATCACATAAAGGACAGCGACCAGCAGCTGGATCAGGATCGCGCCACCCGACATTGGCATGTTGCCCCCATGCCCGCCGCCTTGCATCGATTGGCCGAACGACAGCTCGACCACCGCCAGAACCAGATACAGCAGGCCCGAAATCCGCAGCGCCTCGCGCCAGTTGCGCAGAACCATCGCCACCGCGTGTTTGAAAAGCATCCATCCGGTCATCAACACATCCCTCGAAAAAAGCCGCTTTCCCTCAGGGTTTGCCTGATTTTCTAAGACGGTCAACGGTGCAAAACCCTGATACAGGGGGAAATGTCAGTCATTTGCAGCGATTCCCCTGCCCTAACTTGCCCCCGCACGGAAAAACCGCTATCGGCGGTGCGTCCGATTAAAGGGGAATTCCTATGTCCGCGCCCAAAAAAGTCGTTCTGGCCTACTCCGGTGGCCTTGATACCTCGATCATTCTGAAGTGGCTGCAAACCGAATACGGTTGCGAAGTGGTTACCTTCACCGCTGACCTCGGTCAGGGCGAAGAGCTGGAACCCGCCCGCAAGAAAGCAGAAATGCTGGGGATCAAGCCTGAGAACATCTTCATCGAAGACGTCCGCGAAGAGTTCGTGCGCGACTTCGTTTTCCCCATGTTCCGCGCCAACGCGCTGTACGAAGGGCTTTACCTGCTTGGTACGTCGATCGCACGTCCGCTGATCTCAAAGCGTCTGGTGGAAATCGCCGCCGAGACCGGTGCAGACGCTGTGGCCCACGGCGCGACCGGCAAAGGCAACGACCAGGTTCGTTTCGAACTGGCCGCCTACGCTCTGAACCCCGACATCAAGGTCATCGCGCCCTGGCGTGAATGGGACCTGAGCAGCCGCACCAAGCTGCTGGAGTTCGCAGAGCAGAACCAGATTCCGATCGCCAAAGACAAGCGCGGCGAAGCGCCCTTCTCGGTGGACGCGAACCTGCTGCACACCTCGTCCGAAGGTAAGGTTCTTGAGAACCCCGCCGATGAGGCACCCGATTACGTCTACCAGCGTACCGTGAACCCCGAAGATGCGCCCGATACCCCCGAGTTCATCGAGATCGGTTTCGAAAAAGGCGACGCGGTCAGCATCAACGGCGAGGCCATGAGCCCCGCAACCATCCTGACCGAACTGAACGAATACGGCCGCAAGCACGGCGTTGGTCGTCTGGATCTGGTGGAAAACCGTTTCGTTGGCATGAAGTCGCGCGGCATCTATGAGACCCCCGGCGGCACCATCCTGCTGGAAGCGCACCGCGGCATCGAACAGATCACTCTGGACAGCGGCGCAGGCCACCTGAAGGATTCGATCATGCCCCGCTACGCAGAGCTGATCTACAACGGCTTCTGGTACAGCCCCGAGCGTGAAATGCTGCAGGCCCTGATCGACGAAAGCCAAAAGTTCGTCACCGGCACCGTCCGCGTGAAACTGTACAAAGGCAGCGCCCGCACCGTGGCCCGCTGGTCGGACTACAGCCTGTATTCCGAAGCGCACGTCACCTTCGAGGACGACGCAGGCGCCTACGATCAGAAAGATGCCGCAGGTTTCATCCAGCTGAACGCCCTGCGCCTGAAGCTGCTGGCCTCGCGCGCACGTCGTCACAAAGGCTAAGCCTCAGACGCACCGTCACACTTGAAATGGCTCGCCTCGGCGGGCCATTTCTTTTTGAACCAACCCGTTTAGAAAGTTCCCCTCATGGCGACCACCCTTCAAGACATTGCCGACCGCGTCGCGCCGGTGCTGGCGACTAGTTCCAACCAGAAAAGCCTGAAGATCGACTGCGGCAATGATGGCATCATGGTGCTGGACGGAACACAGGTCGCCATGGACGACCGCCCCGCCGATTGCACGATCCGCATGTCGCTGGAGAATCTGAAAAAGCTGCTCAAGGGCGAATTGAACCCGATGACCGGCGTCATGATGGGCAAGATGAAGGTCAGCGGCAATCCCGCAGCAGCCATGGAACTGGCGCGTTATCTGAAGGGCTAAGAGGCCGCTTCACGTGAAAGACCCGCGCAAGGTACGCCTGCGCGGGGCCAAAGCCGCGCTGCATGCTTCTTGAAATCTATGCTTAACAAACCGCCATCAGAAAATGACCCGCTCTCTTCTGAGAACGGGCCAAAGGGTGAGCGGCTTCTGGTAGTATTAAAGGGAAAAACCGACAATAGCCGAATGTTTAGGCGTTGCGTCAGGCTGGTGTATCACCGAGCACCTTTTCCCCCTTGATTGAGGTTAACCATACAACCGTTAGCCGGAATCACATAATGTTTTTTGCACATATCAAAACCAGACAGCTTGGCAAGCTGAGCGAAAGGCGTGTGGAAAACATATCAATTTGCAACGTCATGAGTTTGCAACAGTTTTCCGACAGCGCCCAGATCTTGGGCAAATATCTGGTTAAAAGATCAATTTCTATTAGATATTAACCATCGAAACCAACTGGTACAGTTTGCCAAAATTGCAACGCAAGAGGCCACTTTTTGCATATTTGTTCGAAAAGTGATTCGGCTTTAGTACCCCAAAGATCAACGAATTCCTAACGCCACAGCTTTCATTTTCTCATAAGCGGACATCGCATCGCTGACCAAATGGGCAAGTTCGGGGGCAACCTCGGGCATTGGTCCCTCAGGACCTGCGAAACCCTTTGAGTTGTGGACCGAGCCGTACCAATGGGCCGCCCACACGCCGTCATCCGGATGTCCCCCTGCTGGCCAAGCCAACATCGCCGGATCAAACGGCAGATCAATCGCCGCACAAAGCGCCCGAAGCATCCCCTCAGGATTGACGCGAATATCGGCGCTATCCACAACCACGGCAGGCAACCCCTCGGATATTACCTGATCGTATAGTTCTGCCTGTTGCAAAAATCCGATCTCGGCCAATTCGGGTTGGTCATACTTGGCAGAGAAACTCGCCACGACCCGCGCCGGATGACGGATCAAAAAGACATTGGTGCAGTCTTTCAAAAACCCCCGAGGGATGCCGTCGATCATGTGTTGGGTCATGTGCTTGTGATAGACGTGAGGCGTTTTTGTGGGTGCCAAAAGCTGATCAATCACCGCATGCGGATCCTGATTTTGGCTGGCCTTGATCTGATCCCCCATCGGGTGAACCTTACCTGTCATCGCCAGATAGGCCGCGTAAAAGGGCTCATCCACGGCAGAGAAATCAGACCGGTTCCCGAAGCTATACATCATCGCGGTCGAGAGGTTGCGCGGGCCAGACCACATTGCCAAACGCATCAGCGGACCTCCTGCGTGATCAGGGCTTTATACAACGTCCTGATCCGTTCGGTCATCGGCCCCATCTGTCCCGTACCGATCTGACGCCCGTCGATATTGCCCACCGGCGTTTGAGCGCCAAATGTACCGGTCAGGAACGCCTCATCCGCGCCATAGGTGTCCACAAGGCTGAAGTTGCGCTCATAAACAGGGATGCCGGCCTGTCTGCAGACCTCAATCACCTTGCTGCGGGTGATGCCGTTCATGCAGTAGTCGCCCGTGCTGGTCCAAACCTCGCCCTTGCGGACGATGAAAAAGTTGCAAGCGTTGGTGGTGTTCACAAAGCCATGCACGTCCAGCATCAGCGCCTCATCCGCGCCAGCCTTCTCGGCGGCAATACAGGAAAGGATGCAGTTCAGTTTGGAATGGCTGTTCAGCTTGGGGTCTTGCGTCATCGGCAGCCCCCGCTGATGCGGCACGGTCGCCAGACGGATCGGGCGCGGGATCTTGGGTTTGGAATGTTCCACGATGATCGCAATGGTCGGCCCTTGGCGCGAAAGGGACGGATGCTGGAACGGCCGCGTCTTGATACCCCGCGTCACCATCAGGCGGGCGTGCGCATCGGTCTGCATATTATTCGCGCGGCGGGTGTCCTCCAATGCCGCGAAAAGCTGTTCGCGCGTAAGGCCAATGTCCAGATCAATAGCCAAGGCAGCCTCATAGAGGCGGTCGAAATGCTCATCCGCAAAGGCCCAAGTGCCATCATAAAGACGCAGCCCCTCCCATACACCGTCCCCCAGCATAAAGCCGCTGTCATAGACGCTGACCAGTGCCTGCGCTTTGGGAAGAATCTTGCCATTCACGTAGATCTGAATGTCTTCGTTGCGGGCGTCTTCTTCGGCCTGATGGGTGGTGACGTGTTCTTCGGTCATGGGTGCCTCTTGCCGCTGGATACGCCCAGAGTGTGGGGCTGCGCGTCAGGTGGCAAGGGGCGTTTTGCGAGTATTTATGCAATAAAGAAGCCGCAGGGTCAGTTGCGGGAAAGGCGGGCCTCGGTGACTTCTTTGAGGTCGGGGATCACATCGGCAGTGCCAAGGCGCCCCACCATCAAGGCAGCGGCTTGTTGCGCCAGATCAATGGCTTGGGCCATAGGCAGACCGCGGTCCAGACCCGCCATCACATAGCCGGTGAACGTGTCCCCCGCGCCCGTGGTGTCGATGACTTTGGCCGGATAGCCCGCGATCCGCGTGGGCGCTCCGTTGTGGTACCAATCGCACCCATCTGCCCCGAGAGTTACAATAATATCGGCAATCCCCAGCTTTTCGATCTGGGTGCCGAGGGTTTCGGAAAGCTGTTGCGCCTCAATCTGGTTCAGGAACATCAATTCACACAGCGGGGCGATTTTGGCGGCATCCTCTGCCACAAAGGGCGCGGCCGCGTAGGCGACGCGCAGGCCCAATTGGCGGGCCATATGGGCAGCCTCTTCCAGACAGTTGGTTTCATTCTGCATGATCAGCCAGTCGCCCGTATGGGCTGCACTCAAGGCACGGCCGAGCATCTCTTGCGAGATGCAGGCATTGGCACCAGGGAAAATCAGGATGTTGTTTTCGCCCGCCGGATCGACCGAGATAATGGCATGGCCCGTAGCCTCGGGAACAGTTGCGATGTGGCGGGTGTCGACCCCGTATTCCAAAAGGCGCAAGGTGGCCCATGCGCCTTCTTCGCCGACAGCGCCCATATGTTGAACACGGCCCGCGCCACGCGCGATAGCCACGGACATATTCGCGCCTTTGCCACCAAGACCACGGGTCAGGCTAGAGGCCGCCAGCGTTTCACCGGCCTGCAAAAGATGGGGCACCTGATAGGTGAAATCGGCGTTAATCGAACCAAGATTGAAAATCGTCATTGCAGTCCCCCTACCTTCAAACAGCATAAAACGCCCCAAAGGGGCGTTTTACAACCGTTGATCGGTAGGGTGGAAAATCCTTCGGCGAAGGATTTTCTTTGGCAAAGTTTTCGCAGAAAACTTTGTGGGTTAGCCCACTTTGCAGGCCGCGAGGACGGCCATGTTCAGGATGTCCGTTTCCGTCATGTTGGTCGAGCAGATCTGGATCGATTGATCCACACCGGTCAGGATCGGGCCGATCACCGTCGCGCCGCCCATTTCCTGCATCAGCTTAACCGAGATGCTGGCCGAGTGACGGGCCGGAACCACCAGAATATTCGCCGAACCGGTCAGGCGGCTGAAGGGATAGGCCTCGGCCGACTTGGGGTTCAGGGCCACGTCGACGGTCATCTCACCTTCGAACTCGAAATCCACGCCGCGCTTTTCCAGAACCGCAGGAGCAAGGTGCATCTTTTCGGCGCGTTCCGAGCGCGGATAGCCGAAGGTCGAGAAGCTGACGAAGGCCACGCGGGGCTCAAGACCCATATGGCGGGCAACGCCTGCGGCGCGCTCGGCGATGTTGGCCAGATCTTCAGTTTCAGGCCATTCGTGGACCAGCGTATCGGCGATCAAAACGATTTTGCCGTTGCGCAGCAAGGCAGTGACGCCAGCCGCGCCTTTTTCAGCATTTGCGTCGAAGACGTGGTTTATCAGTTCCAGTACGTGCGCCGATTTGCGGGTCGCGCCAGTGACCAGACCGTCGCCGTGACCATGGGCCAGCATCAGGGCCGAGAACACATGGCGATCCCGCGCAGCAAGGCGGTGGATGTCGTGACGGTCCATGCCTTTGCGCTGCAGGCGCTGGTAGAGGAAGTCTTTGTACTGATCCAGATAGCGGGTGTTCGCCGCGTTGACGATCTCCAGCTCGCGGTAGGCATCGCCCATGCCGGCCGCTTCCAGCTTTTCCTTCACGTCGTTTTCGCGGCCAACCACCAAGGCCTTACCCAAACCGGACCGCTGGTACTGCACAGCGGCACGCAGCACGCGGGGATCGTCGCCCTCGGCGAAGATCATGCGGGCCTGCGCCGCCTTCGCGCGGGCGTGGATGCCACGCAGGATGCTGGCGGTTGGGTCCATGCGGGATTTGAGCGAGACCTCATAGGCCTCCATATCCACGATGGGACGGCGGGCCGCGCCGGTGTCCATACCCGCTTTCGCCACGGCGGGCGGGATGCGGTAGATCAGGCGGGGATCGAAGGGGGTCGGGATGATATAGTCACGGCCAAAGGACAGTTTGCGGCCATAGGCCATCGCTACTTCATCCGGCACGTCTTCGCGGGCCAGTTCGGCCAGAGCCTCGGCGCAGGCGATTTTCATCTCATCGTTGATCGCGCGGGCGTGGATGTCCAGCGCACCGCGGAAAAGGTAGGGGAAGCCTAGAACGTTGTTCACCTGGTTCGGATAGTCGCTGCGGCCAGTCGCCACGATGGCATCGGCGCGAACGGCCTGCGCCTCTTCCGGCGTAATCTCGGGGTCGGGGTTCGCCATTGCGAAGATGACCGGATCATCTGCCATGGCGGCGACCATCTCGGGGGTTACTGCGCCTTTGACCGAAACGCCAAGAAAGACGTCCGCGCCGTTCATCGCCTCTTCCAGTGTACGCAGGTCGGTTTTCACCGCATGCGCCGATTTCCACTGGTTCATGCCTTCGGTGCGGCCCTGATAGATGACGCCTTTGGTGTCACAGACGATGCAGTTCTCATGGCGCGCGCCCATGGATTTCAGCAGTTCGATACACGCGATACCCGCCGCACCGGCACCGTTCAGAACGATCTTCACATCTTCGATCTTTTTGCCGCTGATGTGCAGGGCGTTGATCAGACCGGCGGCGCAGATCACGGCGGTGCCGTGCTGGTCGTCGTGGAAGACGGGAATGTCCATCTCTTCTTTCAGGCGCTGCTCGATGATGAAGCATTCGGGCGCCTTGATGTCTTCCAGGTTGATGCCGCCAAAGGTCGGGCCCATCAGTTTCACGGCATTGATGAAGGCTTCGGGATCTTCGGTGTCCAGCTCAAGGTCGATCGAGTTCACGTCGGCAAAGCGCTTGAACAGCACCGACTTGCCTTCCATCACCGGCTTTGACGCCAGCGCACCAAGGTTGCCAAGACCCAGAACCGCCGTCCCGTTCGAGATCACCGCCACAAGGTTCCCCTTGGTCGTATAGTCGTAGGCGGTCTCGGGGTTGCGGGCGATTTCTTCACAGGGCACGGCCACACCGGGCGAATAAGCAAGGCTCAGATCGCGCTGAGTGGTCATGGGGACAGTCGCAGTCACCTCGAACTTGCCGGGGCTGGGGTTCAGGTGAAAGGCCAGAGCTTCTTCACGGGTGACTTTGTTCTTCGACATCTTGGTATCCTCTTTGGGCGCAGCGGTGGTTAACGCTTTGGTGTCCTGCCCACAACAGGGACGCCGCAATGGTTGCGCTAACGCTGGCCGAAACCTTGTATTTGATTTGCGATTTCGCAGTTGCGGCAAGGATTTGCAACATATAATTTCTGTTTTGGTTCCTATTTTGTAATTTAGTTACCCAAAGAAGGGCTGAAACGAAGCGCCTTCGATTTGCCTTTCGATGCGAGCTTTGACACGGTATCCCCGCGTGAACGATAGCCGCAAAGGACGACAGGCACGATGGCAGCGACCGGCGTAACGCCCATGATGGCGCAATATCTGGAGATCAAAGAGGCCCATCCCGGATCGCTTCTGTTCTACCGGATGGGCGATTTCTACGAGCTGTTCTTTGACGATGCCGTTGCCGCCTCTGAGGCGCTGGACATTGCCCTGACCAAACGGGGCAAGCACGCGGGCGAAGACATTCCCATGTGCGGCGTGCCGGTCCATGCGGCCGAGGGTTATCTGCTGACGCTGATCCGCAAAGGATTTCGCGTCGCCGTCTGTGAACAGATGGAAGACCCCGCCGAGGCCAAAAAGCGCGGATCGAAGTCCGTCGTGAAACGGGGCGTCGTGCGTCTGGTGACGCCGGGCACCCTGACCGAGGATTCACTGCTAGAGGCCCGCCGTCACAACTATCTGGCCGCCCTGACCGAAGTGCGCGGCGACGTGGCGCTGGCCTACTCCGATATCTCGACCGGCGAGCTGCGCGTGCTGTCCCTGCCCGAGGTCCGCATCGGGCCGGAACTGGCCCGTCTGATGCCGCGCGAAGTCCTGCTGTGCGACAACCGCGAAGAAGCGTGGGCCGAGGTGATTGAGGACAACGGCGCATCGCTGACCCCCTTAGGCCGTGCCGCGTTTGACAGTACCGCTGCCGAAGGGCGCCTGTGCAGCCTTTACAAAGTGGACACGCTGGACGCCTTTGGCAGTTTCACGCGGGCGGAACTGTCGGCCCTTGGGGCCATCGTCGAATATCTGGACATCACCCAGAAAGGCCAACTGCCCCTGCTGCGCCCGCCCGTGCGTGAAGCGCAGGATCGGGTTGTGCAGATCGATGCCTCGACCCGTCGAAACTTGGAGCTGACCCGCGCTTTGGCAGGGGGCCGTCAGGGATCGCTGCTGTCGGTGGTGGATCGCACGGTGACCGCAGGTGGCGGGCGTTTGCTGGAACGGCGTTTGTCTGCGCCTTCGCGCGTATTGGATGAAATCCACGGACGCCAAGAAGCTGTGACCTATGCGGTGGACAATAGCACGCTCGCCAACCGTCTGCGCGATAGCCTGCGCCGCGTGCCTGATCTGGACCGCGCCCTGTCGCGTCTGTCGCTGGACCGCGCGGGGCCGCGCGATCTGGCCTCGATCCGGAACGCGATTGGTCAGGCGCTGGACCTTGCCGCCACGCTGACCCCGCTGGACCTGCCCGCTCTGCTGACCGAGACAACCGCCCTGCTGCAAGGTCAGGACGAACTGCTGGATCTGCTGGACCAAGCACTGGTGGCCGAGCCGCCCCTGCTGGCCCGCGACGGCGGTTTCATCGCCCCCGGCTATGACACGGAACTGGATGACGCCCGCCAACTGCGCGACGAAGGGCGCGGCGTAATCGCGGGACTTCAGGCGCAGTATTCGGAAGAGACCGGCATCAACAGCATGAAGATCAAGCATAACAACGTGCTTGGCTACTTCATCGAAGTGACCTCGACCCACGGGGAAAAGATGCTGGCGATGGGCGATCGCTTTATCCACCGTCAGACCACCGCCAACGC
This sequence comes from Pseudomonadota bacterium, assembly GCA_036139795.1. Taxonomy (GTDB): domain Bacteria; phylum Pseudomonadota; class Alphaproteobacteria; order Rhodobacterales; family Rhodobacteraceae; genus Donghicola. Next base: position 29,566 of record JAYZYX010000038.1, on the reverse strand, counting down.
CCTGCGTTTCACGACCGTGGAACTGTCAGACCTTGAGACCCGCATTCTGAACGCGGGCGGTCGTGCGCTGGAAATTGAAAAGCGTTTGTTCGAAGTGCTGCGCCAAGCGATCCTTGATCAGGCAGCGCCCTTGGGCAACATGGCCCGCGCTTTGGCCGAGTTGGACCTGACCACCGCCGTTGCCGATGTGGCCCGCGCCGAAATCTGGTGCCGCCCCAAAATCGACGATAGCCGCACCTTCTACATCGAAGGCGGCCGCCATCCGGTGGTTGAGGCTGCGCTAAAGGCAGACGGTGCGCCCTTTATCGCGAATGACTGTGAACTGACCGCACGCGATGGCGCGGCAGTCTGGTTGATCACCGGTCCAAACATGGCCGGTAAATCGACCTTCCTACGCCAGAACGCCCTGATCGCCCTGCTGGCGCAGATGGGCAGCTATGTGCCCGCCCGCGCAGCGCACATCGGTATGGTCAGCCAGATCTTCAGCCGCGTCGGGGCCTCGGACGATCTGGCCCGTGGCCGATCCACCTTCATGGTCGAGATGGTCGAGACAGCCGCGATCCTGAACCAAGCCGACGACCGCGCGCTGGTGATCCTTGATGAGATCGGACGCGGCACCGCCACCTATGACGGTCTGTCCATTGCTTGGGCCACGCTTGAACATCTGCACGACGTGAACCGCAGCCGCGCCCTGTTCGCGACGCACTATCACGAGATGACCGCTTTGTCGGAAAAGCTGGACGGTGTGGAAAACGCCACTGTTGCGGTGAAGGAATGGGAAGGCGAAGTCATCTTCCTGCACGAAGTGCGCCGCGGCGCTGCCGACCGCAGCTATGGTGTGCAGGTCGCCCGACTAGCCGGTCTGCCCGCGTCCGTCGTGGAACGCGCCCGCGTTGTTCTGGAAGCGCTGGAAGAAGGCGAACGCCAAGGCGGCAGCACCAAGCAAAAGGCGTTGATCGATGATCTGCCCCTTTTCGCGGCTATCCCGCCCGCCCCGCCGCCTGCGGCAAAGCCTGCGCCCTCGCCTGTCCTGGACGCGCTAGAGGCCATCCACCCGGATGAGCTGACCCCGCGCGAGGCGCTGCAAATCCTCTACGACCTCAAAGAAAAAGCCCGCCAGTAACGGCGGGCTTTCCCAATTCTGTTTCACGTGAATCCGTGACTTAGGCAGGGTTCGACGAAACGCCAACCTGAGCCGCCCGCAGCAGACGGTCGTGCAGCATGAAACCAACGGCGCTGACCTGAATGATCTCGCCCTTTTTGGTGTTCGGCACGGGGGCCTCAAACATCGCTTCGTGGATGTTGGCATCGAACACTTCGCCCACGGCAGGTTCGATCACCTGAAGACCATGCTTGCTGAAAATGTTGTTCAGCTCGCGCAGGGTCAGTTCCACGCCTTCGATCAGAACAGCGTTATCCTCTTTCGAGGTTTCTTCCGCCGCCTTCAGCGCACGCTGCAGGTTGTCGTAAACCCCCAGCAGGTCGCGGGCCAGACGGGTGCTGCCGTACTTCTCGGCATCGCGACGCTCTTTGTCGGCACGCTTGCGCGAGTTGTCCGCATCGGCCAGCGCGCGCATGTAACGATCCTTGAAGTCATCCCGCTCGGCGCGGGTGGCTTCCAGTTCGTCAACTTCTACGTCGGCACCGTCGAACTCTGCCGCGTCTTCGGCAAAGGCTTCGGCTTCTGCTGCTTCGACATCATCCAAAAAATCGTCGTTCTTGGGCTCAGCCATATTTCTACCTCTCAGTCCGGTCCGAGATCATCCGCCCCACCAGCTGCGCTGTGTAGTCCACAAGGGGCACGATCCGTCCATAGTTCAAGCGCGTGGGTCCGATGACCCCCACCGCTCCAATAATCTTACGGTCAGCGTTCATATAAGGAGAGACCACCAGAGAGGAACCCGAAAGTGAAAAAAGTCTGTTCTCAGAGCCAATAAAAATGCGCACACCTTCGCCGGATTCCGTCAGGTCCAGAAATTCGGCGATGTCGCGCTTGCGTTCCAGATCGTCAAACAGCACGCGGATACGTTCCAGATCCTCGGCCTCGCCCTGATCCTCTAGCAGATTCGAGCGGCCACGAACGATCAAGCGGTCCGGCTCATCAGTGTTCTCAGACCAAACCGCCAACCCGCTTTCCACCAGCGCATGGGCCAGCACGTCAATCTCTTGCCGGCGGGCGGTGATCTGTTGGCGCATGTCGCGGCGGATATCCGACAGGGTTTTGCCTTCGACCAGCGCGTTCAGGAAATTCGCGGCCTCGCGCATGCTGCTGGGGGTTTGACCCGGTGGCGGGGTAAAGACGCGGTTTTCCACGTGCCCGTCGCCAAAGACCAGAACCACCAAGGCGCGTTCGGCACTAAGGCTGACGAACTCAATATGCTTGATGGGCGCTTCGTGTTTGGGGGCCAGCACCAGACTTGCGCCGCGCGTCACACCGGACAGGGCATTTCCGATCCGATCCAGCATGGTGCCGACATCGTCACTGTTCCCGCCAAGCGTTGCGTTAATTTTCTCGCGATCATCGTCACTTGGCGGAGTTACCTCAAGCAATCCATCAACAAACATCCGCAGGCCCGTTTGTGTCGGAACCCGCCCCGCGCTGATATGGGGGCTGCCCAACAGGCCCAGATACTCAAGGTCCTGCATCACGTTGCGAATGGTTGCCGCGCTGACCTTTTCGTTCATCGAGCGGGTCAGGGTCCGGCTGCCGATCGGCCCGCCGGTTTCCAGATAGCCTTCGACCACACGGCGAAAAACCTCGCGCGAGCGGTCGTTCATCTGTTCTAGGATATTGCCTGCATCTTGCATCGTATGGGACTCCTTACGGCCTATAAAAAATCGCCCTGAGGAAATCGTCAATCGGGGTTGCCACCCTTGGCGGTGGACGCGTATGCGGAAAGCAACAGAACAAGGGGAATTATTATGCGACCTTCTGGACGTGACCTAAACGAAATGCGCCCGATTTCAATTGAAACCAATGTGACCAAGCACGCCGAGGGCAGCTGCCTGATCAAAGTGGGCGACACCCATGTGCTTTGCACCGCCACCTTGGAAGAGCGCGTCCCCCCCTTCGTCAAGGGTTCGGGCCTGGGTTGGGTCACTGCCGAATATGGTATGCTGCCCCGCTCGACCAGCTCGCGGATGCGCCGTGAGGCAACGCAGGGCAAACAAGGTGGCCGCACCGTCGAAATCCAGCGCCTGATCGGCCGCAGCCTGCGCGCGGGCGTTGACCGCGTGGCAATGGGCGAACGTCAGATCACTATCGACTGTGACGTCATTCAGGCGGACGGCGGCACCCGCTGCGCCTCGATCACCGGCGGTTGGGTGGCTCTGCGTCTGGCTGTGAACAAACTGATGAAAGCGGGCGACATTATCAGCGATCCGCTGATCTCTCCGGTCGCGGCGGTTAGCTGTGGCATCTACGCAGGCCAGCCCGTGCTGGATCTGGACTACCCCGAGGATTCCGCCGCAGGCGTTGACGGCAACTTTGTCATGCTTGGCAATGGCCAGATGATCGAGACCCAGATGTCCGCAGAAGGCGCGACCTACAGCCGTGACCAGATGAACCAACTGCTGGATCTGGCCGACAAAGGCATCGCCGAGCTGGTCGCCGCCCAAGAGGCCGCCTGCAAATGACCCGCAAGTTCGACGGCGATACCATCCTTTTCGCGACCCACAACGCGGGCAAGCTGAAAGAGATGACTGCGCTTCTGGCCCCCTACGGCATCACTGTTGTGGGCGCCAAGGAAAAGGGCCTGCCGGAACCGGAAGAGACCGGCACCACTTTTGTTGAAAACGCACGCATCAAAGCCCATGCTGCCACCAAGGCCACCGGCCTGCCTGCCCTGTCTGATGATAGCGGCATCGCGGTGGACGCGCTGGACGGTGCCCCCGGCGTCTACACCGCCGACTGGTCGGAAACCCCAAACGGCCGCGATTTCGTCATGGCGATGACCAAGACTTACAACCTCTTGGAAGAGAAGAACGCCCCCGAACCCCGCACCTGCCGCTTTTGCTGCACGCTGGTTCTGGCTTGGCCCGATGGTCATGACGAGGTCTTCGAAGGTAAAATCGAAGGCCGCTTTGTCTGGCCGATGCGCGGCGCGGAAGGTCACGGCTATGATCCGATCTTTATGCCCGAGGGCTACGACATCACTCTGGGCGAAATGGACCCCGACGAAAAGAACCGCATCAGCCACCGCGCCGATGCCCTGAAAAAGCTTATGGCAGGTTGCTTTGGCTGACCTGCCCGAAGATTGGCGCAATGGGGGCTTTGGCCTTTATATCCACTGGCCTTTCTGCCAGTCCAAATGCCCCTATTGCGACTTTAACAGCCACGTCTCTGCATCCATTGATCAGAAAGCGTGGCTGAACGCCTACCTCTCCGAACTGGACCGCAATGCGGAACGCACGCCCGACCGCGTGCTGAAGTCGGTCTTTTTCGGCGGCGGCACCCCCAGCCTGATGGAGCCCGACGTGGTCGCCGCGATCCTTGAAAGGGTCGGCCAACTGTGGACGCCTGCCAACGATCAAGAAATCACCCTTGAGGCTAACCCCACTTCGGTCGAGGCAGGCCGTTTCCGCGCCTATGCCGAAGCTGGTGTGAACCGCGTCAGCATGGGGCTGCAAAGCCTACGGGCCGAAGACCTGCGCCGCCTGGGCCGTTTGCATTCGGTCGAGGAAGGTCGCCGCGCGTTTGAAATCGCCAAGAACTGCTTTAACCGCGTCAGCTTTGATCTGATCTATGCCCGTCAGGATCAGACCCTTTCCGACTGGAAAGACGAATTGCGCGAAGCGCTGTCTTTGGCTGGCGATCACCTGTCGCTCTACCAACTGACGATCGAGGCCGGCACTGCCTTCGGTGACCGTTTTGAACGCGGCCTTCTGCGCGGCCTGCCCCACGACGACGACGCGGCGGACATGTACGAAGTTACCCGCGAGATTTGCGCAGAGTTTGGCCTTTATGACTATGAGGTCTCGAACTACGCCCGCCCCGGCGCAGAAAGCCGCCACAACTTGATCTACTGGCACTACGGGGATTATGTAGGCGTCGGTCCCGGTGCCCACGGGCGCGTGACCATCAACGGCCAGCGTCACGCCAGCGATACCTTCAAACAGCCCGGCAAATGGCTCGAGGCCGTCAAACAAGGCACTGGCGAAAAATTGTTCGATCCGATCAGCCCCACTGAACAAGCCAATGAGTACCTTATGATGTGTCTACGCCTGACAGAGGGAGTAGATATGGCACGATTTGAGGCTCTGGGTGGCAAACCGCTGGACCCTGCGACACTGAAAGATCTTGAGCAAATGGGGATGATTACTGTGGAATCGTCCTATGTTAAGGCTACGCACCAAGGCCGTCTGGTCTTGAATGCGGTCATCGCAGAACTGCTACTGGATTAACTGATGCGCCCGATCTGGTTCACCTTTGGAATTCTCTGCCTTGGGCTTGGCCTGATCGGGGTCGTCGTTCCCCTACTTCCCACCGTTCCATTCATGCTGCTGGCGGCGTTCTGCTTTGCCCGCAGCTCTGAACGGATGCACGCGTGGCTGGTCGGTCACCGCATCTTTGGCCCCGCCATCGCGGATTGGCAACGCAGCGGCGCGATCAGCCCTTTAGGCAAACGCGCCGCGACTTTGTCGATCGTGATCGTCTTTTCGATTTCGGTGTTTATGGGTCTGCGGCCGATGCTACTGGGCATTCAGGCGGTGACCTTAGGGGCGGTCCTGATTTTCATCTGGACCCGCCCAAGCTTTTAACGCTTATTCCACCGCGCTCAGGCGGCGGCAAATCTCGTCCAACTGGTCGAGCGATGCGTATTTCACAGTGATCGTGCCTTCTTCGGTGCCCTCTTTGTGGTCCACCGAAACGCGCATTCCCAAAGCTGCCGACAGATCGCCTTCCAGCGCGATGGTGTCAGCATCCTTTTCACCTTTGGCCTTAACCATCTTTTCCTGGCGCGGCTTCGGTGCGGTTTCGCCCTGCGCGGCCTTCTTCACAAGACGTTCCGTGTCACGAACCGAGAGCCCACGGACCACGATCTGCTTGGCCAGCTCCGACGCATGATCACTGGTGATCAGTGCACGGGCGTGACCGGTCGACAAGCGACCTTCTTGCAGGTGATCAATCACGTCCTCAGGCAGTTGCAGCAAGCGCATCGAGTTCGCGATATAGCTACGGCTTTTGCCAAGCGCCTCAGCCAGACGTTCTTGTGTGTGGCCGAACTTCTCCATCAACTGCTTGTAGCCAGCCGCCTCTTCCACCGGGTTCAGATCGGCCCGCTGGATGTTTTCAATGATCGCGACTTCCAGAACTTCGGTGTCGTCAAAGTCACGAACAAGGATCGGCAGCTGATGTAGCTGCGCCATTTGGCTGGCACGCCAACGGCGTTCACCGGCCACAATCTCATACTTGCTGGAATCGCGCGGGCTGACCCGAACGATAAGCGGTTGGATCACACCCTTTTCGCGGATCGAGTTCGCCAGATCCTGAAGCGCTTCCGGCGCAAAAACGCGGCGCGGCTGCTCTGGGTTCGGCTCAATCCGTTCAATCGGAACCAGCATATCAGGACGGCGCGGCGCTGCGGTTCCTCCGGGGGTCTGTTCGGGCTGCACGTCCGCCATCAATGCGGACAGACCGCGACCCAGACCACGCTTCAGTTTCTTATCGTTATTCATGACTGCCCTCTTGGTCTTTTACGCCGCCACGGCGGCATTCTTACTCAACAGCTCATCGGCCAATTCGCGATAGGCCACTGCGCCCCGCGATGCTGGATCGTAGCTGATCACCGGCAAAGCGAAAGACGGCGCTTCGCTGACACGGACGTTGCGCGGGATTTTGGTCTGGAACACCAAGTCTCCAAGGTTATCACGCGCGTCCTGCTCGACCTGCTGCGATAGGTTATTCCGGCCATCGTACATGGTCAGAACGATCCCCTCAATCCGCAGGTTCGGATTTGCCGCCTGACGAACATCGCGGATGGTCAGCATCAGTTGGCTCAGGCCTTCAAGCGCGAAGAACTCACTTTGCAGCGGCACCAGAACCGAATCCGCAGCCACCATCGCGTTCACAGTCAGCAAGTTCAGCGAAGGCGGGCAATCGATCAGGATGTAATCAAATGAAATTTCATCCATCACCGGCTGGCGCAGAGCATTGCGCAGCAAAAAACTGCGCTGTTCGTTCGCCATCAATTCAATGTCCGCCGAGGCCAGATCGGTGGTCGCCGGGACGACAAAGATGTTCTCGAACTGAGTCGGACGGATCACCTGCTGAGGCGCAACCTCATTCAATAGCAGCTCATATGCGGTAAAATCGCGATCCGAGCTTTCGATCCCAAGGCCGGTCGATGCGTTACCTTGCGGGTCAATATCCACCAGAAGGACGCGCTTGCCTTTTTCAGCTAGCGCTGCGCCCAAGTTTATGGCGGTCGTGGTCTTACCCACCCCGCCCTTCTGGTTCGTAACAGCAATGATTTTGGCTCCGGTTGCGGGCACAGTTTCAACCACGCGAGATCCCTCCAATGCTCAGAATAACTGACGACGAGTCTACAATGCTTGTATGAACTTGGTGCGAGAAAGACCACGCTTGCCGGGCTTCTGCGACTTCTTGTTGCCATGTTGCCCCTTTTGGAAACAGCGCCTGCCCGTTTTCAGACAGGTGCTGCTGGCAAAATTCAAGCAACATAGGCAGAGGCGCCAAAGCGCGGGCAGACAGAACGTCAGCTTTAAGGGGATCGATTGCTTCGATTCTCTTGCTGATCACCGTCGCGTTCACACCCGTCTCACGGGCGACCGTCCGTAGAAAGGCCGCTTTGCGTTGGTCACTTTCGACCAAGGTGACCATTCCATTAGGGTTCTTTTCCGCCGCTATAATTGCGACGACGAGTCCCGGGAATCCACCACCGCTACCGAGGTCACACCAGATTTTCCAATCTTGCGATGCAAGCCCATATATCTGGGCTGAATCGATGAAATGCCGTGACCTCGCCTCAGAGATTGTGGATGGCGAGACAAGATTGATCGCCTTATTCCACTTTTTGAGAAGTCCTTCGTAGTGGTTCAGGCGATCCGATGTTTCACGTGAAACATCGAGCCCCGAAAAATCCAAACTCATGACGCTGACGCCGCACGCTTATTCTGACGCAGCTTTGCCAGAATCAGAGTAAGCGCAGCAGGCGTCATGCCTTCGACGCGCCCGGCCTGCCCGAGAGTTGCGGGCTTGGTTCTGATCAGCTTCATCTTAAGTTCATTCGAGAGTCCCTCAAGAATTGAGAAATCGAAGTCGTCGGGAATCTCGTGGCTTTCATCACGCTTCAGCGATTGAACATCTTTTTCCTGACGTTCGATATACTTCGCGTACAGCCCATCGCACTCAAGCTGGCGTTGGATCGGCTCTGGAATGTCCGCGAAAGTGGGATCAAGCCCGATCAGCGTATCAAAGGTAAAATCCGGAAAGGCCAACAGATCGTAGCCACTTCGACGGGCGCCATCCTGATTTACCCTAACGCCACCATTGGCCAGTTCTTTGGATGTGAACGAGATTCCTTGCACCCGAGTCCGGCCAGCCTCAAGCGCTTCCATCTTCTGATCGAATGCTTCCTGACGCACATCAGAAATACAGCCCAACGATTTGGCGATTGGTGTCAATCTCTGATCGGCGTTATCTGCCCGCAACGAAAGGCGGAATTCGGCGCGAGAGGTGAACATCCGATAGGGCTCGGTCACCCCACGGGTGATAAGATCGTCAATCATCACGCCGATATAACTTTCAGAGCGACTGAAGATCACAGGTTCTTTCTCAAGCGCACTCAAAGCAGCATTGAGGCCCGCAACCATCCCCTGCGCTGCTGCCTCTTCGTAGCCGGTGGTTCCGTTGATCTGACCTGCTAGATAGAGACCGGGCTGAGAGCGGACTTCTAGCGTCGCCCGCAGCGCCCGCGGATCGACGTAATCATATTCGATCGCGTAGCCCGGTTGCGTGATAACCGCATCTTCCAGCCCGTACATCGAGCGGATGTAATCGTGCTGAACGTCCTCGGGCAGCGAAGTGGAAATGCCGTTCGGGTAGACAGTCGGATCATCAAGCCCTTCGGGCTCAAGAAAGACTTGATGGGAGGTCTTGTCGGCAAAGCGAACAATCTTGTCCTCAATCGAGGGACAATAGCGCGGCCCTACCCCTTCGATGTGCCCACCATACATTGCAGAACGGCTTAGGTTGCTGCGAATAATCTCATGGGTCTTTTCATTCGTATGCGTAATACCGCACGAAATCTGCCGCGCGAACGGTTTCGACGACATGAATGAAAACAGCGTCGGATCATCATCCCCCGGCTGGCTTTCAAGCAAATCCCATTTGATCGTACGACCATCCAAGCGCGGAGGCGTTCCGGTCTTAAGCCGCCCAAGTGGAAGCTCAAAACTATCAAGCCGTTCAGCCAAAGGAACAGAGGGACGATCCCCCATCCGGCCGCCAGGTCGCGATACATCGCCAATATGGATGACGCCACGCAAGAATGTGCCTGTTGTCAAGATCACCGCATGACACGAAATCTCGGAACCATCAGCGAGTACAACGCCTGAAATGCGCCCATCGCTTTGGATCAGGTCTGCGACCTCTCCTTCAACGATGGTGAGGTTCGGTGTTGCCTGTAGAACCGAAAGCATGGTCTCACGATAGATCTTGCGATCTGCCTGTGCGCGGGGACCTTGAACCGCCGGACCTTTGCGACGGTTCAGCAGACGAAACTGAATACCGGCACGGTCGGCCACATATCCCATGACCCCGTCCATCGCATCGATCTCGCGCACAAGATGGCCTTTACCAAGACCACCGATCGCCGGATTGCAGGACATCACGCCGATATTCTCACGCTTCAGCGTTACCAACGCGGTGCGCACGCCCATTCGTGCAGCTGCATGCGCCGCATCTGCGCCCGCATGGCCACCGCCAATTACCACCACATCGAAGTCAGATTGTTTCACGTGAAACACTCCTATTTCCCGAGACAGAAGCTTGAGAAGATTTCGTCCAAAATAGCTTCAACGTCGATTCTCCCCAAGAGCATGTCCAGCGCCCTTGCAGCAGATCTAATCTCTTCTGCCGCCAATTCATAGCGGTCAGGACCGGCAGACACCTGAATAGCTGCCTCAGCCAGTGCATCTTTGGCCCGCAGCAATGCCACCCGATGGCGTTCCTTGCTTGCAAGGTTCACCCGTTGCATCCGCTCTGACAAAACAGCGAAGACCGAATCCAGCATATCGACTGTACCAGCGCCGGTCTTACCAGATATGGCGCCAGCGTCATCATCTAGCAGGTCGGCCTTAGCGCGATACACCAAGTCGCCCTCAACAGGGGCCAGCAAAAGATCTTCATCAGGTTGAGTTAGAAAAACCCGCAGATCGGCCGCCTCAGCCCGCTGCAGAGCGCGCTGAATGCCAATTCCTTCCACATGATCATCTGTCTCACGAAGACCGGCAGTATCAAGGAAGGTAACAGGCAGCCCTTTCAGGTCCATCCGAACCTCAATCACATCGCGGGTCGTCCCTGCGATGTCAGAGGTGATCGCTGCCTCGCGCCGAGCGATGTGGTTGAGCAAAGTCGATTTCCCGGCATTCGGAGCGCCTAGAATCGCGACTTCAAACCCAAGATGTAGACGTTCAGCCACCTTAGACCCCAGGATTTCGCGGTCTAGGTCGCTTTGAACCTGTTCTAGCAAGCCAACCACTTCGGGTGTGACGTCCTCTGGTACCTCTTCATCAGCAAAGTCGATGGTTGCTTCTAGCAAGGCCGCCGCGCGGATAATGCGGGACCGCCAAACCTCGGCCTGATCGCCCAATCCACCAGAGAACACGCGCACCGCTTGCTGACGCTGTGCTTCGGTCTCAGCCTCGATCAAATCGGCCAGCCCTTCGACCTGCGCCAGATCCAGACGTTCGTTCTCCAAGGCGCGACGGGTGAATTCCCCCGCCTCTGCCAGACGCAGACCGTCACAGTTAGACAGCAGTTCCATTACGCGGCGCACGATGGCGGGGCTCCCGTGCAGATGCAGTTCAACAACATCTTCGCCGGTAAAACTGGCGGGACCGGCAAAGCTAATCACCATGGCCTCATCAACCAAGGTCCCTTCCCCGTCGCGCAGCAGACGCACGCCAGTTTTGCGCGGCGCCGGCAAGCCGCCCGCAAGAACAGAGGCCGCGGCAAATGCCTGCGGCCCCGAAATCCGGATCACTGCAACCCCGGCTTTGCCTTGAGCAGTCGCCAGGGCAAAGATCGTGTCCATTACGCCCTCTTAGGTGTTCATCGAGTCGAAGAACTCGGAGTTTGTCTTGGTCTGCTTCAATTTGGAAATCAGGAATTCGATAGCGTCGGTGGTACCCATCGGATTCAGGATGCGGCGCAGAACGAAGGTCTTGGCCAGATCGCCTTTGTCAACCAGCAGATCTTCTTTGCGGGTACCCGATTTGAGGATGTCCATCGCAGGGAAGACGCGCTTGTCCGCAACTTTGCGGTCCAGAACGATTTCGCTGTTACCGGTGCCTTTGAATTCTTCAAAGATCACTTCGTCCATGCGGCTGCCGGTGTCGATCAGGGCGGTGGCGATGATGGTCAGCGAGCCACCCTCTTCCACGTTCCGTGCGGCACCAAAGAAGCGTTTGGGGCGCTGTAGGGCGTTCGCATCGACACCACCGGTCAGAACCTTACCTGAGGACGGCACAACGGTGTTGTAGGCGCGGCCCAGACGGGTGATCGAGTCCAGCAGGATCACAACATCCCGCTTGTGTTCGACCAAACGCTTGGCCTTCTCAATGACCATCTCGGCCACGGCGACGTGACGGGTCGCAGGTTCGTCGAAGGTCGAGGAGATCACCTCACCCTTCACGCTACGCTGCATGTCGGTCACCTCTTCAGGGCGTTCGTCAATCAGCAGAACGATCAGATAGCACTCGGGGTGGTTCTTTTCGATGCTGGTGGCGATGTTTTGCAGCAGAACGGTCTTACCGGTCCGCGGCGGCGCCACGATCAGCGAACGCTGGCCTTTACCGATGGGGGCCACCAGATCGATGATCCGGGCCGACCGGTCCTTGATGGTGGGATCTTCGATCTCCATCTTCAGACGTTCATCGGGGTACAGAGGCGTCAGGTTGTCAAAGCTGACCTTGTGACGGGCGCTTTCGGGGTCTTGGAAGTTAACCTTCTCAACCGCGGTTAGCGCGAAATAACGTTCGGTTTCATTCGGCGCCTTGATCACACCTTCGATGGTGTCACCCGTGCGCAGCGAATACTGGCGGATCATGTCGGGCGAGACATAGATGTCATCCGGACCCGGCAGATAGTTCGCCTCGGGCGAGCGCAGGAAGCCGAAACCGTCCTGCAGAACTTCCAGAACACCTTCGCCACCGATGACAAAGCCGTCTTCTGCATGCTCTTTCAGGATCGAGAACATCATCTCGCCCTTGCGCATGTTCGAAGCGTTTTCGATTTCCCATTCTTCGGCCATCGCCAACAAAGCTTTGGGGCTCTTGGCTTTCAGGTCGGATAGATTGAGGCGTTCATCGGTCATAGGCATACCCTTTGCACCCCACGTTGGGGCATCGGCATGTGGAAATTTCACAACAGGAAGACACGACCAGGACAGGCCGTGATCCGCAGATAAGCGGGATTCCCTTCTGAGTCAATGAAACCCTTAGAACTTCACGATGACCGAGAACACGATCAGCAGCATCAGCAGCGTCGGAACCTCATTCATCATCCGGTAGGTGCGGCCGTTTCGCGAATTTTTACCGGATGCAAACTCTTTGAGGCGATAACCCAACCAATGGTGAAACCACGTCATCCCGATCACAGCAGCTGCTTTGGTCCATGGCCACACAGAGGACCAGTCAACAATGCCCGGCGTGAACACAAGCGCCAAACCAAAGACCCAAGTCGCGATCGATGATGGGTTCATGATCAGCTTGAACAGCTTTCGTTCCATGATCGTGAAGGTTTCATGCAGCTCTCCGGTCCGATCACCCGCTTTCTCTGCATGATATACGAACAAGCGGGGAAGATAGAAAATCCCTGCCATCCAGGTGATCACCGAAATCACGTGTAGGGATTTTGTCCAAGGATAAAGCGCGCTCAGGATGTCTAGCATGGGAACCTCTCTGCCTGACTTAAATAAAGAATAAGAAAGAAAAGGAAGTTGTTTTTTTAGAGGTACCTGACTCCTGTGGATTGTTTGGTTCTCCGCGTGGTTTTCCACACGGGGAAAACGTTACACAGAGGGTGGGGACGAGGAAAATGATTCAAAACAAGGGGTTTGGATTCATTCACTGAATCCTGAGTCTGTGGATGGGTGGGAATCTGTGGAAAACTCTTGAGAGATTCCGTTTTCCCACGCTTTCGGGTTTTCCTCGCCCACATAGGCAAAAACGCCTTGAACGTGGGCAAAACCATGTGACTTATCGACAGGCGGTTTGAAGGCCGCTAGTGATCCATAAGAACAAACCGTGATTACCAAAATGACTCTCACAGGGATATCCACATGCAGGAAAGACTGATCCTTGCGTCAGGATCAGAGATCCGGGCACAATTGTTGCGCAACGCCGGTCTTGATGTTGAAATCGTCCCCGCCCGCGTCGACGAAGAGGCGATCCGCGCCGCTTTAGAGGCAGAGGACGCAAATCCCCGCGATGTGGCGGACGCCTTGGCCGAAACCAAAGCGCGCAAGATCAGCGCAAAGCACCCTGACGCCCTTGTTATGGGCTGCGATCAGGTGCTGGCGCTGAAGACGCGCGTGTTTTCCAAGCCCGAAACGCCGGAAATGGCCCGCGAACAGTTGATGGCACTGCGTGGCCAGCAGCACATGTTGATGTCGGCGGTCGTGATCTATCAGGGGGCCGAGCCTCTTTGGCGTCATGTGGGCATCGCGCGTCTGCGGATGTCGAACTTTTCAGACGATTATCTGGATGATTATATCGTGCGGAATTGGGACAGTATTCGTCACTCGGTCGGCGGATATAAGCTTGAGGAAGAAGGCGTGCGTCTATTTGCCAGTGTTCAGGGTGATTACTTCACAATATTGGGTTTGCCACTGGTCGAACTGTTGTCTTACTTGTCGGCTAGGGGGAGTATCAGAGCATGAGTCACACCAACATTCCGCTTGCGGGGGTGATCGGTTGCCCCATCAGCCATAGTCTGTCGCCGCGTCTTCATGGTCACTGGTTAAAGCGTTATGGGATCAACGGTCATTATGTACCGCTAGAGGTCCAGCCCGATGATCTGGTCGAAGTTCTGGGCGCCATGAGCCGTATGGGTTTCGTCGGCGCGAACGTGACCATTCCCCATAAAGAGGCCGCTTTACGGCTGGCAGATCAGGTCTCGGACCGCGCGACTTTGATTGGTGCTGCGAATACCCTGATTTTCCGTCCCGATCACACGATTTATGCCGATAATACTGACGGTTACGGCTTTATGCAGAACCTGCGTCAGAATTGCCCTGACTGGGACCCGAAAGCCGGTCCCGCAGTGGTGATTGGCGCGGGTGGCGCGTCGCGGGCGATCATTGTGGCGCTGCTGGATGCAGGCGTGCCCGAAATCCGCTTGACCAACCGCACGCGCCTGCGCGCGGATCAGCTAAAGTCCGAATTTGGCGGCAAAATCTCGGTCTATGACTGGGTGCATCTCGATCGCATGCTGGAAGGGGCGGCTACGCTGGTCAACACCACCTCGCAAGGGATGGTGGGGAACCCGCCGCTGAAGATCAATCTCAGCGATTTGCCCACCTCGGCTCTGGTGACGGACATCGTGTATACGCCGCTGGAAACGCCGCTGCTGGCGCAGGCCCGTGAACATGGCTGCCGCACGGTGGATGGTCTGGGTATGTTGCTGCACCAAGCGGTTCCGGGGTTCTACCGTTGGTTCGGCACCCAGCCCACGGTGGATGAGGAATTGCGGCAGGTGGTTTTGGGATGACCTACCATCTGGGGCTGACCGGATCGATCGGCACCGGAAAAAGCACCACCGCGCAGATGTTCGTGGATCTTGGCTGCGCCCATTGGGACGCAGATGCGGCCGTGCATCGCATCTACGGGATAAATGGTGCGGCCGTGGCCCCTTTGCAGGCGGCTTTTCCGAGCGTTGTTGTAGATGGCGCGGTTAGCCGCCCTGCCCTGCGGGCTTATCTTGGCGAAAATCCCAACGCATTTAGACAGTTAGAGGAAATCGTTCATCCTTTGGTTTCACAGGATCGCGACGCGTTCCGCGCCGCTTGCACTGCCGATATCGCAATTTACGATATTCCCTTGCTGTTTGAGAACGGGACCGAGGCGCAGATGGACGGCGTTGCGGTGACCTCGGTCGATCCGGACACCCAACGGGCCCGCGTTCTGGCCCGTGGCACGATGGATGCGGCCCAGTTTGAGCAAATCAAAGCCCGTCAGATGCCGGATGCGGAAAAACGTGCCCGCGCCGATTTCATCATCGAAACCGATACGTTAGAACACGCGCAGGCTCAGGTGGCCGCGATTGTGGATCAGATCAGACAGGGACAGCGCGATGCGTGAAATCGTTCTCGATACCGAAACCACTGGATTTGACCCCGAACAGGGCGACCGCATCGTCGAGATCGGCTGTGTTGAGCTGTATAACCACATGCCCACGGGTGAGACCTATCACGTCTACATCAACCCCGAACGCCCCATGCCGGAAGAGGCGTTCAAGGTTCACGGGCTAGGCGACGATTTTCTGCGCGATAAGCCCAAATTCGCCGAAGTGGGCCAAAGCTTTCTGGATTTCGTGCGCGACGCCAAGCTGGTCATTCACAACGCCAGCTTCGATATGAAATTCCTGAATGCCGAGCTGCGCTGGATGAACCTGCCGCAGCTGCCCATGTCGCAGGCGCTGGATACGCTAGAGATCGCCCGCAAGCGCTTTCCGGGTGCGCCGGCGTCCTTGGATGCGCTGTGCCGCCGCTTTGCCATCGACAACTCGTCGCGGACTCTGCACGGGGCGCTTTTGGACTCGGAAATTCTGGCAGAAGTGTATCTGGAGCTGATCGGCGGGCGTCAGCCTGACTTTGGTCTGGCGACAGTGGATCACAGCACTGGCGCCAATGGCGAGGTTTGGCGTCCGCGTCCGCGGCCCAATCCCCTGCCCTCTCGGATCTCCGAGAAAGAGGCCGCCGCCCATGCCGAATTCTTGGCGAAACTGGGCGACAACCCGTTGTGGAACCGGAAATAACCGGTCACGCAGCCCTTAGTTGACTGCGGGTGCCTCGGCCTGCTGAGCCTGTGCGCGACGTGCCTGCTCGTTCATGTACAGCGCGACAAAGTCGATGGGCTCGAGGTTCAGCGGAGGGAAGCTGCCATCGCGGGTCACATCGCTGACGATGCGGCGCACGTAGGGGAACAGCTGACGGGGGCATTCGATCAGCAGGAAGGGGTGCAGTTGGTTTTCCGGCACGCCTTCGATGTTGAATACGCCGCCGTATTCCAGTTCCAGCAGGAACAGGGGCTGGTTGCCCTCTTTGGTGTTCGCCGCAACGTTCAGCTTCATGATGACTTCGTACTGGTTCGGCGCGGTGCGCTTTTTGACGTCCAGTGCGACGTTCACTTTCAGCTCGGGGGTGGTGTCACCGTTGGCGCCTTTTTGGGCCAGGATGTTTTCGAACGACATGTCCCGGATGTACTGGGCCAGGATGTTCATCTTGATCTGGGGCTGCTGCGCCTGGGGCGCCGCGCCTGCTGTCTCTTCGGTCATAACTCGCTCCGTTGGAAATTCTTTGGGACTGGTGTTATCACTTCACACCGAGCGCCTCAATGGCGAGTCCACCCGCTGGGACCGTCGGGACGGTCCTCTTTCGGACGTGTTTCATCAATCACTTCGTAATCCACGTCGATCGTGTCCGATCCGGGGCCGCTGCGGTGATAATGCCCGCCCTGAGCCGAGGCGTGGAACGTCTGCATCTTCATCCGGCCACGCATCTGCTTAAAGACCGCAGTCCGCACACCGGGGATCAGCAGCAAAAGACCCATGGTGTCGGTGAAAAAGCCCGGCGTCAGCAGCAGCGCGCCCGCAAACAGGATCATCGCCCCGTGGGCCAAGTGCTGCGAGGGGTCCGACATCTGGTTCATGGACTGTTGCAGATCGCGCAGGGTTTTCAGCCCCTCGGATTTCACCATGTAGCTGCCCGCGATGGCGGTCAGAAAGACGATGGCCAGCGTGGGCCACAGGCCAATCACGCCTCCGACCTGAATAAACAGGCCGATCTCGATCATCGGAACCAGCACAAAAGCCAGAAGCAGCCACATCTTTCGTCTTCCTTCGCGTCAAATCGTCATCCCGCCCACTCTCGGTGCGGGGTTCGCATTTACATAGGGGCTTTGTGCCCCGCTTACTATTCTTGCACGGAAAAACCCGCGTTTTCCGGCGAGAAACAGCGAAATTCCACGCAATCCTGACTGATTTAGGCATTTTTGACGGGGTGCCTGCATTGTGCTTCGGTGGACTTGCCCCCATCTGTGACATACATAGATAACGTACGGCATTCGACGGCAGCCGCCCTAAAGACGAGGAACTGATGAACACTCCGATCGTGCAACTTCTGGTGCTGGCAGGCATCGCGCTCTTCCTGATATTCCGGCTGAAAAACGTGCTGGGATCGCGGGAAGGCTATGAAAAGCCGCCCCTCGCCCGGAATGAGGCACCCTCTGAGAACGCGCGTCATTCGTTTGAGGTGATCGATGGCGGTCCTGATCGGGATATCATCGACCACGTTCCCGAAAGCAGCGATGCCGCAACCGCGCTGGCCGCGATGAAAAAGGCCGAGCCGTCTTTCTCGGTGACCGAATTCCTTCAGGGCGCACGCGGCGCCTATGAAATGATCCTGATGGGCTTTGAAAAAGGCGACATCCGCGATCTGGAGCCGTTTCTGGACGAAGAAATTTACGAAAGCTTTGCAGCGGTTGTGGATCGCCGTGCCGATCAGGGGCTGACCGTGGACGCAAGCTTTATCGGTATCCGCGAAATGCAGCTGGTGGATGCGACCTTCGATCAGGCGACCGGCGAAGGCGAAGTCACTGTGCGCTATGTGGCCGACCTGACCTATGAGGTCCGCGATGCCGATGGCGAAGTGGTCGAGGGCGACAAAAAGCAGATCAAGCGGCAAAAGGACGTTTGGACCTATGCCCGCGTTATGGGCAGCGACGATCCGAATTGGCAACTCGTCGCGACCGGAGAATGATCCGGTACCTCGGCGGCATCGTTATGGCGCTGTCCCTTTGGGCGGCGCCTGCCATTAGCGAGGAACCCGTGACCCAATTACTGAGTTTTGACGATCTGGATGGATGGGCCAGCGACGATCACGGCGCGGCCCTTTCCGCGTTTCTGGAGACCTGCGGTGATATGCGCGGTCCTGACTGGCAAAGCCTCTGTGCTGTGGCCAAGGACCAGATCGCCAATCCCCGCGCCTTTTTTGAGCTGTTCTTCCGCCCCGTTCTGATCACTGACGGGGCCGATCCTCTGTTCACAGGGTATTTTGAGCCGGAACTGGACGCCTCGACCAAGCCTTCGGGGCGTTTTCGCTATCCCCTCTACCGGATGCCGAAAGAGGCCCGCGCCAGTGGTCCGTGGCTGACCCGCCGCCAGATTGAGGAAAGTGACCAGATGACTGGCCGCGGCCTTGAGATTGCCTATGTGGATGATCCGGTCGAGCTGTTCTTTCTGCAAATCCAAGGGTCAGGCCGGTTGCGGATGACCGACGGGCGGATGATGCGCGTGGGCTATGGCGGTGCGAACGGCCATAATTACCGCTCGGTCGGGCAGGAACTGGTGCGCCGAGGCATCTTCGAAAGCCATCAGGTCAGCGCACAGGTGATCCGGAATTGGGTGCGTAATAACCCCATCGATGGGCCAGAACTGCTGCGGCACAACCCTTCATACGTGTTCTTCCGCGAAGTGCGTGGCGTTCCCGCGAACAAAGGGCCTTTGGGCGCGATGAACCGATCGATCACGCCGATGCGCTCGATCGCGGTGGATCCGGCGTGGGTGACCCTTGGTAGCCCCGTCTGGGTGGAGAAAGAAGGCGCGATGCCCATGCGGCGGTTGATGATCGCGCAGGATACAGGCTCGGCCATCAAGGGGGCGCAGCGGGCGGACGTCTTTGTCGGCACCGGCGATGAGGCAGGCAGCCTTGCCGGTGAGATGAAGGACAGCGGCCGCATGATTGTGCTGATGCCGATCCAGCGGGCTTTTGCCAGCCTGACCGAGGATCCGGCCGGATGAGCCGTCGCCGCAAGCTGAACCCCGAAGAAGAAGAGCTATGGGATAAGGTGCGCCGCACAGCGGACCCGATGCATCCCGTGCGCCGCAAAAAGCGGATCGACGATGAAGCCGACTGGCTGCCCAAACCCGTCCGCAAGGCGGTGCCGCGTACGGTTGAGACTCCGGCAGAGGTGACGGCAGGTCTCAAGCCCTTTGTCATCGGCTCAAAGGCCAAGCTGGGCCGCAAGCGTACCCATGATCTGGCCCCCGCGATTGAAGACGATATCGCGGGCGCGCCTTTGAACATGCATAAAAAGACCCACACGCAGATGAAGCGGGGCCGTCTGGACCCCGAAGCGCGGATCGACTTGCACGGTCTGACGCTGGCACAAGCGCACCCGACGTTGGTCGCCTTCATCATGCGCAGCTACACGGCGGGTCATCGTCTGGTTCTGGTGATTACCGGCAAAGGTAAGGTCAAGGACACCAGCGGCCCGATCCCCGAGCGTCACGGCGCGTTGCGCCATCAGGTGCCGCACTGGCTGCAAATGCCGCCCTTGTCCCCTATCGTGCTACAGGTCCGAAACGCGCACCTGAAACACGGCGGCGGCGGCGCATATTACATCTATCTGCGCCGCAACCGGTCTTTGTAAGGGCCGTTACAGCACGTAACGGCTGAGATCGGTCGAGGCTGCCAGATCGCCCACATACTTGCGCACATAGTCCGCGTTGATGGTGATCAGCTGCTCGCCCAGATCGGGGGCCACGAAGGACAGTTCCTCAAAGACCCGCTCCATCACCGTGTAGAGGCGACGGGCACCGATGTTCTCCACAGTGCGGTTCACCTCGGCGGCGATGCGGGCGATCTCGGCGATGCCGTCTTCGCTGAATTCAATCGTGACGCCTTCCGTCTTTAGCAGAGCCGCGTATTGGCGGGTCAGCGCGTTGTCAGTCTCGGTCAGGATGCGGACGAAATCGCCTTCGGTCAGCGCCTTCAGTTCCACGCGGATCGGCAGACGGCCCTGCAATTCAGGTAGCATGTCCGAGGGTTTTGCGATGTGGAACGCGCCAGAGGCGATAAACAGGATGTGGTCCGTCCGGATCGGGCCGTGCTTGGTGCTGACTGTGGTGCCTTCGATCAGCGGCAGCAGGTCGCGCTGCACGCCTTCGCGGCTGACATCGCCACCACGGGCGTCAGAGCGGGCGCAGACCTTGTCGATCTCGTCGATAAAGACGATGCCGTTCTGCTCGACCGCTTCCAGAGCGGCGCGTTTGATCTGTTCGTCGTCCAGCAGCTTGTCGGCCTCTTCGCCCATCAGTAGTTCATAGCTGTCGGCGACGGTGACTTTTTTCCGGACCGTGCGGCCACCAAAGGCCTTTCCGAACATATCGCCAAGGTTCAGCATGCCCATCTGGCTACCGGGCTGGCCGGGAATGTCCATCATGCCGCCCAGAGGGTTGGCGTTGTCCTGCACCTCGATGGTGATTTCCTTGTCGTCCAATTCGCCCGAGCGCAGCTTTTTGCGGAACATCTCGCGGGTGCTGTCACGGGCGTCTTCGCCAGCGATGGCGCTGATCACGCGTTCTTCAGCGGATTCGATGGCGCGGGATTTCACGTCTTCGCGCATGTTCTCGCGGGTGGTGATCATCGCGGCGTCCATCAGATCGCGGATGATCTGTTCCACGTCGCGGCCCACATAGCCGACTTCGGTGAATTTGGTCGCCTCGACCTTCACAAAGGGGGCGCGGGCCAGCTTGGCCAGACGGCGGCTGATCTCGGTCTTACCGACGCCGGTGGGCCCGATCATCAGGATGTTCTTGGGGTACACTTCGTCCTGCAACGCGGCGGGCAGATGCTGCCGACGCCAGCGCGAGCGCAGAGCGACCGCCACGGCGCGCTTGGCCTCGGCCTGACCGATGATAAAGCGGTCCAGCTCGCTGACGATTTCGCGCGGGGTGAGATCGGACATGGGAATCTCCTGTAATTGGGCGGGCTGCGCCTGAGATAGGCAGCGCCGCGCCCGAAATAAAGCCTTAGGCCTTGATCGTTTCGATGGTCAGGTTGCCGTTGGTGAAAACGCAGATGTCGCTGGCAATCGCCATCGCCTTTTCAGCGATTTCTTGGGCGGAAAGGTCGGGGTTTTCTGCCAGACCACGGGCCGCCGACAGGGCATACATGCCGCCCGAACCAATCGCCGCAATGCCGTGTTCAGGCTCCAGCACGTCACCGGCGCCGGTGATCACCATCAGTTCCTTGCCGTCGGTCACACTCAGCATGGCCTCAAGCTATGGCAGGTACTTGTCCGTGCGCCAGTCCTTTGCCAGTTCCACGCTGGCGCGGGCCAACTGACCGGGGGTGGCCTCAAGCTTGGCCTCAAGGCGTTCCAGCAGGGTGAACGCGTCTGCGGTCGAGCCTGCAAAACCCACCACAACCGGGTGCCCGCCGGGGGTAATGCGGCGCACCTTGCGGGCGCTGCCTTTGATCACGGTGTTGCCAAGGCTGACCTGACCGTCGCCGGCCACGCAAACCTCGTCTCCGCGGCGGACGCCGATGATCGTGGTGCCGTGCCAGCCGGGGAATTCGTTCTGTGACATTGCTGCCTCTTGAATGCTGATACGAAAAAGGGCGCCCCATTGCAGAGGGCGCCCTTGAAAGACGTGCGGGCGGGCCGCCTTAGATCGAGTCTTCGATCCACGACTTCAGCGCGGCCTTGGGGGCAGCACCGGCGCGGTTCGAAACAACTTCGCCATCCTTGAAGATGAACAGCGCGGGGATACCGCGAACACCCAGCTGCGACGCCCACTGCTGGTTGTTGTCTACGTCCACTTTCACGACTTTGATCTGGCCTTCCATCTCGGACGACAGTTCTTCCAGAACGGGGCCGATCTGCTTACAGGGGCCGCACCATTCGGCCCAGAAGTCTACGACCACGGGAACAGAGGAATTTTTCACTTCGGCATCGAAGGTTTCGTCGGTAACGGCAACAGTGGCCATATCTCTCACTCCTAAAGCGGGCTCTTGGTTGATGCGGAACGTAAGTGCGGGCAAGGCCAGCGTCAAGCAAGCCCTGCGCGCACCAGCGCTTCACGAAGCAGTGTGTCGGGCAGCTCTGTCAGGGTTCTGGTGTGCGTCCAAAGCAGTTTTGCCACGATCTTATGGGTCGGGTACAATTGCGCCAAAGCGGCCTGATATGCAGCCATTTGCCGCAAAAGTCCTTCTGGAGTCTGCTCTGGCGCGTCCGGAACGGTTCTGTTGGTCTTGTAGTCGACCACCTCGATCAGCCCGTCTTTCATCACCATGCAGTCGATTTTGCAGTGCAGGGTCTGCCCGTTCAGGGATGTGGTCAGTTCGACCTCTTGCAGCGCATCTTGCGCGAACAGATGGGTCAGTTCGGGATCTTCCAGCACGACAATCGCCTCGGCCTGCGCCATCAGGGCGACCGACGGTTCTTTTCCTGCCAAAAGACGTGCGGCGGTGCCTTCCCATTGGGCGCGCGGGCGCGTTGGCAGCACCTCAAGCAGCTTGTGGATCATATCGCCGTAGTCCATCGCCGCGTCTTGATCGCGGCCCGCATCACCGGGCAGCGCCTTGGCTCCGCCAAGGTCCGAGGCCGTCCGCGCCCGCACGCTAACGGGCGGCAAGGGCGGCTGCGTGGTGGCATAGGCAGGCAGCGAGACGGTTTCCTTAGTGGCGCGGGGGATGTCCTGCACCGGCAGTCCGTCCCAATCACCGTGGGTCAGGCGCAGACCCTTGCCAAAGCCGAAATCATGTTCGGGCGTGTCCTGATCCTGTAGGGCCTTTTCCACAATGCTGTACCAGCTTTCGGGGTATTTGCCCTTGTCCTTGGCCCCCGCCACGATCAGCCACTTTTCCGCCCGCGTCATCGCCACATACAGCAGGCGGAATCGTTCATCATTCTGGCTGCCCACAATCTCGGCGTTCGAGGCATCCATGACCGCGGGCCGCTCGGCGCTGGGTTGGCGCCACGCGTGGATATCGCCCACGGGCAGAATGTCGTTGCCCTTGGGGGCCTGACGCTTGGCGGCATCGGGCAGGATCACGATCGGCGCCTCAAGCCCTTTCGAGCCATGCACCGTCATCACGCGGATCTCATCGCCTTCGGCGTCGATCTGGCGCTTGATTTCCAAATCGTCGGTCTGCATCCACGTCAGAAAGCCGGTCAGATCGGGCACGTCCTGCGCCTCATAGCGCATGGCTTGGGTTAGCAGGGCGTTGATGCCGTCTTCGGCCTCAGGGCCAAGTCGGGACAGCAGGTTAAAGCGCCCGTTGTGGACGGTCAGGATGCGTTCGATCAAATCAAACGGGCGCAAAAAGTCCGCGTGGTTCCGCAGGTCTTGCAAGGTGTCGATGGTGGCTTTGTGTTCGGGCGTATCGCGTAGCGCCGCCCACAGGCGCGGCTGCCTTCGGGGATGGGACAGGCTGAAAAGCTGCTGTTCGCTCCACCCGAAAAGGGGCGAGCGTAGGGCCGTGGCCAGCGCCAGATCGTCTTCGGGCAAAGCCAGAAATGCCAGCAAGGCCCCAAGATCGCGTACGGCCAATTCACCGCCCACCTTCAGACGGTCCGATCCGGCGATAGGCAGTTCCTCGGCCTTACAGGCGCGGATCAATTCGCTGAACAGGGCGCTGCGGCTTTGCACAAGGATCAGGAAGTCCCCTGGGCGCACTTTGCGGCGGATGGTCTGGCCTTTGACCTCATCGGGAATGGTCTCGCCTGCGTCGATCATCCGGCGGATTTCCATCGCGATCTGACGGGCCAACTGGATTTCGGGGGAAGAGCTGCCGATGCGATCCACCGGATCGTACCAGAGGGCGTCTTCGTCCTCGTCATTGGTTTTCTCGAAGAACGGCCACAGGTCCACGCGGCCCGGCAGGGCGGATTTGAACGCGCGGTGGGTGGCGCTTTGCCCGACCTCCCGCGCGAAGTTTTCACGGAAGACATGGTCCACGCTGTCCAGAATGGCAGCGGACGAGCGGAAGGAATATTGCAGTTCCATCGATTGGAACGGCGCGTCGACCGTTTGCAGATCGTGGCGGAACCGCTCCATCATCGCGTCAAACGCGCGGGGGTCGGCCCCTTGGAAGCTGTAGATCGATTGCTTTTTGTCACCGACCACAAAGATCGTCCGCTCGACATCCGAGCGGGCCCCTTCGCCGCTGGTGAATTCCTGCGCCAAGGCTGCAATCACCCGCCATTGCGAGGGGCTGGTGTCCTGCGCCTCATCCACCAGAATGTGGTCAATGCCGCCGTCCAGACGGTACAGCACCCATTGCGCCACTGCTGCGCTGGTCAACAACTGGCCCGCCTTGCGGATCAAGTCGTCAAAGTCCAGCGCCCCCCGCATTTGCTTGGCTTGCGCATAACGGGTCAGGAATTCGGCGGCAAAGTCATTCAGGCTAAGGGCCTTTTGCGCTGCCGACAGGGCAAGACGTTGGCCGCGGGCATCCTCGACCCGCCGCATCAGGTTTTCCAGCCGGTCCATCAGACGGGCAGCCGGGCCTTTTTGCACGGCCTTAGTAGGAAAGCTCCCAATCTTTGCAGTGAAAGGCTCTTTCGCGCCGCTGCCGGTCAGCAGAACGTCTTCAAGGATAGATAAGGCGTTCAGGTTCAGACCGTTGATGCCTTTTAGCTTGGTACCCGCCTTTTGGTCATTGGTACCTGAAGCATCAAGGTACGGGATCAGTTCCGCCAAAAGGTCTGCCTCATCCCCTAAGAACACCCGCCCCAGCATGTCGCGCGTGGTGAAACCGGCGGGCAGATCAAAGGCTTTCCAGATCGCATCGCGCCCCGGATGGGGCAGCAGTTCGTCATGGCGGCTGACGATGGCGGACAGCAATGAGGGCAGGCTCATTTCGTCCAAGTAACTGGACAGCCCGTCCAGCAGCGCCGGTTCGTCTTGGTTAATGCGCTCTAGCACCTCAAGGCGCAAAAGCTGCGCGGCGCGGTCTTCCATCTCTGTGAACTGGGGGCTGACGCCGGCCTCTAGCGGGAAACGGCGCAGCAGCGATCCGCAGAACGAGTGGATGGTCTGGATTTTCAGGCCACCCGGCGTCTCGATCGCGCGGGCAAAGAGGGTGCGGGCGTGGGCCAGACGTTCGGGGGTGATCAGCCCCTCTTCGCCCATGTCCCGCAACTGCGCCCGCAGCGAGTCCGCGTCCAGCATTGCCCATTCCCCAAGACGCTTGAACAGGCGGTTCTGCATCTCGGAGGCGGCGGCTTTGGTGTAGGTCAGACACAGGATGTGCTGAGGCTCGACCCCTGTCAGCAGCAAGCGGGCCACGCGGTCGGTCAGAACGCGGGTTTTGCCCGAGCCCGCGTTCGCGGCCAGCCAAGTAGACATATGCGGATTGGCGGCGCGAATTTGCGCCAGCGTTGCGTCGTTCATCGCGCTCATTTCAGGACCTCCCGTTCGGGGTGGTCTGTAGCTTCCCATTCACCAAAGCGGGCCAGTTGGTCATAGTCCCCTTCGAACCCTTCGTTCTTGGGTGCCCGCCGAGAGGTATAGCCCTGATCGGGATCGCGGTAGGCACTTAGCAGCGCGTGGAACTCGGCCAGAATGGTGCTGGCTTCGGTCTCTTCCACGGGGGCGGATTGTTCTTTCATCTTGCTAAGGGCGATGTAGCTGGCGCGGGCGACTTCGGTCGGAGGGATGTTTTCAAAGGCCCCCTCTTCGGCCATCGCCGACATCAGAAGCAGCTGTTTGTCATAGTATTTCTGTTCCGGCCCTGTGGGCGCTGCACCGCTTTTGTAGTCATAGAGGACCAGATAGCCGCGATCATCCGTGTCCATCCGGTCGGCTTTGGCGCGAAGGGTGAACTTGGCGGTCTCCATCACCAGCTTGCCGTCAACCTCCCACGCGGTGGGGTGCTGGCGCTTTTGACGCTCTGCCTCGCAGGCGATGAACCAGTCGGCGAACTTCTGGATGCGCGACATGTAGAAGGTGCGGGTCACGGACCAGGGTACCTCGGCCTCGATCACGCGCTGAGCGATGTCTAGCAGGCGGTCTTTGTCCTCGGGTGCGCCGGTGACGGGGGCCGATTTCACGAATTCTTCCAGCACTGCGTGCAGCACCGTGCCGCGCAGGCGGGCGTCCGGTTCGCGGGACAGCGGGTCCAGCGGGCGCAGGCGCAGGACATGCTTGGCGTAGATCGCATAAGGGTCGCGGATCAGGGTCTGCACTTCTGTCACCGACATGGCGTCGGGGCGGGCCGAGACCGGCGGACAGGGGCTGGGCCGTTTGGCGCGGGGCACATCGCCGGGGCGCTCAAGTTCTTCGGCATAGCGGACCCAAAGATCGCCGCGGTCCTTCATCCCTTGCAACGCATCCCGCCCGCCGGTGTCGGGCAGACCGTTCAGCAGGTTCATCAAACGGTTCAACCAGCGCGAGGGCACGGACTGCGCGTCCTCGGACCGGATGGCGCGGGTCAGCACCACCTCGGGCGCGGTGATCGCCTGCTGAAAGTCATGGGCCGAGAGGCCGATCTGCCGTTCCGGCAGCAGCAGACCCACACGGGCCCGCATAGCGCGGTTCAGCCACGGATCAGGGTTCGGCGCACCGGGCCACATGCCTTCGTTCAAACCCGCAAGGATCATCACATCGGCGCGGCCTATGCGGGCCTCTTGCGTGCCCCAGATCGCTGCCATGGGGTGGCCCGCGTCACGGTCGCGGACCTCTTCGGTGGCCAGAACGCCGTACAGCAGTCCTGCGTAATCGCGGGCGGTCAGATCACCACAGGCGCTGGCCTCTTGGCGCAACTCTTGGATCACGGGTTTCGCGGTGCGGCCCGCCGCCTCGGCCCAGAGGGGGGAGGGGTTGCCGTCGGGACCGGCCACGATGTTTTCAGTCCGGTTCAGGTGATCTTCGACGTAGGCGGTCAGGGGCGCGTCGCCCAGATCGGGGACGCTCAGGATCGTTTGTTCGATCCAAGTGATCCAACCTTCAATGCCTTCGTCTTTTTCAGCGCGGGGCGTGGCCCATTTGCGCAACCATTCGCCATCAGGGAATGCGCAGCCGTCGCGACGCACAGCTAGTTCAAGTTCGCGCGTGCGCAGCAGGTGTTGGCCGCGCCGCAGGACGCCTTGATCATCCACCCCGTTTTGCAACGTCGGGCTACCAGCGCAGGTTAGCGGGTGTTTCAGGATACGCAGCAGCGACAAGGCATCCACGCGCTGGCCGTAAAGGTCCGCCACCTGCCGCAGCAAACGACCGGGGGGCGAGAGGGGCAACGGCAGGCCGGTGGAATCGTCCGGCACAATGCTCCAACGGCCCAATGCGGCGCGGACCTGACGGGTCAGCATGCTGTCGGGGCTGATCAGGGCGACCGAACGGTTTTGCTCTAGCGCCTCACGCATGATGAGGGCAATGGCGCCTGCCTCTAGGCGGGGGCTGGGTGCCTCGACCAAGGTCAGACCTTCGCAGGCGCGGTCCAGATCGGGCAGCGCGGGGCCTTCGGTCAGCCACGCATCGGTGACCGGCGCGGGACGCAGAGCCAGCGACAACAGGCGGTTGCGGGCGGGGCTGGCGGGCGCACCGTCAGACCACATCTGCACGTCATCGGGAGCAAAGCCGATGAGGTTCATGAGGCGGCGAAAGCGATATTGCGGGTGATCCTCGGCAGTCAGCGCATCGCCCATCCCGTCCCAGACATCGGCGGGCAGATCGGTGTCATAGCCCGGCAGGATCACCGCCCCTTGGGGCAGATGTGCGACCGCTTTCATGAATAGCGCCGTTGCCCCCCGCGAACCGGTTGAGCCTGCGACGATCACCGGATGGCTTGGCGCGGCAGTCTCCCATGCCTCGCACAACGCCTCGACAATCGCGCGGCGGCGGCCTTCGGCATCGGGACGGTCTTCGCTGTTCTCGATGAACTGCTCGACGATGTTCACAAAGGTCAGCGCCCGCTGCCAGTGGCCCGACTGGTCGGTCACGTCCAAGCCGCGCAAGGCCTCAGGGACAACGCCTTCGCCCTGCATTTCGTCCAGCAGACGCGCCAGTGAGTCCGCCAGATCGAACAGGGCCGAGCGTGGTGCCATATCCGGTGCGCTGGTCAGTAGTTGGCGGATCAGGGTCACCAGTTCCAGCCGTTTGCGCAGGGATGAAATCGGCGCAGGCAGCACATCGGGTCCGGGCAGGTGTCCCAGATCACCGATCAGCCGGATACGCGGCAGAAAACGGGGGCCGTGCTTGTCAAAATGGGCGGTGATGATCCGCTGCATACGGGGCGTGGCCACATACAGTTCCGCCCGCGCCTGCTGTTCAGGAGGCAGACGGTCCAGACGCGGGATCAGCCCGCGCACCAGTTCAGCAGCAAAGTTCACGCCATGGGGCAGGCCGAAAATACGGGGGCCGGTGTGGGGATCAAACAGAGCCATTATGTTGGTCCAGCATGTCTTCGGCCAGCTGGATGCCCGCAGGGTGTCCCACGTCGCACCAGAGGCCGGTGTAGGGAAGAATGAACAGCTTTTGCCGCGCAATCATGTCATCCCAAAGGCGGTTGAGCGAGAAGACCTGATCGTCAATCGCGGCCAGCCCTTGGGTCTTGAGGATCTGCACGCCGCTATACACCAGACCGGGCCCGCGGGTGGCGGGGCCGTGATCCCCGATGAAATCCCCTTGCCCTTTGTGGCCGATGGCCTGCGGCTTTGGCAGGCACAGCAGCAGGGCCTCCATTACGTCAGGGTTCCAGTGATCTGCCAGCATCGGCAGCGGATTGGGACCGGCCCACACCGCGTCCGTGTTCATGGTGAACACCGTCTGATCACCCAGCAACGGCAGGGCGTTGCGCAGCCCACCGCCGGTATCAAGGATGATGTCTTCATCGCAGATCACGATGTCCTGCCCGTCTAGGTGCGCTGCGATTTGCGCGCCCAGATAGTGGCTGTTGACGACTGTGCGCGGCGCGCCTTCGGCCCGTACCAGATCAAGGGCGTGGTCCAGTAAAGGCTTTCCAGCGACCTCGATCAGAGGTTTCGGGCGGGTGTCGGTCAGAGGCTTCATCCGCGTGCCAAAACCGGCTGCGAACAGCATGACGGGATGGGGCAGGCTCATGCGGCCTCTCCGGTCAGGGGCGACAGGATCGCGGCAACCTCGGCCAAGGCTGGATGGCCAAGATTGGTACGCAGGTGATCCAGAACGCGGGGGACAAAGGCCAGATAGCGGTCTTTGCCATCGCGAGCGGCAAGGCGGGCGAAAATCCCCAAGATACGCAGGGCGCGACCGGTGCCAAAGACCGCATAGGCGCTGTAGAAATCATGGCTGTCGCGGTCAGTGCGCGACAGGTAGTGGAAGGTCATTTCCTCGGCC
>JAYZYX010000037.1:0-2641 GCA_036139795.1 Pseudomonadota bacterium | reverse complement strand
GGCTACCGTCTCTTTGAACCCCAGCACGTCAGGCCAGACGTTAGGACCCAACAGCCTGTTGCCCGCCAGATAGTCCGGATCATCATGGGGCAGGTCAACGCCCATATCGAAAGCCTCGTAGCTGCGGTTCACCTCATCAGGGTAATCCCCCTTTTCGGTGAACGGCACATAACCACGGTGGTTTGTGCTATGCCCGATGTAATAGGCGCGTTTATACGCGTCAGGCATCGCAAAGAACCGCTCGGCCATACGGTAGGTTCTCTCGACCAAAGACAGGTCAATGCCGTGTCCGATAAGCCTGAAAAAGCCGATCTCGCGCGCGGCTAGTCCGATTTCGTCAGCGATCTGCATCAGCTTGCGTTTGTCCGCAGTTCTGATCCCGCTAATGTCGATTAAAGGCAGACCTTCTTCGTTCCCCGAACCGTCAGTCCGCTGGTTTGCAATCAGCGTTTCCACTCGCGACCGCACCTCCCTGTATTTTATTTGGTCACTTATTCCGTGGCGAACGCGATAGCTGGGAAATAAAGATCAAAGGTTGACCCGAACGATACGGCGCTATGCACCGCGACCGTGCCGCCGGACTGGCGCATCACGCCAAGCACCATCGACAGGCCTAGACCGGTCCCCTCGCCCACGGTTTTGGTCGTGAAGAATGGATCGAAAATCTGTTCGAGAAGTTCAGGCGCGATACCGCGCCCCTCATCGGTAATACTTAGCCGCACATAGCGCCCGGGCGTCAGATCTGACGGGAAATTCGGAGCCTCGGCCAACGTATGGAAAACATTCTCCGTCGTGATCTTCAGCACGCCGTCGGAGTCCATTGCCTCAATCCCGTTCAGGGTCAAAGCCAGCAGCATATTTTCCAAAGCGGTCGGGTCGACCGAAACCGGCCAGAGGTCCTTTGCCAGAACCTTCACAACGCCCCGCGACAAGGTCGCGTCACATTCCTCGCAAAAGGCGATCACCTTCGCGTTCAGATCGACGGTTTGCTGCACAAGGCGCGTTCTTTGCGCGAAAGCCAGCATATCGCGGATCAACTGAGCCCCCCGCTCGGACGCCGTTTTCGCATCCTGTAGCGTTTCCTGAGACCCGACTTCGGGCGAATCCAGTTCCAGCAACTCGATATTGCCCGCGATCACGGTCAAAAGGTTGTTGAACTCATGGGCGAATTTGCCCGCAAGGCGGCCGATCGCATCTTGCTTTCGCGCCTCGAACAGCTTGGCTTCCAGCGCCTTGCGGTTCTCGGTTTCGCGGGTCAGTTGGGTATGGGCCACCACCAGATCTTCGTACCGCCGCTGCGAGCGGCCGGTTTCCGCCAGCAACTCCAACTTGGCGCTGGTCATTGCGGCAACGGTGCTGAGTATCTCAAGTTCGGCGTCACCGAAGAACCCGATTTCCGGATGTTCGCTATCGATGACACCAGCAATCCGCCCACCACAAATCACGGGCACGCAGATTTCGGATCGTGCAGGCTGGGTGTCCGGAATGTAGTTCAGATCGCTTAAAAGATCGTCCACGATGACCGGCTTGCGGGTCTGGGCCACCTGTCCGGTAATGCCGCGCCCGAAGGGGATGACCAGCGGATTGATTATATTGCGCCCGAAGGGGTTCTTTTCCCCCCAAGCGGCGGCTTGGGTCAGGTCGGTCTGCGCATCATTTGCCTGATAGATCACACAATCGACAAAGCCCAGTTTCCCGACCACATTCTGGGCAACGTACCAGAACAGATCCTCAACACAGGGGATCGACATAAGATCCACCGCGAAGGTGTTCAAAGTCCGAAGCATCTGCGCTTCACTTGCCCGATTTCTCTGGGGAAGACTTGTCGGCACAGATTGAAGCATTCTCTGACATCCCGGAACTGGTTAGCACACTCAACCCTGATGTTATTCTCGCTTAGGTTTACTTTTCAAGCATTTCTCACACAGGTTCTCAGGACTTTGCGTGCTGCACCCGCATAGTTGGACCTGCCATCCCAGCAGATTGATACCGATCGCGAAGGCGCGCACCGCGAAGACATCAGGCATTCATCACTTCGCCTGAACAGGGAAATTAGCGGACTGATAACCGGTAACTCTCTAAAAGATTGGAAAAAAATTTAACCTCACGCGCCCTTGAGGCCTTGGAATGCCGAAAACCATCCCCCTTGCACGCAAAAAGCGGCACAGGGGCACCTGCGCCGCTTCTTTTTCCCGACAGCTTCATCGGCAAAAGTTGTGCGGAGGCCGTTCGACGGGCTTCCGGAAATTAAGATCGCTAAGAACGAATACCATCGAACAACTTTGCCACGACAGACAACCCATCGATGCTGAGAGCTTTCCGCAGCCGCAGGTCTTGCAGGGTTTCAACAAGCGCCAGCCACACCGCTATGGAAGCTCAGCGGATAAACTGGTCAACGTAGTCCGCGCCAAGTCCCACAGCTTCATAGTGCTTGCGGCACATCTCGATCTTGGTGAACACGTCCTCGAAGCCCATCGTCTTACCCCACGGGTCTACATAGAGCATGACCCCGTTTGTCTGACGTCAGCGCCAATGGGACAGTTTAGGTTGATTTGATAAGAGAGGGTTTCTGGCACATCGTAACCACCAAGGAGTGGAGATGAGACAGAAACCCGGAACCAAGCAGAGCCACGGAGAGAAG
>JAYZYX010000036.1:0-4829 GCA_036139795.1 Pseudomonadota bacterium | reverse complement strand
GCCCAAGTCTGCGTAATCCTCTTTCACCGCCGTCAACATATCCGACATCAAGGTCGGGTCGGCGGCGTGAACGCGGCTCCACGTGGGGATGAAGGGCGTCTCGAAGGGGTTATCAAGGAAAGCATTGCCGGCATTCATGATGTTCTCGGCAAACAGCTCGATGCTGCGCTCTTCCTTGTGGCGGTCGATCGACAGGCCGTTCATGGCGGCATCGTTGTAATAGCTTTCCAGCACATCCAATGCGGTACGGTAGTAGACCGCCTTCAAGGTGCGGAAGACATTCGGCGTAAAGACCGTGCCGTCAGCGGCCAGCTTGCGGAAAATCGCCTTGCAGATATCCGTGCTCATCCGGTTCAGACCAGCAGCAGAATCCTCGGGACTCAGGTCCTGATGCTTATGATCATAGGCATCGCTGATTTCCACCTGACAGACCGACTTGGGCGCCAGATTGCGCCATGCCTCAGAAAGTACGCCAATCTCAAGACCCCAGTCGCTGGGAATGCGCAGATCCGGCAGCATGGCCGTCCGCATCGCGAACTCGCCCGACAGCGGGTAGCGGAAGCTGCGCAGGAAATCGATGTAGTCCTTGTCACCCACCACCTTTTTCAGCGCGATCAGCAACGGGCTGACCAACAGGCGCGTGACGCGGCCATTGATCTTGCCGTCCCCGATCCGCGGGTAATAGCCCTTGGACAGCTGATAGGGGAACCGCGGGTTTGCCACCGGATAGAGCAGACGGGTCAACATGTCCTTTTCATAGGTCACAATATCGCAGTCGTGGATCGCCATGACCGAGGTATCGCGGCAAGCCATCATATACCCCAGACAGCCCCAGACGTTCTTGCCCTTGCCCGGCTCTGACGGATAGAGGCCCTGCTCTTTCAACCGCTCGCCGATAGCCAGATTGCGCGGGCTGTCGTTCCAGATCACCACATGCTGCTGCGGCAACCGAGAGAAGAACTTGACCGCATGGGCGTATTGATCAGCATCCGCCCGATCCAGACCGATAATGATCCGGTGCAGGTAAGGCACCTGACTAAGCTCATCTACGATGTTGTTGATCGCCGGCAATTCCAGTTCAGAGTAGAGGCATGGCAAGATCAGCGTAATCTTGCGGTCTTCGGCAAAGGTGGCCAGCTCGTGGCTCATGGCCTCGGGCGACTTGGCGCGGAGGTTATGTAGCGTTGCGATGTGGCCGTTCTGGTGAAAGTCTGCCAAAGTAAAATCCTTTTGAGATCAAAGATATCGGTCCGCCAAGGCAGACACGGCATGTGCCCAACCTGCGGGACCCGCGGTTTGTTCCCGCATCACGCGACCCTCTGCCTCTCCGTCCAGCGGGGGCAGCGGGTCGCGGTGGGGATTGGGGATGATGACGCCATGGGTGGCGGCCTCGATCATCTCTTGGTCGTTGGGGGCATCGCCAAGGGCGATTGAGGGGGGATTGCCGTAGCGGGTCAGCACCTCTTTCATGGCGTCCACCTTGCGGCGTCCGAACCCGAGGGTCAGAAAGCGCCCACCTTCCCGCGCCGAGACCCCATGCGCAGCCAAGGCGGACAGGAACGCAGTCAGTTCAGCCGTATCCCCGCGCCAAAGGCCCGGTTCAGTAAAGGCGCGTTGTGCGGCCAGCGCCGCCTCTGCGCGGGGCAAGCCAGTGGCTTCGGCAACGCCATCCACATCCATATCGCCAAAGCCGGTGTAATCGTCGCGCAAGTCCACCGGCAGACTGTCCAGAATGCGGCGCAGGCGGCGATATGCATCGGGCGACGGCAACGCACCCTGCCCCGACGGCACAAGACCCGCGCCGTTTTCGCAAATTGCAGGACAGTCGCTTAGCCCCATAGCATCGCGCAACTGGGTGATTTCGGCAGCTGTTTTCGAGCTGGTCAGAATAACCGGAACGTTTGCAGCAATCAGACGATCCAGAACAGGTTTCGCAGGCTGCCAGTCATAGGTCTCATGATCCAGCAGGGTCGCATCAAGATCGGTAAAGACGATCAAAGGTACGTTCGGCATTCCAGCCCTCCTTGCCCCCAGTATCCCAGTCCGCCACCGCGCCCACAATGCTGCACCCGCATCATGCGCCCCATTTCAGGGCGGAGTGATTAAAAATTAAGCACAACCGGAAGCAGTGCTTTCAAGTCATTTTCGCCATGCCAATCCCCGCAAGAATGCGGTAAGGCACAGGCATCTGGCCCCGAGGGCGCAAAGGCGCCCGCTGACCCTGTTCAGGAGAACTGCCTTGAGCTTTGACCGTTCCATCAAGATCGCTCCGTCGATCCTTTCCGCCGACTTCGCAAACTTTGGACAAGAGATCCGCGCAATCGAGGCCCAAGGCGCCGACTGGGTGCATGTGGACGTGATGGACGGTCACTTTGTGCCGAACCTGACCTTCGGCCCGCCCGCCGTAAAAGCGTTCCGTCCCCACGTGAAAACCGTGATGGACGTGCACCTGATGATCAGCCCCGTGGATGCCTATATCGATGCCTACGCCGATGCAGGCGCGGACGTGCTGACCGCCCATATCGAGGCAGGCCCCCACACCCACCGCACCCTGCAAGCCATTCGCGGCGCAGGCATGAAGGCCGGTGTTGCCCTGAACCCCGGCACCCCTGCCGAAGCGGTCGAGCATCTGCTGGACCTGACCGACGTGATCTGCGTCATGACCGTGAACCCCGGCTTTGGCGGGCAGAAGTTCATCGACATGACCGCCAAGATCCGCAAGCTGCGCAGCATGATCGGCGACCGCCCCGTCCATATCGAGATTGACGGCGGCGTTGATCCCACCACTGCACCTCTGGTCGCCGCTGCTGGCGCGGACGTTCTGGTCGCGGGCAGTGCTGTGTTCCGTGGCGGCTCGGTCGATAATGCCGATGTCTACGGCGAGAACATCCGCAACATCCGCGCAGCCGCCAATAGCGTTCTTTAATGGCGCGGATTGTCTTTGATCTGGACGGGACGCTGATCGACAGCGCCCCGGACATTCAAGCCGTCGCCAACGCGACCCTGGCAGGGATCGACAAAGCGCCCCTGTCGCTGGCCGAGACCCGCAGCTTTATCGGCAACGGCGCTCCGACCTTCGTCCGCCGGATGATTGCCGCGCGGGCCGTGGATGAGGCGCTTTTCGACACTCTGTTGGCCGAGTTCAAAACCCGCTACGTAGATGCGGTCGATCTGACTGTGGTCTTCGATGGCGTGCGTGAGGCGCTGGATGCCCTGCGCGGTGCGGGCCATAGCCTTGGGATTTGCACCAACAAACCCATCGCCCCCACCCATTCCGTGCTGGCGCATCTAAAGATGGACGGGCTGTTTGATGCGGTGATCGGTGGCGATAGCCTGCCCGTACACAAACCGGACGCGGCCCCTTTGCACGCAGCCCTAGAGGCGCTGAACAGCGATGCGGCGCCGATCTACGTGGGCGATAGCGAAGTGGACGCGCAGACAGCGGTGAACGCTGCCGTGCCCTTTGTCTTTTACACTGGCGGCTATCACAAAACGCCGCTGGACAGCATCCCCAAGCAAGCAAGCTTTGGCCACCACACGGACATGGTCCGCGCGATCGAAAGCCTGCTCTAGCGGTTACTGAAGACCAAAGCTGTCCTTCTGATCAGGCGCCGTCTCTTGCCCCGCCTGATCCAACCCCAACTGTTCACAAAGACCCAGCACGCTTTCCATCGAGGCAATCACCTCATTACATTGCAGCGCGCTGTCCTGCATCAGTTTGGCGAGTTCTTCCAGACGCTCGACCGAGGCACCGCGCTGCATGATCCGCGCGGCCCCATTGGTGGTGCTGACCACATTGCGCAGCTTGTGCAGGGTGCGCATGCAGTTTTCCATCAATGTCGCGATGGCCTCAGCTTCAATGTCGCTCTGGCCCTCAGAGATGGGGACAGCCGTCACATCGGACGAGATCACAAGCAGCTTGGTCACCTCTCCGCCATTGCGATCAAGAGGCATCACCTCAACGACCCAAGTCCGCATCACCCCGTCGCCGGTACGAAAACGACCGGTAAAGCTGGTGGTCACTCCCTGAAGGCCAAGCTCAACCGCGTTGGCGGCTTTGGCGTGATATTCGTCAGTCCAGAGGTCCGCCCAGATTTGCCCGCAAAACTGATCCTGAGGCACTTGTAGCAGGGCGAGGCCACGCTCATTGACCGCACGAACATAACCGTCACGATCAAGAACCTTGATGCAAAGATCTGCACGCTCGGCCACATGGCCAAGAATGGACCCGACAGAAGATGCTGCAACCTCTACATCGCCGACCAGAATTTTCATTGCACGCGCCCTA
The DNA here is from genome assembly GCA_036139795.1 of Pseudomonadota bacterium. Lineage (GTDB taxonomy): Bacteria > Pseudomonadota > Alphaproteobacteria > Rhodobacterales > Rhodobacteraceae > Donghicola. The sequence goes on along the minus strand of JAYZYX010000036.1, from coordinate 541 downwards.
ACTGAGAAGACACGCCCAATATACACCAACTGCCCGATAGATCAATTTCTCTAGCGGTTTGAACGTATTGCCTCAAAAACAGCCTCGGCCATCGTCTCGCTAGAGAACGGTTTCCGCAAAATCGGGCACGGTGGGTAATTTGCACGAATATCGTCCCTCTCGCCATAGCCGGTGGACAGGATAAACGGCACGCCCAATTCGGCCAGACGGATCGCCACAGGCAGGGATTGTTCGCTGCCCAGATTCACATCCAGAACCGCGACAGAGAAGGCGTTCTTCTCGATCTGGTTCAGTGCCTCTAGCACATTGGATGCGATTTTCACGTCGCTTGCGCCAAGCTCGGTCAGGATATCGGCGGCGTCCATGGCGATGATCATTGTGTCCTCAAGCACCAAGGCAGTACCCGTCAGCCCATCCGCAGGGCGAACTGCCTGATCGCTATCAGCGTCAGCCGCGTCAACACGCGTTGGCGCTGCAAAGACATGGGCTTCGGGGATCACGAAATGGGCTTCAAGGCCGGTCACTTTGTAATCCAGCCGCG
>JAYZYX010000035.1:0-16736 GCA_036139795.1 Pseudomonadota bacterium | reverse complement strand
CAAGCTGATGGCCGTGACCATGGGCGAAACCGCAGCCGATTATCTGAACGTCAACCTCGGGCTTGGCTTGTCTACGACCTCGCTGATGATGACGGTGATCCTGATAGGCACGCTGGCGCTGCAATTTTCTCATCGCCGCTATGTGCCGTGGGTGTACTGGCTGAACGTGGTGTTGATTTCGGTGGTCGGTACGCTGCTGACCGATAACCTTGTGGACAACCTCGGGGTTAGCCTTGTGACCTGCACGGTCGCCTTCAGCGCCCTTCTGGCCGCAACCTTCGCGGTCTGGTACCGGATCGAGGGGACCCTTTCGATCCATGACGTGGACACCCCCCTGCGAGAGGCCTTTTACTGGCTGGCCATCCTGCTGACCTTTGCTCTGGGTACTGCGGTTGGCGATCTTGTAGCCGAGCAGTTCGCCCTTGGCTATCTGGCCTCTGGCGTGCTGTTTGCAGCCATCATCACAAGCCTGTCCTTTGGCTATTTTGCCCTTGGCCTTGATGGCATCCTTGCCTTCTGGCTGATCTATATCCTGACGCGGCCGCTTGGCGCCTCGTTCGGGGATCTGCTGTCGCAGCCGGTGGATTACGGCGGGATGGGGTATGGTACGATCATGACCAGCCTCGGTTTTCTGGCTGTGATCGCCATCACGGTCGGCGCCATGACTATCGCGCAAGCGCGGCAAAAATAACCAATGTTTTATAGTGTTGAAGGGCGGCCTGATTGGCCGCCCTTTTCTATTCGGCACGGCTTGGCCTCTGGTCAGGGGGATTGTAAGGTATGCCCTGCAACCAGTGAAGATATCACCTGATGCCTTTATTACTTATAGGCTGGTTGCAACTCTCGCACAGCACGGGCGTGGGCCGGAGGAAGGCCGTTGTTCGCGTGACATAGGGAGGAAACCACGGTGATTTCACGACGCAGATTTTTGAGGTCGGCGGCCGCTTCGGGGCTGGCTGTCAGCGCCTCGGGATTGGCGTTGCCGGCCTACGCCGCGAACAAGCCGATCAAGATCGGCTTTGTCACGCCCCAGACCGGGCCACTTGCCATTTTTGCCGAGCCGGACTTGTTCACGCTACAGCAGTTCAAAGATCGTATCGGCGACGGGATCATGATCAACGGCGCCAAACATCCGGTCGAGTTTATCGTCAAGGATAGCCAGTCATCGTCAAACCGTGCCTCGTCCGTAGCGCAAGAATTGATTTTCGAGGATGAGGTGAACATCATCTGTGCCACCTCGACCCCTGACACCACAAATCCTGTGGCCGATCAGGCAGAGATCAACGGTGTTCCCTGCGTGACGAATGACACCCCGTGGCAGGCGCATTTCTTTGGCTGCCAAGGCGATCCGGCGGTTGGTTTTGACTGCACCTTCCATTTCTTCTGGGGGATCGAGGATATTACTTCGGTCTATCTGTGCCAGTGGGACCAGATCGCGACGAATAGGGTTGTGGGTTCGCTCTGGCCGAATGATCCGGATGGCATGCCTTCGGGGATGCGGCGCTGGGGTTCCCCGCAGCAATGAAAGCCCTCGGCTATGAATTGGTGGACGGCGGGCGCTATCAGAACATGTCCGATGATTTCTCGGCGCAGATATCTGCCTCTAAAGAGGCAGGGGTCGAGATTGTAACCGTCGTGCAAATCCCGCCGGACTTTACCACGTTCTTCAACCAATCAGCGCAGCAAGGCTTTGCGCCGAAGGTGATGAGTGTCGCCAAGGCGACCGAATTTCCGCAGGGGATTGCCCCCTTGGGAGGCCGTGCCAACTACCTTGCCACTGAAGTTTGGTGGTCCCCGATGCATCCCTTTGCCTCCTCTTTCACGGGGCAGACGTCAAAGGATCTGGCTGACACCTATACCGCAGCGACCGGAAACCCGTGGACCATGCCCTTGGGCTTTAAGCACTCTCTCATTGATCCCGCCGCCGGCCCGGCACGTCTGCTATTCGCCTTCGAGGCCGTCATTATCGGCGGGCTGGGGAACCTTTGGGGCACGCTGCTGGGGGGCATCATTCTTGGAGTGGCCCAATCCATCGGGACTCAGATCGATGCGGGGCACTTGCCATTGCCCAGATGTGGAACCTTCTGGCGGGCTATACGGGGTTGGTTTCGGTCGGGCGCGGCGCATTGTTGGTCTAAGGGCTAAGGGTGCGATGAACAGCAAGCTGCGTCAGAATTTACGCGCTCGGGCCTAGAGGAGGGCGTCCGAACTCGGGCATCGGCAAATTTTGGTTGAGCCGTTCTGTCATTTAGGACAACGCTTTGGACAGATTGCCGTTTTCGCCGCCGATCTTCGGCGCAGTTGCAGGAGCCGCCTATGCCTGGTCCCCGTGTCACCCCCGTTCACAGCGATCCCGATCTGCCGACCCGCGTTGACATGGTGGTGATCGGCGGCGGGATCATTGGCTGCTCGACCGCGCTTGAGCTTGCCGAGGCGGGCCTGAAGGTGGCTTTGTGTGAAAAGGGCGAGATCGCCCACGAACAAAGTTCGCGCAATTGGGGCTGGGTGCGGATTTCGCGCCGCGACCCCCGAGAGATTCCCCTGATGGCCGAGGCCCTGCGTATCTGGCCGGACCTCAATGAACGCACTGGCCGCGAAGTCGGCTATCGCAAAGCCGGTATCATGTTCGCCTGTCACAGCGATAAAGATCTGAGCAACAACGAAAAATGGGCTGAACACGCGCGCCCTTTCCAGATTGAAAGCAAGGTTCTGACGGGCCGTGCCTTTGCCGATGTGATGCCCGGTTGTGATGAGGGGGTGAAGGGCGGGCTGTTCACATCCGCCGATGGCCGCGCCGAACCCCAATGGGCCGCACCTGCCATCGCTGAAGCTGCGCGGGATCGCGGCGCGTCCATCCTGACCCGATGCGCCGTCCGCACGGTCGAGACCTCTGCGGGTAAGGTTTCTGGCGTGGTGACGGAAAAGGGCGCGATTGCATGTGATGCGGTGGTTCTGGCGGGCGGGGCGTGGTCGCGTCTGTTCAGTGGCAATGCAGGCATCGCTTTGCCGCAGTTGAAGGTCCTGAACACTGTCATGCGGACTGACCCCTTGGACGGTGGACCCGAAGCCGCCTACTGGAGCGATGACTTTGCTTTTCGTAAGCGGGCAGATGGGGGCTATACGGTCGCCAATGGCTCGATCAACGTGGTTGATATCGTGCCGGACAGTTTCCGGTTGGCGATGGCCTTTCTGCCTGCCTTGATGCACGATTGGCGCGATCTGCGCTTTCGCCTTGGTGGGCGGTTTATGACCGAGGCCAGCACACGCCGCCGTTGGACCGGCGCGGATGTGACCCCCTTCGAAGAGACCCGCGTGCTGGACCCGCAGCCGTCAGAGCGGGTGATGAAAAAGACCCTTGCTGCGGCGGCCAAAGCCTTTCCGATCTTTGCCAAGGCCAAGATCGCCCAAAGCTGGGCAGGCATGATCGATGTGACGCCCGATGCGGTTCCGGTGATCTCACCCGTGGACGCATTGCCCGGATTTCACATCGCAACAGGCTTTTCCGGTCATGGCTTCGGGATCGGACCGGCGGCGGGTAGATTGATGGCGCAGATCGTCATGGGCAAGACGCCTTGCGTTGATCCGCATCCCTACCGCTTTGGCCGGTTTACCGATGGCTCACGCGTTGCGCCCGATGACGGGTTCTAGGGGCCGATTAACAGGTCTGTGACAGTAGACGGCCCACCGGGGTCAGTTTGCCCTCTAGCCCTGACAGCCGCGCCATATGCCAAGCAAGGCACTGGTTCGAACTTAGCACCGGTACCCCAAGTTTCGCCTCTAGCGCGTCGATCACCCCTAGGGTGCGCAGGTTGGTGCAGGATAGGAAAATCCCGTCCAGTTCGGCCTGCTGCGTTAGGTCTGTTGCAGCCTCCATGATCGACGTGGCCGAGATGCGGGCCACGCGGGCCTCGACTTCTTCGCCGAAGGAAAGAGTTGCAGGAACCAAGGTGCTTGTGGCCTCGAACGCGGCGCGGATCGGCGCGGCGACCGAGGAGATGTAGGGTGAGACAATCCCGACCCGTTTCAGCCGCAGATGATGGATCGCGGAAAGGGCGGCGGTCAAAGGTGTGGTGACGGCGGCGGCTGTCGCATTGGCTTTGATCAATTCGGTGACACGGTGCGCGCCGATCAGGGCCGTGCCAGAAGTGCAGGCATAGGCGATGGCGTCAAACCGCGCTTCTTTTGGCAAAAGTGCTGCGGCAGCGGGCAGGTCATGGGCCATTTGGGCGATGGTCTCGGGTGTCAGTTCGGCCCCTGACGGGATGCGCGTGATATGCAGCCGCGCGGTGTTCGGAGTGATCAGATGGCGAAAGTCATCCTCAAGCGTTTCATCCACCGACAGAACGATCAGGCCAAAGGTCGGCGGTTGCACAGTGTCCAGCCTATAGGGAAAATAGGGGCTCATAGGATCACCATTTCTTGAGGGGCGCGGGTGGATAGCAGCTCTGGGCCGTCTTCGCGCAGGACGATGTTTTCTTCATGTACAAGGATGCGGCCCTGTCCCAGATCGACGCCGGGTTCCAGTGTCAGGACCATGCCAGCCCGTAGTAGCGTGGTGTCCAGCGGCGTGAACGAGGGCCATTCGGTCAGGGCAATCCCAAGACCATGCCCCAAGCGTCCGCCACCGGTTGTGACGCCACTTGCGCGTAGTGCGTCATCCAGCATCCGGTGAACGTCGCAGGCCAGATGTCCCGGGCGCAGGGTCTGCAACACCGATTGGGTCGCTTGCCACAACGCCTCTTGTGCGCGGCGCAGGGTGTCGGTCGGGGTGCCAATGGCGAAATTCCGGTCAAAGTCGCAGAAATACCCATCCTTCACCGCGCCGGTGTCCAGCATCAGGATGTCGCCCGCTTGTAAGGGCTGCGCCGCGGCAGGAGAGATCACATCTGTGTACCCCCCTTGTCCGGCCCCCCCAGCCACATAGCTGACCCAATCCGCGCCTTCTTGCAGCAATGCGATCTGAAAGTCCCGAAAGACCTGATCCAGCGGCGCGCCTTCGCGGGCGAACTCTGGCACGCGGGCAAAGGCGCGGTCGGCGATCCCGCAGGTTTCACGGATTTTGGCGATCTCGGCCTCGGATTTGATCTCCCGCACGCTCTGGATCAGATGGGTGCCGTCGATGATCCGCCGCTGCCCCAGAAGGCGCTTGACCGCGTCATAGTGGCCAAGGGGCGCATGCAGGTGGGTCTCGGCCCCCATCGGGGTCGCAATCGTTCCGTTTTCCGGCACCAGATCACACAAGGTCTCTGCCAATAGCGAGACCCCGTCATCGCGGGGATCGGGGGCGGGCCAGCTGCGGATATGCGTGATCCATGTGCGGGACATCAGATCCACGCCGATTGCCGGAATAACTGCCACCGGATCGCCCTTTGCTGGCACAATGACGAACCACGGGCGGGCAGGGCTTTCCCAGAAACGGGTGAGAAAGCCGGTGATGTAAAAGATATCCTCGGGCATGGTCAGCAGCAGCGCCTCGGCCCCTGCGGCGGCCATTGCGGCTTGCACGCGGGCGACGCGCCCCCGATATTCCTGTGCCGGAAAGATCAAAGAGGTCTCAGGCATCTTCTGGGCCTTCGCTGAGGAAGGTCAGAACGCGGGCGTCCTTTGGCAGATCAAGGCCCGTCAACATTGCCGCCAGCGCCGCGCCCCCCGAAGGCGTTGTGGCCAGATCATGGGCGGCTAAGCGTTCGATCGCCGCCTGTGCATCCTCTTCCGAGATCGTGACAAACTGGTCTGCGTCCCGCGACAGGCCGTTCAATGCGATCATCGACGGCGTTTTGCAGTCCAGCCGCCCCATGCAGGACACAGGCCCCGTGGTGTCGGTCAGGCAGCCTGAACGGATGCTCTCGATCAGGGCGGGGGCGTAGGCGGGCTCGATCACGATGATGCGGGGCGCATCGCCCCAGACAAGACGCGCATGGGCGGCCACGGCAGCGGCCAAACCGCCGACACCGGCCTGTAGCAAAATGTGTGAAGGAGGTGTGTCAATCTGTCGGGCAGCCTCGGCCGCCATCTGCAGATACCCCTCCATCACACGTAGTGGCGGTTCGGTATATCCGGGCCAAGAGCTGTCTGACAGCAAGAGCCAATTGTTGTCATCGGCAGCCTTGAGGGCGGCGGCCATGCTGGCCTCATAATCGTTGCCTTCGCGGACCACAGTCGCGCCTTTCGCCTCAAGCCTGCCGACAAAGGCATCGGGAACCGTGTGCGACAGGTAAATAACCGCCGTTGCCCCGAAGACCCGCGCACCAGCGGCGACAGAAAGGCCGTGGTTGCCTGCGCTGGCGGTTACATAGGTCTTTCCCTTCAAGGCGTTTTGCCAGTCATCCCCTTGCACAGCCGCCGCATCGCGGGCAATCGCATGGGCGGCCCCCAACGCCTTAAAGCTGCCAAGACCCATCCGTCCCCGTTCGTCCTTGACCCAAAGCTGTGCAACCCCTGCCTCTTGGGCCAGAGCATCGGCAGTGCGTAGGGGCGTTGGTGCGTAAGCCGGACATTGGCGCAAAAGCTGGGTGACGGCTGTGGCATCTGCGATGGGCATCAGTTGCTCGGGCGCAAGGCCCGTACCGCGATAGGGGTTCTCCAGACTGTCCGACATACGATGCTGCTCCTTGCTGTATACCTTCAGCCTATGCGGAAGGGCGTCATGGTTTCTCGGATTTCTTCCGTGTGTTTTGGCCGAAATCCCGTGCCTTTTGCGTAATGGGGGCTGATTTTCGGCCTGCGCTATATGCTTGCTCTGGTCTCAGGCGGATTTTCGGCGCAACATCCCTTTATGGATGCATTCGACGCAAAGATTCTGGAGGCGGTCCAGCAAAACGCCCGCCTCACCGCCGAGGCGCTTTCGGAAACCGTGGGCCTTTCGGCCGATGCCTGCCGCAAGCGGTTGGCGAAGCTGCGCGCCTCTGGCGTGATCGAGGCGGAAATCGCCATTGTCCGTCCCGAAAAGGTCGGGCGCGGTTTGATGCTGATCGTCGAAGTCTCGCTCCAGAACGAGCGCAAGGTTGATCTGGATCGTTTCAAGCAGCGCATATCCGAGGCGCCAGAGGTGATGCAGTGCTACTACGTCACCGGCAATTCGGATTTCGTGCTGATCCTGTCGGTCCGCGATATGGCCGATTACGACGCCTTTACCCGCCGCTACTTCTTTGAGGAAGACAACGTTTTGCGGTTTCGGACTAGTGCCGTCATGGATCGCGTCAAAGTTGGCTTTTCCGTGCCTGTCACGCCTGCCTGATCAAACCAACTATTGTGTTGCTTGCCTTGTTTCATTCGGGCGGCGGGTTGCCAGTCCCAAGACGTTAGCTGATCTGTTGAAAATACGGCTTTTCCCTTGTGCTAAGCGTGGCGCAGGGATGGCCGCTGTGGTGTTAGCGCATAAAACGGGGCGATGTGTGGCGAACATAATTTATAACTTACATATCCAGAGCTTTGCAAAACTCGCAGGTTGAAGGGTGCTTTTAGCGGTCCGTCTTCGAAGAAACGTTATAAATTTTGACTTTTTATATTCTGAAATAGCGGTTTCGGAAACGGTGAATTTTCAAATAGATACTGATAGCACTTTGGTAAATTGATCGGTAATTTAGGTCAAATTAATTATCAAACCTTTCAAATTGGGGCTGTCGGCTTAAATCAACCTATCGACATAGAAAGAGGTTGATCGCCGGAAACTACAACCTTAGGATGATGTTGTATTTTAAAGCACACCCGTAACTTTCAGGGTGACCGATTTCGAGGTTCACATGGTCAATTTCTGGACCTTGCAACCGCCGTGTCTCGGGGGGCAGCACGCGCGTGACAGTCATCCGGCTCTGATTGATCAGCATGGCACTGTAATATCTTATGGAAAGCTTGCCGAACTTGCAGACGCGTGGGGGGCGCGGATGCAGGCTGCGCTGGGCGGGCGGTCCGGCCTTGCGATGGTCGAGATCGAGGTCTCGGTTGATGCGATTGCGGCCTATCTGGGTGCCTTGCGCGCCGATATTCCCGTCGTTGTGGTCGAGGTCGGCAAGGCTGCGCCCACCTCACGTTTGGTGCAGACCTACCAGCCCGAACTGGTGATGCGTCGCGACGATCCGGACGCTGAATACACGATGACCGTGAGCGCACCGACCGAGGTGTTTCCGGTGGCGCATCCGGACCTGAAGGCGTTGCTCTCTACATCGGGCAGCACGGGCGATCCCAAGCTGGTGCGTCTTTCTGCGGAAAATATCGCAACCAACGCCGAAGCCATCGTTCAGATTCTGAATATCGCGCCGCAGGATCGGGCGATGATCGCGCTTCCATTGCACTTTGTGTACGGGCTTTCGGTGCTGACCTCCTATCTGGCGGCAGGCGGTACCTTGGTGCTGAACGGGCTGTCGGTGGTGGATGCCGACTTCTGGCAGATGTTCCGCACCCATGACTGCACCAGCGTGGCACTGGTGCCGCACCAGTTCTATCTGTTGGAACATTCCGGCTTTCTGGACAAAATTCCCCAGCAATGCCCTACTTTGCGCTATGTCACCCAATCCGGTGCGCGACTTGAACCCGCGACGGCCAAACGCTTTACTGAGGCGTCGCGTAGGCAGGGCTGGGAGCTGTACATGATGTACGGCCAGACCGAGGCCGCAGGCCGTGTGGCCTATGTTCCGCCCGAGGCGTTGCCAGAGGCGTCAGACACTATCGGTCAGGCGATCCCGGGCGGACGCCTTTGGATTTCCGGCCCGTCTGGGCAGGAAGTCATGACCGCCAACACTCGCGGCGAGATGGTCTTTGAAGGGCCGAACGTCATGATGGGTTACGCGACCCAAAGGTCGGAACTGGCCCTTGGACGCGAGGTGACTGATCTGCGCACCGGCGATATTGCCGAACGCACGCCCGACGGGCTGTTCCGCATTGTCGGGCGGATCAAGCGCTTTGTGAAGCTGTTCGGCAAGCGCCTGAGCCTTGACCAGATCGAGGCCATGCTTGGTCATCACGCCATTCCCGCCGAGGCGGTCGAGGTGAACGACCGCCTTGTGATCCTGCATCACGATCCTGCACAGGGCGCTGCGGCGCAGACCTTGATTGCGGACGAATACGATCTGCCGTTAAGTGTCATTCACACCCATCCGCTGGACAAACTGCCCCTGCTGCCGTCGGGCAAGCCGGACCGCAAGGCCCTGACCAAATTGGCAGAGGCGGCCCTGGAAGAAGAGGCGGACGCCGCCCCGACCAGTGCCGATCTGGCCACGGTTCTGGGGCAGGCCACACGTCAGACGTCTGTTGGCCCCAACGACAGCTTTGTCTCGCTTGGCGGGGATTCCCTGAGCTACCTGCAAGTGCAACTGGCGCTGGAAGAGCGGTTGGGCATCGTCCCCGACGGGTGGGAGCATATGAAGCTGTCCCAACTTGAGGCGCTAGAGCCGCAAAAAGGGGGGCGTCAAGGCTGGCGCGCACTGACGATCGACGTGCCTTTGCGTCTTTTGGCGATCTGTTTTGTGATCATCCAGCACACATCGTCATTTGATGTGTCTGGCGGCACGTGGGTTCTGATCCTGCTCATGGGATATTCGGCGGGCCGGTTCCGCAAACAGGCCATTTTGGAAGGGCAACCGTTGAAGGTGGGTTGGCCGATGCTCTATCCCTTCCTGCCGCTCTATCTGGCGTTGGTGCTGGTCTATGCGGTGCTGCGGGGCACGCCCATGCCCGAAGATATAATGCTGGTCAGCAACTATATGTTGCAGGACCACTCGAACCTGCTGACGGCCTACTGGTTTGTCAGTTTCTACGTGCAGGTGGTTTTGGTGCTGGTGCTGATCTCGGTGGTTCCCGCTGCCAGAGGGGGCTTGGCGCGGTATCCTCTGGGGATGCCCATCGGGCTTTCAGTGCTGATGTTGGGGCTGTTTTCACTGGGGATCGGGGCAGGCGCCTATGAGGGCTCGATCGGTCAATGGCCGGTCCCGCGTCTGGGTATTCGCGGACTTTATGAAAACCTGCCGCTGTTCTTTGCGGGTTGGCTGCTAAGTGACCCATCCAAACGCGGTATTCTGCCGGGGCTTGCGCTGACGGCGGTGACGGCTCTGCTGTTCGTGGCGCTGGACACCAAGCCGATGGTGATTGTGCTGATGTGCAGCGCAGCGGTAATGGTGGCCATGCGGGTGCAAATCCCGATGCCCGCCCGCCTGTCGCGGGGGCTACAGCAACTGGCAGGGCTGACCATGTTCGTCTACCTGCTGCATATCATCGTGATTTTCGTGGTCAGCGATTACGGCTTGATCCCGCTGCCTGATGTGCCACGGGTTATCGTCTCGATCATCCTGTCGTTTGCTGTGGCCGCTGTCGCCAAGCGCTTTTTCGAGCGGTTCGAGCCGCGTTTGCGCGCCCGCTTGCAGCGGTCATCCGGCCGGTTGCGTCAGGAAAGTGAACGGACGGCGTAAGGTACTAATATCTGCGAAACGCAAAACAGGGCCTTGCGGCCCTGTTGTTGTTTTGGCGGCAATGGCTGCCCGTTACAGAACGCGGAAGACATCCACTACAACGCCTAAGGTCTTGGGCGTCACGCGTGAGATAAACAGGCTTTCGCGCAGCCATTGATGGGGGCCATCGGGGGCATCAAAGACCGGTGCCGCGCGGAAATAATAGTCCTCTGGATCCACCGGCTGACCGGCCTGCAATGCCGCCCGCGCTGTGTCCGAGGCCACCCGCAGTCCCAGATTGCGGATGTAGATCAGCGTGCCGTCATCGGCTTTCAGCGAGTAATGGGCGTTGATCTCGGCCACCCCGTCGGGGCGCTGCCACAGCCAGTCATAGCCGCCCGCCAGAACCACACCGCTCAGGCGCGGACCCGCGACCGTACCGCCGGTGATCGGGATATGCTTTCTCTCTCCGTTGATGCCAGCGCCGTTGGTCAGGGGCGGGGTGATATCCACGTCGATCGAGAAGACATATTCCGGCGCGGGCAGGGTTGGCAGGCTCATGCGACGGCCGCGTAGCAGGATTTCAGCCAAGCGCTCATAGCATCCAGTTTGGCGCGGGAGTCGCTGCAATACTCCATTGCACGCAGGTAACCGTGGATCAGGCCTTCGCCTGCGTCCACCTCAACGGGAACGCCTGCTGCCCGCAGTTTGTCTGCATAGGCGTAGCTGTCATCGCGCAGGGGGTCATATTGTGCCGCGGCGATGAAAGCTTGGGGCAGGTCTGCGTGATTGTGCGCGTGCAAGGGCGCGGCCAGCGGATGTGTCAGGTTCTGTTCGCTGCCACAGTACATCAGGTTGGTGCCGGGCATGTCCTTTGTGCGGATCAGCGGGCCGTCTGCGTTCTCTTGGTAAGAGGGCAGGGACATCTCGAAATGAACGCATGGATAGACCAGCAGCTGCGCCATCGGGGCATCATCAGTGCCGCGTAGCTCAAGGCAGGCCGCAGCGGCAAGGTTGGCCCCGGCGCTGTCGCCGCCGATGGCGATGCGGGCCGGATCGATGCCAAGGTCCTCGGCGTTTTCGCGCACCCAGCGGGCCACGTCGATCACTTCATGCACCGCCTTGGGAAAGGGATGTTCGGGCGCGAGTGCATAGTCCACGCTGATCACGGTCTGGCCGTTGGCCTCGGCGATGCGGCTGGTGATGTCCGCATGGGTCATCGGGCTGCCCTGCATCCACGCGCCGCCATGCATGTAGATCAGGCAAGGCTGCACACCACCGCTGTTGTGGCGGTCGATCCGGCACAGGACGTTGCGCCCCTCAGAGTGGACAAAGCGGGTGGCGACCTGAACGCTGTCAGGGTGCGGCAGGCGCATCCGGTCGGCGATATATTCGAACAGCAAACGGCGGTCGGTGATGGGCGCGCCTTTGGGCAGAGCGCTCCACGCGCTGTTCCAGACCTCAAGGAAGGTGTTGATTTCAGGATTGATCATTTGGGGTCTCCTTGGCGATCAGCCTTGGTAGCCAAGCAGGCGCGGTAGAAAGAGGACGAAATCGGGGACAAAAGTGATGATCCCCAGTGCAAAGAGCAGCGCCAGAATGAAGGGCCAGATGTCACGGACGATAGCGCCAAGGGGCTGTTTGGTGATGTTCGCGGTGATGAACAGCAGCAGGCCATAGGGCGGCGTGATCAGCCCCAGCATCGAGTTCACAACGGCAATGACGCCGAAATGGATCAGATCGATGCCCATAGCCTGTACGGCGGGGATCAGGATCGGCACCACGATCAGCAGGATCGCGCCCCCTTCCAACACACAGCCCAACAGCAGGATCAGGATGTTGACCATCACCAGAAAACCGGTCGGGCCAAGGTCCATGCTGCCAAGCCATGTGGCCAGCGCGTTCGGCACATCCTCGCGGGTGATCACATAGTTGAAGGTGATCGAGCCTGCGATCAGCACACCGATGGATCCAGCAGATCGCGCGCCCGCTGAGAGGGTCTCCCAAAACGCGCGGAAGCTGACCGAGCGATAGAGAATGACCGAGATCATCAGCGCATAGGCGGCGGCGACGGCGGCGGCCTCGGTCGGGGTGACGATGCCGCTGTAGATGCCGCCCAGAAGGATCACCGGCAGCATTAGGGCCGGAAAGGCCTGCATGGTGATGCGGGGCAATTCGGACATGGGAACGGCCTCGTCCGTGGGGAAGCCACGCTTGCGGGCGATGATGTAGTTCATCACGGCCATCACCAGTGCCATCAAAAGGCCGGGGGCAAGGCCCGCCGCAAAGAGAAAGCCCACCGACTGGTCAGACACCAGCGCATACAGCACCATGGGAATGGACGGCGGGATGATCGGGCCGATGGTGGCCGTGGCTGCGGTGATCGCAGCGGCATAGCTGGCGGTATATTTCCCGTCGCGGGTCATCAGGCCAATGATGATCTTGCCCATGCCCACTGCATCGGCCACAGCCGAGCCTGACATGCCGGAAAAGATCACCGAAGAGACCACGTTCACATGGCCAAGCCCTCCGCGGAAGCGGCCCACCAGCGCTTGGCAGAACCGCAGCAGACGATCCGCAAGGCTGCCGATGTTCATGATGTCGGCAGCCAGAATAAACAGCGGGATCGCCAGCAGGGTATAGCCGTTGTAAAGGCCCTGCAGCAGCTGCTCGGACGCGATGGAGGGGTCATAGCCCTTCATGATCAGATACAGGAACGAGCCGCACATCATGGCTAGGCCGACGGAAAGACCTGCGATCGACAGAAAGACGATCAGCGCCATAGAAAGCAGAAACGGATCAGTCATAATCATGGGTCTCCGGATGCAGGTCTACCTCGTCGCGGGTGCGCGATCCCATGATGCCGCCCCATGCGGTCAGCAGCATCCGGATGATGACCGAGATGTGGAAGGGGATGTAGATGCCGAACACCAGATCGAAGGGCCAGCGCAGGTAGGCGGTGCGTTCGATCTCCATGAAGGTCACATAGCCCCACGCGGCGGGCAGTGTGTAGATGAAGATCGCGGCGCAGGTCAGGCCGGTAAAGATGTCGAAGGCGCGGCGCACCCCACGCGGTACGGCGCTGTAGACGATGTCCAGACGGATCATGTCCCCTTGGCGGACCACAAAGGCAAAGCTGAACAGGATGCCCCAGACCCATGCGATGGTCACCCATTCCACGGTCCAGCCCACAGGCAGGTTCAGGAAATAGCGGAAGATGATTTGCAGGATGAAAACAGCGAACATACTGCCCAGAAGCAGCGCGCTGATGTGACGAGGCAAAGCGGCAATCCGCTGCCAGAGCGTAGTGACAGGTTCCATAGCTGATCCGGTCCTGAAAGGCGCGAAAGTTCGGCAGGGATAGCAAATTATCCCTGCCGTTTGGCAGCGTGTGCGGGCCTTATTGGCCGATGGCAATGATTGCGTCGATCATGCCTGCGGGCCAGTCTTTCGAGTACTCCGAGTTCTGGTAGACTTCGATCACGTGGCTCTGGAAAGCGGCGTTGTCGGGGGTGTAGACGTCCAGACCGTTGGCGATCATGTCGGCCTCAAGCGTGGCTTCTTGATCCAGCGTTACCTTGTCTAGCGCGGCCTCAAAATTGTCGGCGCATTCCTGAACCTTGGCCTGCTGCGCCTCGGTCATCGAGTTCCACTTGGACATCGAGATCGTGAATTCGTTCGCGGCGATCAGGTGGGCGGTCTTGCCGATGTGATTGATCACTTCGTCGAACTTCATGCTGCGCACGGCGGGAAAGCCGTTGTCCTGACCGTCAATCGCGCCGGTTTGCAGGGCGGTATAGACCTCGGTGAAGGGGACGGGCACGGGCGATGCGCCCATGGCGGTGCCGACGAACTGCCAGCCTTCACCGGGGGGCATGCGCAGTTTGACGCCTTCCAGATCGGCGGGGGTCATGATGCGGTTGTCGCCCACATAGCCCAGATGGCGGGCGCCGATGTAGGGGAAGGACAGGATCTTGACCTTTGCCTTCTCTTCGATCTCGGCCAGCATGCCGTCCAGCACGTCCGAGTTATAGACCGCGCGCATGTGGTCATAGTCGCGGAACAGGAAGGGCGTACCCAGAATCGCGGTCGAGGGGATCTGGTTGTAGAAATCGAAGATCGCCAGGTTCGCCATGTCCAAGTTGCCGCGCTGCATGGCGGTCATCTCGGTGCCTTGCTTGAACAGGGTCGCGCCGTGATAGGACTTGAATTCAAACTCATCCCCAAGGCAGGCGCCAAAGGCCTCACGCAGAGTGGTGGTGCGGATGTCGTTTTCCGAAACGGTGTCCGAATAGATCAGTTCGACCTTGTCGGCGGCCAGTGCGGGCAGGGCAACGGCGCAGGCGGCAACGCACGCCAGTAGAGTGGTCTTAATCGTCATGAATTCCTCCCAAGAATTTATCTGAGCGATGCGCTTTTTCCTGTGACGCTCCTCAACGTCGGGCACAGATTCCGGCGCGCTCTGGATTTTATGTACCATGTGGTTCATTTCTGTAAAGATGGTTTCTCGTTGCTTTGCGCAAAGGGGCGGGCGAAAAGAGGGACAGGAGGACCAGAAGCTTGACGACACAGGATAAAACCCGACCCCGTTCGGGCCGCCGGCGGCGGGCTGCTGATCAGGACGGCGCGGCACTGGCCGAAGAGACGCGCGGCAATATCCTTGACGAAGCGACAAAAGCCTTTGTTGCCCATGGGTTCGAAGGGGCCAGCATCAACGAGATCGCCGCCGCGACCGCCACGTCAAAGCGTATGATCTACTATCATTTCGGCTCAAAGCAGGGGCTCTATACCGCTGTGCTTGAGGCCGCCTATGAGCGGGTCGGGGCGCAGAAAATCGGGACCAAGCAGACTTCGCCAACGGCAATGGGGGCGCTGCGGGCCTATGCGGAAGACGCCTTTCAGAAGTTCCACGCGAATGAGGATTTCGTCCGGCTGGTCATGGCCGAGAACCTGAATAAGGGCGCAACCATGCGCAATTCCGAAGGGGTGCGGCAGCGCTCGGCGGGGAACCTGTCGCGGCTGGAAGAGATCTGCAAAGCAGGGATCGCTGAAGGATCAATGCGCGACGATTTCCGCATCTTGGATCTGTATTTTGCGGTGATCGGGGTTGCCTTTCACGCAGTTTCAAACCGGATTTCTACGGGGATTTCGCTGGATATGGACCTTGGCGCGCCCGATGAGATCGCCTTTCGCCAGCGTCTTGTGGGCGATGTGGCTTGCCGTTACGCCGCCAAAACCGAGGTCGGCGACTAGGCCCCTCAGGTCAGATCATCCAATCCACGTTTCAGGGCCTCTTCAAGGCCTGACGATTGCATATGTTCGCGCAGGCGCAGGTTATAGCCGCCCGGTGTGCTGAGGGCCTGAACCAAGCTGTCACTGTCAGAGGCTGCAAGGCTAGAGGCGATCAATTGGCGCAAGAACGCCTCGGATTGCACGCGATCTGCACCCTTATTTGCAGACCAATCTGCAACATCACTGACCATTTGGGCGACGGGGGATAGGACCGCTTGGGCGCAGATATAGGCCTGCAATTCAGCATCATCGCGCAGCGGGTACAGAGTGTTGCGGGCGCCAAAAATGCTGTCCACCAGCGCGGCGTCTCCTAGCATCATGATGGGCGTGCCGCCGGTCGCAATGCCGGGAAACGGCATCATGATTGCGCTGGCGGTGGCAGGGGCGACCATGGCGGCAACCTCGGCCAAGCTGACATCGGCCATGAACGAAATCACCTTCTGGCCGCTTCGAAAATTCAGGCTGTTCAGGATATCAGGCGCGGCACCTGCCATAAGGCCTAGAAAGATCACATCGCTTTGGTCCAGCACCTGCTGGTTTTCCGCGACCGTCACGCAGTCGTAGGCTTCGGACAGAGATTTTGCATGTTGTGCGCTGCGCTGGGACACGGTGATCTGGTGGCCGTCCCGAGCAATCCCGTGGACTACCGCTGTTGCGATGGTGCCAAGGCCGATAACGCCGATTTTCATAGGCTGTCTCCTGTCCTATCAGACAGACCCTAGAGCAGTGTGTGCGGCGGGGCGATGGTGAAATCGCCCCCCGCGAAAATCAGGTGATCCGGCGGATCGAGGCCATGATCTCGTCCCGTTCAAACACGCTTTTCCAGTCGTCGCGCATCAGGGCGGGGATGCCGAACTCGATCGCCTTGTTGCATGCGTCCGAGAAGACGCCTTCCTGCACGTTGAAGATCACCGCGCCAAGGATGTTCATGTGACCCAGCAGGAAGTCGCGGGCGCATTCTTCGGAAACGCCAGTTTTGACGACTTCGTCCATCGCCTGTTTCATCACCACCAGCAGCGAGGCGCAGACGGTTTCCGACAGGCCCGGCTCAAGATAGGCCATCTG
>JAYZYX010000034.1:0-9469 GCA_036139795.1 Pseudomonadota bacterium | reverse complement strand
GTCCTAGGCGCAAATCCCGTGCGCAGTGCAAACTTCTTTATTGCATAAATACTCAAAAACAGCGCGGCGCCTCCATCAAGAGGCGCCGCTAAGTGTTTTAAAACCCGAAAGCAATCAGCCCTTGGCCAGATTGCGCAGCACGTAGTGCAGAACGCCGCCGTTTTCGATGTACTCAATTTCGGGGGCCGTATCGATCCGGCATTTCAGGGTGATCGTCTTGGTCTCGCCAGAGCCATAGGTGATGTGGCAAGGCACCTCGGCCAAGGGCGTCACCCTATCCAGACCTTCGATGCTGACAGTCTCATCACCCCTCAGCCCAAGGGTCTTGCGGGTGTCGCCGCCGGTGAACTCGAACGGGATCACCCCCATGCCCACTAGGTTTGACCGGTGGATGCGCTCGAAATTCTCGGCGATCACGGCCTTCACGCCAAGCAGCGCTGTGCCCTTCGCGGCCCAATCGCGGGACGAGCCCGCGCCATATTGCTCGCCGCCAAAGATCACCAAGGGCGTGCCCTGATCCTGATAGGCCATCGAGGCCTCATAGATCGTCGTTTGCGCCCCATCCGGTCCCTTGGTGTAGCCGCCCTCGATCCCGTCAAGCATCTCGTTCTTGATACGGATGTTGGCGAATGTGCCGCGCATCATGACCTCATGGTTGCCGCGGCGCGAGCCATAGCTGTTGAACTCGCGCACGGGCACCTGATGGTCGCGCAGATACTGACCGGCTGGGGTGCTTTCCTTGAACGACCCCGCGGGCGAGATGTGATCGGTCGTGACCATGTCCCCAAGGATTGCCAGCACGCGTGCCCCTTCGATGTTGCTGATGCTGCCTTTTTCCGGCGACATCCCTTGGAAATAGGGCGGGTTCTGGATGTAGGTTGAACTCGGCGGCCAGTCGTAGGTCTCACCCCCGGACACTTCGACCGCCTGCCATTTTTCATCACCCTTAAAGACATCGGCGTATTTCGATTGAAAACTCTCGCGGGTGACGGTCTTTTGCACCAACTCGGCGATCTCGGCGTTCGAGGGCCAGATGTCTTTCAGGTAAACATCATTGCCGTCCTTGTCCTTGCCAAGAGGGTCGGTGGCGATGTTCACATTCATATCGCCCACTAGCGCATAGGCCACCACCAGCGGCGGCGAGGCCAGATAGTTCGCCCGTACATCGGGGCTGATCCGGCCTTCAAAGTTGCGGTTCCCCGACAGGACCGAGGTCGCGATCAGATCATAGTCGTTGATCGCCTTTGAGATCGGCGCTGCCAGAGGGCCCGAGTTGCCGATACAGGTGGTGCAGCCATAGCCCACAAGGTTGAAGCCAATGGCGTCCAGATCCTCTTGCAGACCGGCGGCTTGTAAATAGTCCGAAACCACCTGCGATCCGGGCGCGAGCGAGGTCTTGACCCATGGTTTACGGTCCAGCCCCAGCGCGCGCGCCTTTCGGGCCACCAGACCGGCCCCGATCATCACATAGGGGTTCGAGGTGTTGGTGCAGGAGGTGATCGACGCGATTACAATCGAGCCGTCATGCAACTGATACGCGCCGTCGTCGGTCTGGTACCAACCTTTCTTGTGATGGCCCGTGTCGCCGGGGACATCGCGTGGCTCGGGCGCGCCGCCTTCACCTTCCCAGCGGACCTCTTCCTTGGGGCTGGCGTCTTTGCCGTCGCGAATGCCTTTCACAAACTGACCAAAGGCGCTGCCCGCATCGGTCAGCGGGATGTAATCCTGCGGACGCTTCGGCCCCGAGATCGCAGGCACGATGGTGCCCATGTCCAGCGAGAGGGTCGAGCTATAGATCGGCGCATAATCCGCGCCGCGCCACATGCCGTTGGCCTTGGCATAGGCCTCGACCAGCGCGATGCGGTCCTTGTCGCGGCCGGTCTGCTCCATATAGCGCAGGGTCTCGGCGTCAATCGGGAAGAAACCACAGGTCGCGCCATATTCAGGGGCCATATTGGCGATGGTGGCCCGCTGCGCCAGCGGCAGGTTGTCCAGACCCGCGCCATAGAATTCGACGAATTTATTCACCACGCCATGGGCACGCAGCATCTCGACCACCTTCAGAACAAGGTCGGTGCCGGTGGTGCCTTCGACCATCTCGCCAGTCAGTTCAAAGCCAACAACTTCGGGGATCAGCATCGAGATCGGCTGCCCCAGCATCGCCGCCTCGGCCTCGATCCCGCCAACGCCCCAGCCTAGAACCGCCGCGCCGTTTACCATCGTGGTGTGGCTGTCGGTGCCCACCAGCGTATCGGGGTAGGCCACGGTGTCCCCGTTCTGATCCGTGTCGGTCCAGACGGTCTGCGCCAAGTATTCCAGGTTCACCTGGTGACAAATACCTGTTCCCGGCGGCACGACGCGGAAATTCTCGAACGCGGTCTGACCCCATTTCAAGAACTGATACCGCTCCATGTTCCGCTCATATTCCCGGTCCACATTCATCTGGAAGGCCCGGGGGTTCCCGAATTCGTCGATCATGACCGAGTGGTCGATGACCAGATCCACAGGGTTCAGCGGGTTGATCTTCTGCGCGTCACCGCCAAGAGCCTTGATCCCGTCGCGCATCGCTGCCAGATCGACCACGGCAGGAACGCCGGTGAAATCCTGCATCAACACGCGGGCAGGGCGGTAGGCAATCTCGCGCGGGTTCTGGCCCCCTTGTGCGGCCCAATCGGAAAACGCCTTGATATCATCGACCGAGACCGAGAATCCGTCGTCTTCAAACCGCAGCAGGTTCTCTAGCACCACCTTCAGCGCGGCGGGCAGCTTGGAAAAATCGCCAAGCCCTACGTCTTGTGCGGCGGAAATCGAATAGTAGGAAACAGACTGATCCCCGACGCTCAAAGTACGGCGGGTTTTTGCGGTGTCTTTGCCTGTTTGAATGGTCATTCTGGCCTCCCTTTCAAATGGTGGGGGTAAAGCTGGCAACATTATGTCTTGGACGTAAAACGCCGTTCGGCCTTTACAAGTTCCAGTGTATGCAAATGTATACGAAACTTATTTCACGATGCTGTGTGCTGTAAAACCTCTCGCAATTCGTTGATTGGTTTTAGCTTGGAAAATGGCGTAACACAGTGTGACGCATCAAGGATGAAGGGTTGGAATGAAACGGATCGGCGCGCTTTTTTCGGTCTTGGCCTGTTTTGCAGCAGCTCCGCAGGGGGCACAGGCGGAGCCCGATCCGATCGTTATCGAACTGTTCACGTCGCAAGGATGCTCGTCCTGCCCGTCGGCGGATGCACTTTTGGCCAAGCTGGCCAGCCGCGATGATGTGTTGGCCCTGTCGCTGCATGTGGACTACTGGGATTACATCGGCTGGCCCGATGAATTTGCGATGCCGCAATTCACCAAGCGCCAAAAGGGCTATGCCCGCGCCATGGGTGAGCGGATGATCTACACACCCCAGATGATCTTAGAAGGTCAGACCCATGTGGTCGGGAACCGCCCGATGGATGTGGCCGATGCGCTGATGCGCGTGGGCGAAACGCGGGGCGGATCGGACATGACCGCCAGCCTTGCGGGCGATCAACTGACGGTCAGCGTCTACCAGATGCCTGCCGCGAAAGAGCCGATGCTGCTGCAACTGGTGTCTTACACCCCGAGCGAGACTGTGAAAATCGGTAGGGGCGAGAATGCGGGCAAAGAGGTGACTTACGTGAACGTCGTCACCTCATGGCAGGTGCTGACAGAATGGGATGGGCAGGGCACCCTGACCATGACATTGCCCGAGACACCCGCCGATCAGCCGCTGGCTCTTATCCTGCAACACCCCCGTCAGGGTGCCATCGAGGCTGCGGCCCTTCTGCGCTGACGTTCTTGCCGTCCCGGTTTCCAGCGGCGATGGACCCAGAACCACTGTTCCGGATGGCGCTGGATTCGCGCCTCAAGCGCCTGAGTCATCCCAATGGTTTGCGCGACGGCATCCCCTGCGGTTAACGGCGCATCGAACTCTGCTTTGAAGCCAAGGCCGTCCGGCTGGCGGATGCCGAAGAACGGCACCAGAAGCGCATCGGTTTTGGCCGCGATCTCCGCCGCCGACGTGAGGGTCGGCGCAGGTTTCCCAAGGAAATCAACAGGCACGCCGCCACTGTCGTAGATGTCGAACAGCAGAACAGCCATGCCGCCTTGCCGCATGTGTCGCACCAGCCCCATGGTGCCGCGCCGCCCCTGTTCAAACACCGGCCCGCACAGATCATGCATGTTCTGCGCGTAATGCTGGTTGAAATAGGGGTTCGACAGGGGGCGATACAGCCCGCCAATCTGAAACCCCTGTTTGACCAGCGCGGCGCGGGGCGCTTCGAAGTTGCCGAAGTGGCCGGTGACAAACAGCACCGGACGCCCTTCAGCTTTGGCTTTGTGGATCGCGTCCAGCCCGTCGCCGGTTAGCGTTGTGCTGTCAGCCCGTTTGAACAGATCCTTGAGCGAATAATTCTCGATCGTGGTGCGGCCGAAGTTGTTGCAGCACCCTTCGGCAATCCGGCGCTTTTCGTCCTGATCCATCTCTGGCCACACGTAGTCCAGATTGCTGATCGCCCGATCCAGATAACCTGCACGGGGGGCAATCCAGCGCTGGACCACATGCCCCATCAGGGCCACGCGCTGTGCGTAGGGCATCGCCAGCGCCGTGCGGATCAAGCCGCGTAAGGCACGGTCCTGAGCCCATTCGCTCCAAGTGCCTGTGATCTCGGTGCCCGCTGCGCTGTCGGTCATCGGCTTTGATCCACTCCGTCCTGTGTGACCCATTCACATAAAGAGCGATGGGTTTGTTCACAAGGCTGACCGGATGGTTAATTCTGGCGGACCCCTTGGCCGGGGACCAGCAGGGTGATCTCTCCTTCGTTTTGCAGGCGGCGCAGGGTTTTGATCGCCTGTGCCATCGCGTTTTCGGTTTGTGCGGTGTCGGGGGGCGTGATCTCGCGGGCGGTTTCGCGCAGTTGGTCAGCAAGGCGTTTGGACATGTTCTCCAGCAGGAAGTCACAGGCATCGCGATCCGGCCCTTCGTCGGTTCCTGCGATGATGGTTGCCATCAGTTCATCCCCGACTTCGCGGGCAAGGGTGGGGGCATCCAAGGGCTTCAAACGTTCTGGCAGGTCCGAGAAGGTCAGAATTGCGCGCCGCAGGGCCTGTGCGAAGTCCGCGTCATTCTCTTCAATGCCGGTCAGCACCTCTTCACGGGTCGAGGATTTCGAGACGTCCAAAATCTCGCCCAAACGTTTCGCAGGTGGGGCCTCAAAGGCCCGTTGGGGGCTGCGGTCAATCTGGGTCGCCAGAGCCAGACCGATTCGATAGACGGCCTCAGGCGTGACTTTTTCGGTCTGTGAGACCGCATATGCGATGCGCCGCGCCTCAGCACCTGGCATTAGGCTAAGCAGGGTCGCGGCCTTGTCCACGGGCAGTTTAGAAATTGCGACCGCCGCAACCTCGGTGCTTTCGCGGCCTATGAGTTCCAGCAAGGCATCATTATCTAGGCCCGCGACCCGCGCCCAAGGATCACCCTTCTGGCGCACGCCTGCCTCACGCCGCAGGCGGGCCGAAGTTTCGGGGCTGAGGCATCCGTCCAGTTCATCCAAAGCGCCCGCAAGCCCGTCAGGAAAAGACAGTCCCACAGCCTCAAGCTCTTCGGTGAACTCAGTCACCACGTCTGTCAGTGTTGTCTGATCGATTAGGCGCAATTGTCCCATGGCCTGTGTCAGGGCCTGTTGCAGATGTTCGGGCAATTCGGAGATCGGGATATCCGCCCCTTCGGACATCAGAAAGCGCACGATGATCGCCGCCTTATGGCGACGGGTCAGGACAGCCGGAGCGCGGCTGGCATTGGGTGCGATTTGAGCCAGATCTTGGGTCATTGGGGCCTCGTCTTCTACGGGGCCACCTTAGCTGGGGGTTCGTGAAGAAACCCTTACCGGAAAACAGATAATCCGGATCAGATCACATGTGCAGGATCGGCGTGCGTGCGTCCAACTGGGCAAAGGCGCTGCGGTGTTGCAGCACGGTCAGGGCGTGGCGGGTCAACTGAGGAACCGACATCCGGCCATCTAGATGGGCCACGGGCAGGCCCATTTTCTTGATCCATTTCAGATGGTTCTTGCGGCTGCGCCCTTCGAAACGCGGATTGTCGTAGCGGCTGGCCCACCCCATGAAACATTCGTGGGTCAGATACATGTCACCGCCTTCGCGGATGCGGTCGCCGTAGCGGGCAATCTCGCGCTCTTTTAGACGCTTCATGCGCAGGGCCGCTGGGGTGTAGACGAACAGCAGAAGATCCGCCTCTTCGACCAGTTCTTCACCCCAACCCATAAGCGAGCCAGAGATGATCCAATCCTGACCCGCGCAGGCTTCGTGCATTGCGATCAGGCGCTCTGGTACGGTGGTTTTCTCAGAGTAGGGAACTGGCGTCTGTTTCCAGTAAAAGTCGTCAGTGTCCAGAAGCTGCACATTCAGTGCCTCGGACAGTGCGCGCCCCAGAGTCGTAACACCAGACCCGGCGGCACCTAAGATGTGGATTCTGCGAGACATAGCATGACTCTCCACTTCGGAAACAAACTCGGGACTAGACCCTTTGGGGGTGACCCTACCCAAAAGGTTACTTTGCGCATGCAGCATAAGGCAACAATTTCTTAATCTTTGAGTAACAATTTCTTTTAACCGTTCGGTCAAAGAAAAACCGCCGCGCTCGGGTCGAACGCGGCGGTCAATTTCAGTCGGCTTCAGGCGAAAATCAGGCTTCGCCGAAGACGCGCTTGAAGATCGTGTCCACGTGTTTGGTGTGGTAGTCCATGTCGAACTTGGCGTTGATGCCGTCTTCGCCCAGAGCGGCGACAACCTCGGCGTCGGCCAGCAGCATCTCGCGGAAATCAACACGATCTTCCCAGACTTTCAGGGCATTACGCTGCACCATTGAGTAGGCGTCTTCGCGCGACACTCCCGCTTGGGTCAAAGCCAGAAGCACGCGCTGCGACATAACCAGACCAGGGAATTTGTTCATGTTATCCAGCATGTTCTGCGGGAACACGAGCATCTTATCGATGACGCCGGTCAGACGGGCCAGCGCGAAATCAAGGGTGATGGTGACGTCGGGACCAATCGCGCGCTCAACCGAGCTGTGGCTGATGTCACGCTCGTGCCAGAGGGCGACGTTCTCCATCGCGGGCACAACGGCCATGCGCACCAGACGGGCCAGACCGGTCAGGTTCTCGGTCAGAACGGGGTTCTTCTTGTGGGGCATCGCCGAGGAGCCTTTCTGGCCCATCGAGAAGAATTCCGCGCCTTCCAGCACTTCGGTACGCTGCATGTGGCGGATTTCAATCGCGACGTTCTCGATCGACGAGGCGATCACACCCAGCACGGCAAAGAACATGGCGTGACGGTCGCGGGGGATAACCTGCGTGCTGATCGGCTCGGGGCTCAGACCTAGCTTTTCGCAAACATGCTCTTCGACGCGAGGGTCGATGTTGGCGAAGGTGCCAACCGCGCCCGAGATCGCTCCGGTGGCGATTTCTTCACGAGCGGCCTTCAGACGCGCAAGGTTGCGGTCCATTTCCGCGTAGAAGCGGGCAAAGGTCAGACCCATGGTGGTGGGCTCGGCGTGGATGCCGTGGCTGCGGCCGACGCGGACGGTGTTCTTATGCTCCATCGCGCGCTTTTTCAGGGCGGCCAGCAGGCCTTCCATGTCTTTGATCAGGATGTCGCTGGCGCGGACCAGCTGCACGTTCAGGCAGGTGTCCAGCACGTCCGACGAGGTCATGCCCTGATGCACAAAGCGGGCTTCTTCGCTGCCCACATGCTCGGCCAGGTGGGTCAGGAAAGCGATGACGTCGTGCTTGGTGACGGCTTCGATCTCGTCGATGCGGGCCACGTCGAATTCCACGTCCTTGGCTTTCCAAACCGCGTCCGCGTTCTCTTGCGGGATCACACCCAGCGCGGCCTGTGCGTCACAGGCGTGGGCTTCGATCTCGTACCAGATCTTGAACTTGGTTGCGGGTTCCCAGATCTGGGTCATTTCGGGACGGGAGTAACGGGGGATCATCGGCTGGCCCTTCCTTGCGTTTAGCGTTGCGCGCGTCATAGACCTTGAAAGCCATATGAACAAGCGGAGGCGGGCGATGGGACCGCAGGCACTGACAGATTTCGCCGGAAACTGGCGTATTGTGCGCGAGATTGCCGATCAGAAGGCGGGCCAAGTGGGCCGTTTGACTGGTGAGGCACGGTTTACGGCTGACGCCGAGGGGCTGGCCTATCACGAAAGCGGCTGGCTTGAGATGGGCGGTGGCCGGATGCAGGCGACCCGGGATTACCTGTGGCGGGAAGGTGCGGGGCGCGTGGATGTGCTGTTCGGCGATGGCCGCTACTTCCATTCCTTCGATATAGGGCAAGCCGCGCCCGAGGCTGCCCATTGGTGCGATCCGGATCAGTATGACGTGACCTATGATTTCTCGGACTGGCCCCGCTGGCGGTCGGTCTGGATCGTGAAGGGACCGCGCAAGGATTACCGGATGGAGACCCAGTTCAGCCCGCTATAATCAGTCGATAAACTCGATCGAGGTGTTGATTTTTGCGCAGCCTTCCAGAGTTTTGTGAACGGGACATTTGTCCGCAATTTCAATAAGTTTGTTGCGGACGTTCAAGTCATCTGGAACGCCAAACAGGCGGATCACGCGGGTAAAACTGTCAATCCGCTCGCCGATGGGTAGGCCCGCGTCCTGCGCGTGAACCTTGTCGTGGTTTACGGCAACTTCCACGTGGCGCAGGGGCACTCCGCGCTTGCGAGCGTACATTCGTAGCGTCATCGAGGTGCAGGCTCCTAGACCCGCCGACAAGAACCCGTAAGGCGACAGGCCCTGATCGGTGCCGCCATAGGCCTTCGGCTCATCGGCCAGAAGGTGGTGGTTGGGGCCGGACTGGATGTCTTGCAGAAAACCTTCGGGGTCCGCTTCGGCCACCTGAATGATGCCTTCGGGCGCACCGGGCGGCGGCGCTGGTGGAGTCAGATGCAGGTAACGGGCCGCCCAAGCCGCAATCATCGAGGCCGCATATTCTGCGTCATGCTGGTCCGACAGCAGGTGATCGGCACTATCCAGCGTCACAAAGCTTTTGGGATGCTTGGCGCGGGTGAAAATCTTGGTGGCGTTCTGGATGCTGACCACTTCGTCCTTGGGGGCATGCAGGACCAACAGCGCCGCGCCCAGATGCTCGATGGCGTGTCGGGTGCGCGATTCGTCCAGCGATTCGACGAACTCTTTGCCGATGCGCAGGGTACTGTCGCCGATCACAACCTCGGCGCTGCCTTTGGCGGCGATCTCGGGCAGGGCGGGTTCGAAATGGCGGGTCACATGGGCGGGATCATAGGGCGCGCCGATGGTGGCAACCGCCTGAATGCCGGGAATGTCCGGTGCCACTGTCAGCACCGCGCTGCCGCCCAACGAATGACCGACCAGCAGGCTGGGGGCCATGTCGCGCTGGGTCAGATAGG
>JAYZYX010000033.1:0-11355 GCA_036139795.1 Pseudomonadota bacterium | reverse complement strand
AGCCGTTGCCACAGCTCCTTCCCCTCAACTCCTTGTCCGAGCCGGACCGGGTGTTGGCCAAGGTTCCTCGCCCCGAACACGCCGAGCTTGTCTTCGGTCTTGTACCCGACGGACCCCGCCAGCGGTTGCAGCACCGTATGGGGCATGTTGATGCCCATCACCGTATAGCCGTCACCGGGCAGCGAATTCAGCTGCGACCACGCCTGTGCACCGCCCGCGCCGGGCTGGTACTGGATCACGACTTGCTGGCCGGTCACGGCCTCCCACTCGGACTGCTGATAGCGTGCCGAGACATCGGATTCGCCGCCTGCGTTGAAGGGGAT
Organism: Pseudomonadota bacterium; assembly: GCA_036139795.1. Lineage (GTDB taxonomy): Bacteria > Pseudomonadota > Alphaproteobacteria > Rhodobacterales > Rhodobacteraceae > Donghicola. Next base: position 11,032 of record JAYZYX010000033.1, on the reverse strand, counting down.
GATGTAGGTCATCGCTTTGTCGGGAAAGCCTTCGGCCAGTGCGCCGCTGGCAGCCACCAGCGCGGCAAACGCCGTTGTCAGAATAGTTCTCATGGTAATCCTCCACTGTGTCCGGCCTGCGGGTGCAGATCGGATGGGGCCGGTCGCCCTATCGGTTTGATTGTTGTGCGTCAGCGCCCCGTTGCGCCCGTGCGGGACGGGCATTTGATCCGGACCTCCTCTGTCCGAATGGATAGACCCTAGACTGGTTCATTGAATTTGTTAATTTCAGAATAGGAAGTTCATTAGTGCGTTGAGGGAACGAATGAGCGAAGGTGATCTAGGGTTCTTTGTCACGCTGGCGCGGCACGAAAGCTTTGCTGGAACCGCGCGGGAATTGGGCGTGACGCCCTCTGCGGTTAGTCGCCGTCTGGCGCGGCTTGAGGACCGTCTAGGCGTGCGCCTGATGCAGCGCACCACGCGGCGGGTCAGCCTGACCGGCGAAGGCGCGGCCTATTTCGCCAAGGCCCAACGCCTGTTGGGCGAGATTGAAGAGTTGGAAACGTCCCTGAGGGCGGGGCAGGAACACCCCTCTGGCCTGCTGCGGATCAACGCCACCTTCGGTTTCAGTCGCGGCTATATCGCCCCCTGCGTGGCCGAATTCTCGGCGCTGTATCCGGATGTTGAGGTGCAACTGGTTGTCACTGACGCGCCGCTGAATCTGGTGGAGCAAGGGGTGGATCTGAACATCCGCTTCGGCTCGCCGCCGCCATCGGGGCTGTACCAGCGGGTGTTGCAGCGGAACCGGCGGTTCATCTGCGCCTCGACCCGCTATCTGGAGCAGCACGGCACGCCGCAGACCCTGAACGATCTGGCGCAGCACAGTTGCATCGTCCTGCGGCAAGAGCATGACATCTACGACATCTGGCGCTTTGACGAAGTGGACGGCCACGCGGATTCCGTCCGTGTGAATGGCCAGCTTAGCACCAACGATGGCGAGATGGCCCGCGAATGGATGCTGGCGGGTCGGGGGATCATGCTGCGGTCCGAATGGGACGTGGCGCACCATGTGCGGCGCGGCACGCTGAAGGTGCTGCTGCCCAAGCATTTCCAAAGCGCCAACATCACCGCCATCTACCCCGAGCGGCACCAGCTGACCGCCAAGGTCCGCCTTTTCGTCGATCTGCTGTCCCGCCGCCTGCAAGAGGCCAACGCCGCCGCCCCCTTCCAGATCGCGCCTGAACTGCTGGAAGGCTGATCCGCTGGGGTGAGGCGTCGACAAACGGCCAAGCCCATGTCATTAATACGGCTTGGGCATGTGTCAGAGGGCGATTATGGACCTGTCACAGATCGAGGATTTTCTGGAACTGGCGCGGACGCTGAACTTTTCCCGCGCCGCAGAGGGGCGGAATATGACCCAGCCCGCATTCTCGCGCCGTATTCGCGCGCTGGAGGATGCTATCGGCACGCCTCTGACCCAGCGCACCACCCGCAGCGTCACCCTGACCCAAGCAGGCCGTGCCTTTCTTCCCCGCGCCGAGGCGCTGGTGCGCATGGCTCAAGACGCACGGACCGAGGCACTGGCCGCCGCTGGCCTTGCCCAAAAGACCCTGACCTTGGCCGCGACCCACGCGCTGTCCTACACCTTTGTGCCCCGCTGGCTGATGGGGATGTCCGGCGCGGCGACGGCGGGAACGCTGAACCTTGTGTCCGACAGCTTTCAATCGTGCTTGCAGCTTATGGCACGGGGAGAAGCGCAATTCTTTATCTCTCACAGGGGGTTGGGTGAAGCGCCCGAGGCGCTGCAAGCCTTCCGTACCATCACCATCGGGCAGGACATCCTGTTGCCCCTCTGTGCGCCGGATAAGGACGGCAAACCGATGTGGCGACCTGGTCCCGATGCACCGCTGCTGGCCTATGCGCCTGCTTCTGGTCTGCATGCGATCCTGCAAGGGGTGGCGGGGCAGGTAAGGATGCGATCCGTCCTTGCGGCAAGTAATCTGGAGCTGGCCAAGTCCGGCCAAGGTATCGCGTGGCTGCCTCTGACACTGGCGCAGGATGCTCTGGACAGTGGCGCTTTGGTGCGGGCCAGTGACAGCGATCAGGTGCCTGTTGATATCGTCCTGCACCGCCCCCGCGCCCGCCTTTCCGCCCATTGCGAGGCTGTTTGGGACAGGGCCGCCAACGCCTGATTGATGCTTATTCAGTATGAATATAGCTGGAAACGGCATTTCTCTTTTGCCCCCTGAGGCGGGTAGCCTGACGCCAACCAATCAGGAGAGAATGCCATGCGCATCATTGATATCGTTGAGGTGACCAAACCCATCGCCTCGCCCATCCGCAACGCCTACATCGACTTTTCCAAGATGACCGCCAGCCTTGTGGCCGTGGTGACCGATCAGGTCCGCGACGGGCGTCGGGTGGTGGGCTATGGCTTTAACTCGAACGGGCGCTACGGTCAGGGCGGCCTGATCCGCGAACGCTTTCGGGACCGTATTCTTGAGGCCGATCCTGCGTCCCTTTTGAATGAGGACGGCAGCAATCTGGACGCCCATAAAATCTGGGCCGCCATGATGCAGAACGAAAAACCGGGCGGGCACGGGGAACGTTCGGTCGCGGTGGGAACCATCGATATGGCGGTCTGGGATGCCATCGCGAAGATCGCGGAAAAGCCCCTGTTCCGGATGCTGGCCGATATGAAGGGCCTTGAGGCCAATCCCCGCGTTTTCGTCTATGCGGCAGGGGGCTATTACTACCCCGGCAAGGATGACAGCGCCCTTCGGGCCGAGATGCGCGGCTATCTGGATCGCGGCTATAACGTGGTCAAGATGAAGATCGGCGGTGCCTCCTTGGCCGAGGACCAGCGCCGGATTGAGGCCGTTCTGGATGAAATCGGATCAGAGGCGCAACTGGCCGTGGACGCCAATGGTCGCTTTGATCTGGAGACCGCGATTGCCTACGCCAAGATGCTGCGCCAGTACCCGCTGTTCTGGTACGAGGAAATCGGCGATCCGCTGGACTATCAGTTGCAGGCCGCGATGGCCGAGTTCTACCCTGCGCCAATGGCCACGGGCGAGAACCTGTTTTCCCATCAGGACGCCCGCAACCTGATCCGCTATGGCGGCATGCGCCCTGACCGCGATTGGCTGCAATTCGACTGCGCCCTGTCCTACGGTCTGGTGGAATACCTGCGCACTCTGGACGTTCTGGATCAGGCGGGCTGGTCCCCCAAACGCTGCATCCCACATGGCGGCCACCAGATGTCCCTGAACATCGCGGCGGGTCTGGGCCTTGGCGGGAACGAGAGCTATCCCGATCTCTTCCAACCCTACGGCGGCTTCCCCGACGGGGTGCAGGTGATCGACGGTCACATCACCATGCCCGAACTGCCCGGCATCGGGTTCGAAGGAAAATCGGACCTGATCAGCGTGATGCGCGATCTGGCGGAATAACCGAATAGAGGCGCAGCATCACCGCAACCGCATAGTTGCAACGCGGCATGCGCCACCATCTTAAATATACATATTCGACTGTTTATATGTAGAGACACCGCCCGAATGGCGGTGCCTAGCAAGTATCGGCGGCACACAGTATGTCCTCCCCTGTGTGCCGCCTTTTACTTGCCTGTGCACGCACGTGGCGATGGGGGCGAAGCCGCGCTTAGCACAATTCTCCTTATCGCCGGTGTAGAGTTACCCGAAGGCTTCTGCGATCCGGTCCAGAGCACGGCGAATTTCCGGAAGGGCGCGGTCGTCGTCATGGGTCACCAGCCACTGATCGTGGCTTAGTTCTTTTACTTTTTTCCCGACCCGCTCAAGCTCTGGGTAAGCGTTGCCGATAAATGTCGGCAGCAGCACCTGACCTATGCCCCGCAGCGCAAGATCAAGCGCCAGCCGTGGTGCGTTTACCTCTGCAATCACGTCATCACCGCAGCACTCGGCCACCCACCGCGCTGATGGCGTTTGCGCCCGCACGACGATCCACTGCTTTGGCGCACCGGCGGCGGCATAGGGGGCAAAATCAACAGGGCGCAGCCTGCGCGTGGCAAGGCCAGCCTCATCGGGCCGACTGTTTCGAAACCCGATGGCCGCCTCGCGGCGCGGTATGGAAAGAACCTCTTCTCCTTGCAGCAGCCTGACGCGCAGGTCAGGTGGATTACCCGTGATGGATTGCAGCACGTCAGCAAGTGCAAGCATCGTCCACGTCCCAGCGGTGATCCGGACAAGGGGCAGGCGACCATCCTGCGCTGGGATGGTCGCACGGATCATCGCCATCTCGGCCGGAAGCAGGTCGTCGCGTAGCCGCGCACCGGCATCGGTCAAATCGTAGCCATGGCTGCGGCGCACGAACAGTTCGCGGCCCAGACGCCGCTCCATTTCGCGCATCCGTCGTCCCAGAGTCGGTGGGCTTGACCCGATCTCACGCGCCGCGCCGGACAGCCCGCCGTTGCGCGCGATCGCAAGAAACGCGGCCAGATCGTCCCACGACACCTGTGACAGGCCATCACCGCGAGTATCAGTCTTTTCATCCACGAAATGACCCCTTCATTTCATGTCGTTCCAAGAACAATTCGCAACCGGTAGGAATTTGGCAAGCCAAAGTGGAAGGAGCGATCTTATGTCTCCCCCTATTGCCTCAATCCGACGCCGAACGTTTGAGGAAACCGCCTCTTCTGGGCGGCGGACAGACTACGCCAGCCGAAATGCTCAGGTTAAAGAACAGAGGTTCTATGTCCAGAGCGGAGGCCTCGGTCAGTGCCTGCTTTATCGGGTCGTGTCCGTGCTGGATGCGCCTAGGACGGGGCTGTCGCAACGCGGCAAAGGCGCCCTGAGCGGCACAGGGGCCGCCTTTACGCGATCGCAATAGGGTAGAAGATCAGGCGGCGGGCATTGGGCAGGTGATCGCCACCTCGAACCCGTCGTCAGCTTGCGTCCAAGACAGCTTGCCGTTCAGCTTTTCCACTGCAAGTTGGGCATAGTAGAGGCCCATGCCTTTTGACCCGTTCCGCTTCTTTTCGATGTTGCCCACCTGAAAAGGGGCCGTGGCCCTTTCTGCGAAGGCAGGGTCAATGCCGGGGCCTTTGTCGCGCACGATGACGGAAAGTTCGCCGTCCTTGTGGGCGATTTTCACATGGGCGCTGCGGGCGCCGGAATGGGTCAGCGCGTTCTGGACAACCTCTTTGGCGGCCAGATTGATCAGGTGATCGCAGCCGTAACGGTTTGATCCGAGACCTCAAACGTGATGTCCGCGCCGTTGAACTGAAACGCCAGATGCAGCCTGATATCATCGATGCCGAATGCAACGCTCATGGCCGGATGAAACAGGATCGAGCGGATGACCCGCACGCTGTCCAGAACATCCTGCGCCTGAGCGATGGACTGCTGTAGCATGTCCAGATCCCGCTCAAGGCTGCCGCTGTCCTGATTTTCGCCCGCCTTGCGAATTCTGTTCGTAAAGTAGGTCGCGGAGCGAAGAGGCGCGCCCATGTCGTGAATGATCAGCGACAAGGCCTTTTCGATGTCCGTTCCTTGGTTCATGCGGGTTCCATCGGCAGCGCGACCATCTGCACCCAGAAATGTTCGATCCCGCGCATGGTTTCCAAGAACTTATCCAGGTCGATCGGCTTTGCGATGTAGCAATTGGCGGACAGATCGTAGATCTGTTTGATTTCATGGGGGTCTTCAGAGCTGGTCAGAACCACCACCGGAATGTCTTTGAGGTGCGGTGTGGATTTCACATGGGCCAGAATTTCCTTGCCGCTGGGGCCGGGCAGGTTGAGGTCCAGCAAAATGACATCCGGCAGCACGGCATCCGCGCTTTGGCCCGTCTGGTTGAGATAGTCCAGTGCCTCATAGCCATCACGGGCGATGGTCATTTCATTGCGCAATTTTGCGTCCTCGAACGCGTCTTGCGTCAGCATGATGTCTGCTTCGTTGTCCTCGACGAGCAGGATTTTTATCGTTTCATGCGACATTCAGAGTGATTTCCTTCGCTTGCTCAAACGTCATGTGAAAGATCGTGCCGCCGTTCGGGGCGGGAGTGTGCCAGATGCGGCCGCCGTGAAGCTCGACGATCTTTTGGCAGATCGACAAACCGATGCCGGTCCCTGAGAATTTTTCCCGACGGTGCAGCCTGCGGAAAATCGCAAAAACCTCGTCTCCGCGGTTTTCCGGGATGCCGATGCCGTTGTCCTGTACGCAAAGCTCGACGATGCCGTCTTCCTCATGCCCGTAGATCCGGACCCGAGCGGTTTCGGGGGTGTCATGGTACTTCAACCCGTTGCTGATCAGGTTCTGGAACACCTGATGCAGTTGTCGGGGGTTCACCATCACCGAGGGCAGGTTGGCGTCGATCTGGACCTTACCGGCCTGCTCTGGCTCTAGCAGCGCTTTCACGGCGCCCGCCACCTCGGTGGGATAGGCCGGTTCCGACACGACATTGTCATGTTCGATCTTCGAATAGGCAAGGATATCGCGGATCAACGAACGGCTGTGGCTGGTGCCGTCTTCGATAAACCGCAGATAGGTCTCGCTTTTCTTGTCTAGCAGTTGGTTGCTATCTAGATATTCCCGCAGTTTCTGGCTAAAGGTCAGCGCGATACGCACCGGCTCTTGCAGGTCGTGCGAACAGATATAGGCAAAGCGCGACAGCGCCTCGTTCGAGCGCATCAGCTTTTGGGTCAGTTCGGTCTGCTGCTTGAACTCTTCAAACAGCGGCCCAAGCGAGGTCAGGAAGAACACCTGCTCATAGCTTTGATTGCGCGCTTGCACATCGGGAAAGATGAACGACGACGACATGCTGACGATCTGCGCGTCGCCCTTCATCGGCACGAACTTCTGGATATTCTTGAAGGCGTCATAGTCAATGTGACGCTCACCGAAGGCCGCATCGAATTCGGAAAAGTCATAGTCCTGCAAGAAGCGGTCAATCGATTGCCCGATGCATTCAAGGTCGCGATCGCCCAACAACATTAGCGCGGCGCGGTTGGCGCGGGTGATGGTGCCGTCCGGACGTGTAAAGATAATGGCGTCCGACACACCTTCCATGACGTCGGCCAGACGATCACGGGTGCTTTCGGCGCTTTTGAGGGCCCGTCGGCTTTGGCAGATGATCACCGCAAACAGGAATGCCGCAAAGAACGATAGCGCCGCGCCGACCAGCGTCACGGTTAACGGATCCAACTGGCGCAGGGACATCAGATGGGTCGCGCTGGGAGAGATCGAAAAGCGCCAGTCTCTGCCGAAAAAGTCGATCTTTGTCGCGCGGGCAGGGGTCGCGCCTGGCGTCAGGGGTTCATGGGATTCCAGCAAGGTCACGCCAGCGTCGGTTAACAAAAAGGAAAACCGGTCGCTCAGGATGCCCGAAACCTCGAACAGTTTGGCGGCGCTGACGTTCATAGACATGACCGCGACAGAGCCATCTTTGGCCACGACACGTTTCATGACCAGATTGCGAAAGGGCCCCGAAAGCATGTGAAACGGCGCGGTTGCGACAGTGTCACCCGTGGCCATTGTTGCGTCGAATGCCTGCGCTCTGGCGGCATCATAATCGTATCGTGTTCCGATAATGCGCTGTTCGATTTCAGCCGGATAGGCCGCAATAATCCTGCCATCGGCAGAGGTCAAAGACACACCGGCAACGTGGGTCATTGAGAAGTAGCGTGCGGCGATCTTCCGAAATTCCTGCGCGTCGATGGTCTCAGCTTCGCTGATCGCGTTGGACATCACGTCAATCGTACTCGCCAGCTGGCTCAGATTCAGTTGCAGCGCCGTTGTTGTGCTGTCCTCAACGCTTTTCTGGTAGCTTTCCACCGTGCTCATGTTCGAGGTCTGAAGCAGCAAGCTGAGCAATAGCGACAGGGGCAGGAATGCCACAAAGGCAGCCGATACAAGGAAGGCGAAACGGCCTTTTGTCCGAAGGTTCAGACGGTTGGTCAGTAGTCGCAGGGCCTCGGGGCCGCAAAGGACCATAAAGCTGAGGGACGCTTTGAATGATGCGCCCGGAAAAATTGCTGCGGATTGAATGTTGTACACCGATGAGCTTTGCGCCAACGCATTTGCACCTGCCGCGCAAGCTACAACAGCATGCATGACCAGCGCCCAACCATCGGAACGCGCAAAAGTTGCTGCGTAAAAGCCGCCAACAGCCATCAAGAACCATAGGGCGGTCGTATTCGACATCTGGCCTTTGCCCGCCGCAACATCGGTGAGGGCATAGCCTTTGAGCATCCAATAGATTTTGTCGCCAATCGTTAGAACCACAACGCCTATCAGGCAGGCCGCCATCAACTGACGGGCATCCGAGATGCGGGCGATAATGAAACTGGCCAACAGCAAAATACCCAGTGCTGTTGAGGATTGCATGGGCGACAGCCCGTCCAGAACGGTCACCAACGCATAGTTGTCCGCCTGCCATCCAGCCAGCGCGATCATCGAAATGGCGACGGCTACGATGGCGGATAGCAGGGATAGTTGCCAATTTTCCGTGATGGAATTGACGACAATACGATTCATAGAACTATCCAGTCAGAGGAGGGATGACAGATAAAAGATCAGGTAAATCGCACTAAAGGCTAATATTTCATCCTTTTTTATTAATTAAAAGGTCACCTTTAGTCTTACCTTAGGTAAACTTTCGCGATGGCGCATGGTCGTCAGTTGCTTGAGCGCGATCATATTCAAAAAATTGCTTGTTTTGCTGGGACTTAGAAATCCTCAAATCTGTCACTGTTAAGAGCAGCTAAAGAGGATGTAAGGAAAACCTTACTAAATGAACCTAGGGTAAGGGGTGGGCTTGGCCCTTTATGTGGCCTGAGATTTCAGGAATTCCCCCTCGATTCTCAGATCACATTTGCGGCGTGCGACTTGCCTATTCGCGACAAGCATCTTTGCAAAATTCAAAGTCGACGCGCAACGGTTCCGCAATACACCATTGATCCGCCGATGCAATTGCCTAATCCTTGGGTGCCACATCCTAAAATGTGGGAAGTTGCCCTTCTAGTCAGTCTACGCGACGTAAGGGTAAACTCTTTTACGTAATCACTAGAAAATCTGGATGTATCTTTGGTAACCTATTGGTAGAACCCCGCGTTAGCAGGATTTTCCAGTTTTCTCTCCTTTCCATCGTGACTTACCCTGCGCAGGCGATACGCTGAAAGGATTAGACGTGCGATATTGGCGACTGCTTCTCGGAGCCATACTGGTTATCACAGCTTTGTAGATTATCCTCGGCGAGCAGATTTCAGGCATTAGTTCGGATGCGGTTATCAACGCGCGTCTGTCGACGCTGCGCACCCCGATTTCCGGACAACTGGAGATGCCCCTGCGGGCCTTCGGCGAGGAATTCGACGCCCAAGAAACCGTTGCCTCGATCAAGCCGTGGATGGACGGAGAGATCGCGCCCAGAGCCACCAGCATGAACTTGGTGGCGCCGGTCGACGGTCTGTTGTGGGAAGTGCTGGCTGGCGACGGTGAATTCGTCGAGCGTGGACAGGATATCGCAAGGTTTATGGTCTGCGGCTCGGCACTGGTGACATTGTCTGTGTCTGACAACGTCTACGCCCGTCTTCAGGTGGGCCCGCACGCGCAGTTCCGTTTTAGCGGTAAAAGCAAGATCTATGACGGTACCATCACGCGCATGGCGGGCGCGGGTGCGGAATCGATTTATAGCAACCTTGCGGTCGCGCCCTCGATCAAGCACCTAGAACGGTATGACGTGGCGATCCTTGTGCCTGCCTTGCGGGAACAACCGGCGCTGCATTGCTCGGTCGGGCAAACCGGACGGGTCTTTTTCGACGTCCGTCCTTTGGACTGGTTGCGCCAGATGATGCGCTGATCATGGATGATTTTCTGTTCCTCGGCGAAATCCAAAGCAGCCTGGCGCGGGTCTTTCTGGTGGTGGGCTGCGCGCTGGCGCTACCCTTCTTCTTCGACAGGACCAAAAGCCTGCACCGGTCTTTTGTCTTCTTGATCGCGGGCCTTTTGTCCCTGCGTTACCTGTGGTGGCGGGCAACGCAGACCATCGCGCCGCTGGATTGGACATGGGACTGCGCTGCAAGCTGGTCCTTGCTGGGGATCGAAACGCTTGCGGTTTTAAGCGGGCTTAGCTCGTTCGGGATCCTGTCTCGCGTGCGGCACCGCAGCGCCGATGCCACAGCCCATCTGGGCTGGTGGGGCGCGGGCAAGCCGCCCCATGTGGCGATCCTGATCGCGACTTATAACGAAGAGCTTGAGGTGCTAGAGCGGACGATCATTGGGGCCAAGGCGCTGAACCATCCCTCGAAAGAGGTGGTGGTGCTGGACGACGGTCGCCGCGACTGGCTGCGGGATTATTGCGCAAAGCAGGACGTGCGGTATCTGACGCGGACCAAGAACGAAGGGGCCAAGGCGGGCAACATGAACAACGCGATCCGCGTTCTCGCCGCCGATCCGGTTCCGCCGGACTATATCGCGGTTCTGGATGCGGATTTCGTGCCGCACCGCGGGTTCGTAAGCCGCTCGCTGGCGCTGTTTCATGATGAAACGGTCGGCTTGGTCCAGACCCCGCAGCACTTTTTCAACGCCGATCCGATCCAGCATAACCTTGGCCTCAGCCGGTCTTACCCTGACGAGCAGCGCCTGTTCTTTGACCACCTGCAACCCGCGCGGGATGCATGGGGCATCGCCTTTTGCTGTGGCACATCCTCGGTCATCCGCTGGCAGGCCATTCAGGACGTGGGCGGCTTTCCCGAAGATAGCGTCACCGAGGACTATATGATGACGCTGGTCCTGCGCGATGCCGGTTGGCAGACCGTCTATCTGGACGAGCCCCTGACCGAGGGCCTCGCCCCTGAAGGGCTAAAAGAATACGTCACCCAACGCGCCCGCTGGTGTCTTGGCATGATGCAGATCGCCCGCAGCCGCGTTGGCCCGTTTGCCCATAACAATCTGCGCCTTCGCGATCGTTGGAGCGTCATTGACGCCGCGCTTTATTGGCTGACGACCTTTCCATTCCGCCTCGCAACCCTGATCTACCCGTTGTTTTACTGGTATTTTAACATCACCGTGGTGGATGC
>JAYZYX010000032.1:0-2640 GCA_036139795.1 Pseudomonadota bacterium | reverse complement strand
TGACGTCAGGCGGGGTTTTTCATTTGAGGCTCAGGCCTTTTTCTTGGCGTCCACGACCTTTTCGGCCAGATCGCGGGCGATGGCGAATGCGCCTTTGATCTTGTCGCTGTCCTTGGCCCAATCGCGGCGGACGACGATCTTGTTGTCCTTGATCTTGGCCAGGCCCTTCTGGTCCTGAATGAACTCGACCAAGCCCTGCGGCGATGCGAATTTGTCGTTGTGGAACTGGATCGTTGCACCTTTGGGGCCGCCGTCCAGCTTGGCGATGCCAGCTTTCTTGCACATGGCTTTGATGCGCACGATCAACAGCAGCGTGTTTACCTCTTTCGGGAGCTTGCCGAAACGGTCGATCAACTCGGCCGCAAAGCCCTCTAGCTCAACTTTGGTGGTCAGTTCCGACAAACGACGGTAGAGGCCAAGGCGCACGTCCAGATCGGGCACGTAATCTTCGGGGATCAAAACCGGAACGCCCAGATTGATCTGAGGCGCCCACTGCCCACTGTCATCGCTCAGGCCCTCAAGTTCACCCGATTTGATCTTGGCGATCGCCTCTTCCAGCATGGTTTGGTACAGCTCATAGCCTACGTCGCGCATCTGGCCGGATTGCTCTTCGCCCAACAGGTTGCCCGCGCCGCGAATGTCCAGATCCTGACTGGCCAGCGTAAAGCCTGCCCCCAGCGTATCCAGCGATCCCAGTACGCGCAGACGCTTTTCTGCCGCCGGTGTCAGCTTGGCACGCGGTTTGGTGGTCAGATAAGCATAAGCGCGGGTTTTCGAGCGGCCCACGCGGCCACGTATTTGATAAAGCTGCGCCAGACCGAACATATCCGCACGATGGACGATCATCGTGTTGGCGGTCGGAATATCCAGACCGGATTCCACAATCGTTGTCGCCAGAAGCACGTCATACTTGCCGTCGTAAAAGGCGTTCATGCGGTCATCCAACTCGCCCGCCGCCATTTGGCCGTGGGCGACGATATAGCTGACCTCGGGAACCTGCTCTTTCAGGAACTCTTCAATCTCGGGCAGATCGGTGATGCGCGGCACCACGTAAAAGCTCTGCCCGCCGCGATAATGTTCGCGCAGCAGCGCCTCGCGCGCAGTGACGGGATCGAACTCGGACACATAGGTGCGGATCGACAGACGGTCTACCGGCGGGGTCGAGATGATCGAGAGATCGCGCACCCCTGTCAGCGACAGTTGCAAGGTCCGCGGGATCGGCGTCGCGGTCAGGGTCAGGACGTGGATGTCACTGCGCAGCTGCTTGAGCCGTTCTTTGTGCCCAACGCCAAAGTGCTGTTCTTCGTCGATGATCAGCAGCCCAAGACGTTCGAACTTGATGTTCTTGGCCAGAACCGCGTGCGTCCCGATGACAATATCAACGGTACCATCTGCGATCCCCTTGCGGGTTTCAGAGGCCTGCTTTGAGGAAACAAAGCGCGACAACTGTCTGACTTCCAAAGGGAAACCACGGAAACGCTCTTGGAATTCCTTGGCGTGCTGGCGGGCCAGCAGCGTGGTCGGGGCGATGACCGCCACCTGAACACCGGACATGGCCGCCACAAATGCTGCGCGAATGGCGACTTCGGTTTTGCCAAAGCCCACATCGCCGCAAACAAGGCGATCCATCGGCGTGCCGCTGGTCAGATCGTCCAGCACATCGTTGATGGCGCGTAACTGATCGTCGGTTTCCTGATACGGAAAACGGGCGCAGAATTCTTCCCACGCGTGGGGCGGCGGCTCCAGCATCTGGCCTTTGCGCAAGGCACGCTCGGCGGCAACGCGGATCAGCTTGTCCGCCATCTCGCGGATACGCTCTTTCAGCTTGGCCTTCTTGGCCTGCCATGCGCCGCCTCCCAGACGGTCGAGTAGCCCTTCATCGTGACCAAAGCGTGAGAGCAGTTCGATGTTCTCGACCGGCAAGTAAAGCTTTGCGGATTCGGCGTATTCAAGATGGATACATTCATGGGCGGCACCGGCGGCGGTGATCACTTCTAGCCCGTGATAGCGGCCAACGCCGTGATCCACATGAACCACCAGATCGCCGGGCGACAAGGATGTGGCTTCGGTCAGGAAGTTCTCGGCCTTGCGGCGTTTCTTGGGCGCGCGGATAAGGCGATCACCCAAGATATCCTGTTCCGAGATAACGGTCAGCTTGCCGCCATTCCACGGCGCTTCGAACCCGTGTTCCAGCCCCCAGACCGCAAGATGCAGACCCCGTTTACCAATACGTGTACCGTCCGCGATCAGGATGGTTTCAGACAGGCCCTCGTCCTCAATCAAACCCGCCATCCGTTCCCGCGCACCTTCGGAATAGCTGGCCAGCACCACCGGACCATCCTGAAGCTTTTTCTTCAGGTGATCTCCCAAGGCACCGAAAAGGCTGACACTTTCCTGCTGCCGCTCGGGCGAGAAGTTGCGGCCGATCCGTGCGCCTGCATCCACCACACCCGGCCCGCTGGCCTGTGCAAGCGGATGGAAGGAAATGCGCCGGTGATCGCCGGTGACACCCTGCCATGCGGCGTCATTCAGATAGAACAGCTCGGGCGGCAACGGCTTGTAGACAGCATCGCCCTTTTTGCGGTTTTGCTGAGCGATCTTGCGGGTCTCATACTGGTCCGCGATCCCGTCCCACCGACT
>JAYZYX010000031.1:0-4968 GCA_036139795.1 Pseudomonadota bacterium | reverse complement strand
GCGTCGTGTCGCCTTTGAAAGCCTTGCGGGCTTTGGCAACGCCCTTCGCCTCACCAGAAGCCAAGGCGCGCACGACGAACTGACGCTCATCAGGTTCGCCTATCTTCGAAATCTGCGCGATATCATTCATCACCAACTGCTTCGGAGCACGGCGAAGTTCTTCGACCTCTTCGGGAGACAAGCTATCCCCCAGCCTAACAATGCGCTGAACCTGACGCTCCGAAACGCCAAGCAATGTCCCCATCATCTCTGCAAACGACATAATTTCACTTGCACGACCATGGCGCGCAAGTGCCCCTGCTGAGCCCTGTGCCTTTTCAGGATGCAGGCGAAGGTAAAGGCGGCGGCGCTCGGCAAGGTTCACTGCCATATCAAGCGGCGTCAAGTGGGCATTGGTCAGGTTCGCATCGCCTTCGAGAAATCGCGCCTCTTCCTGAGTACAGGCCCACACACGAGCAGCGATATCGCCATGCTCCAGGACTGTTGCCACCTCCAGCCGGTGACGCCCATCAATCAGATCATATCCGTCGCGGGTCTTGCGGACGTGGATGGGGGTCGTGATCTGCCCAACTTCAAGAACAGACTGCTTCAAGACGTCGACGGCCTTGGGGTCAAGCGGGCGAATACGCTGCCCGATATTGATCTGGTCCACAGGGACCATCGTGATTTCGGTGGGTTTAGTAATCTTCATTGAATTCCCCAGAGGATGAAAAGTGACGACACGAACAAAACCATCAAACACAGCCCCCCAACACACTGGCCCCAGAAGCTATCTTCAAAGGCCATCCAGGCTGCGCGCAGTTTTGAGGGGGCGGCGCGCAGCCTGGCGACATAGGGCAACGCTCGGGAGGAGGTGCGCGCCCTAAAGCTGTGATCGGTGGCGTCAGTCATTCGTCGAAGCGCTCCCGATAGAGTTTCTGGTTCTCAGGGGACCACGTAATCTCGCAGTCCCAAGTCAGATCATCAGGCCACGCAAGATCATCCGGCCAGTTCTCGATGAACCAGCGAAGCGTCCTAGCGGCGGTGGGCGGCCGGCATCCGGCAGGCCCCTTTCCTTCGGGATCGTGCCGGCCACTTAAGCGGCCAAAAAACTTCCCATCATTCGTCGCCCGCATTGAGACCCGCCAAAGCGAGATACCCAAATGCTCCGTGAGCGCGTCCGCTAAGCGGATCAGGTTTTGCGTAGTTGTCTGTTCCATGTCTCAAAGGTATTAAATTTACCTTCCCTATGCAAGGTAAATTTATACGCTAAGTCGATAAGTGTTTTTTCCCTCGCCTTCATGTGGGAAAATTCCCTCATGATTCTTGATGACGAATTCTCCGCAAATGTGGGCCGCGATCTGATGCGCCTAGTCGATGAAGCCCTAGAGAAAAAAGGGGTTTCAGCGCGACAAGCATCTTTGGATGTTGCGGGTCACACCACGCTGATTCGGAACATCAAGTCCGGAAGCATTCCTGGCCTTGATCGCGTCCTTGCACTTTTTAAGTATCTGGACGTGACGCCACGTGATCTGGATAAATTTAGCTCACTTAAGGGCCTTGCAGCATTCGCAGAGGACCCAGCGCCGTATTCAAAAGGGTACACGGACGCCGAGGTGTTAAGCACTTCTGCAAACTACCGCCCGATTCCGTTCCATAAGTACGCCATTGGCGAGACCCAGACGCCGATTGCCCTGTCCATGAAGTGGGTGAACGAGCTGGCGCTGCCAATCGAACACCTCTACCTGCTGCGCTCGATCGACGACAGCATGCCCCGCAGCGCCCCGCGGGGTGCCCTGATGCTGATCGACTGTTCCAGGGTGAATGTGAACGATGGCCCAGTCCTCAGCGCATATCGTGAAGGGATCACCACATCATTCGGCCACATCAGCGCTGATAGCTTCGGGATGGTGATCACGTCAGAGCTCGATGACATGCGGCCGCTTGTCGTTAAGAACACGGTCGGCTCGGGCACTCAGGTGATCGGCGTCGTGATAGCCTGCCTCGACATGTCGCAGGCCGCCGAACGTTCCGATCTCGGCGGCGGCGGCCTCGTCCTCTCGAAGGCGCAGCACCAGCGACTGGCGCGATACATTCAGGCCAGAGGGCGAGTTGTGCGCTATGTCGCAAACTCACCCCCCGAAGAGGAAGAGCCCAGCCTTGAACAGGATCAAAACGCCCCTTCAATGGACCGTTAATGGGCTGTTCAGTTCCCAGTTAAAGGCCACAAACGACACGATTTCGGCGAAAATCAGTTCCCAGTTTGAACGCCGCTTTTCGGCGGTGCAATTTTCGTAAGCCACTGAAAGTTAAGGCGTAATCGCTAAGTGGGAACTGAGAACTAAACTGGGAACGCGAGTTCCCAGTTCAAACCTTGCAGAGGCACAAAAAAACCGCCCCTAAAGGCGGCTTTTGCGGTGATTTAACCTTTATTTAACAGGACTTAGGCCAATCGGCCATTCTGGGAACTGCAGGGCGCAGTTATGTGCAAAAACTGCCCAAAATCGCCCTACTGCAATGTCACTGGAAATTTCCGCCAGCCGTTGACGATCCTTCGTTAAGCGCCTGTTTTCATTGACGATCCCACGTCTTCCCGTGTCCTCTCGCCTCTTCCCGCTTCACTGCAGATAACTCTGTCAACTAACATTCCTGTCAATCAGACTAACCTTGCGAAAAGGTTATTCCGCGCCCTTTTCCAGCGCGTCCAGACGGGCTTTCAAAGCCTCGTTCTCTTCGCGGGCTTTCTGGGCCATTGCGCGCACCGCGTCGAACTCTTCACGGGTGACAAAATCGCGATCGGCCATCCAGCGGTCGATCGTCGAGGCGAATGCGGTTTCCATTTCCTGTCGCGCACCCTGAGCCACGCCCATGGCATTGGTCATCAGCTGCGAAACATCGTCGAAAAACTTGCCTTTGGTTTGCATGGGTCTCTCCGGCGTTACCTTTGCACCCTATATGGGGCGCAATGGGGTCAGGCTCAACCTTGACTTCGCCCAAAAGACACAGGCAGACAGTCGCACATGCTAGCGCTTATTCCGTACCCCGAAATTTCACCCGAGATTTTCTCGTTCCAGATTGGCAGCTTCACGCTGGCTCTGCGCTGGTATGCGCTGGCCTATATCGTGGGTCTGCTGATTGGCTGGCGACTGGTTGTGATGGCCGTCAAGAACGCAGCTCTCTGGCCCAAGGGCCGCGCGCCCATGACCCCGCCGCAGGTCGAAGAGCTGCTGACGTGGATCATCTTCGGCGTTATCCTTGGCGGTCGCTTGGGGTATGTGCTGTTTTATAAGCCCGAATACTATCTGGCCAACCCGTCCGAGATCCCGATGGTCTGGCAAGGGGGTATGGCCTTTCACGGCGGCCTTCTTGGGGTCATCGTCGCAGGCATCCTTTTCTGCCGCAAGCACGCCATCCCGATGCTCTCTGCTGCCGATGCGCTGGCCCTTGCCGCGCCGCCGGGCCTGCTACTGGGGCGCATCGCGAATTTCATCAACGCAGAACTCTGGGGCCGTCCCACCGATGCGCCTTGGGCGATGATCTTCCCAACCGATCCCCATGGTCTGCCCCGCCACCCCAGCCAGCTTTATGAAGCGGCGCTGGAAGGGTTGGTGCTTGGCCTGATCCTGATTTTCCTGATGTGGGGCCGCAAAGCTGCCCACCGTCCGGGCCAGATCGCAGGCGCCTTCTTCGCAGGCTACGGCATCGCCCGCTTTATCGTCGAATGGGCGCGGGAATCCGATGCGCAGTTCTATGTGGACAATCCCTACGGCTATGCCATCTGGTGGGGGGACTACGGGCTGAGCATGGGGCAACTTCTGTCCCTGCCGATGGTCGCCATCGGACTGGGCCTGATCTTGATTGCCCGCCACAGAACCAAGGGGACCGCATGACCGCTCTGCTTGATCTGATCCGCAGCCGCATCGACCTGACCGGCCCGATGCCTCTGTCCGAATATATGACCACCTGCCTGCTGCACCCCAAGCACGGCTATTACACCACCCGCGATCCTTTGGGCGCCAAAGGCGATTTCACCACCGCCCCCGAGATCAGCCAGATGTACGGCGAGATGGTCGGCCTCTGCCTTGCGCAAAGCTGGCTGGACCAAGGCGCACCGGCCAAGATCACTCTGGCAGAACTGGGGCCGGGGCGCGGGTCCCTGATGGCTGACATCCTGCGGGCCACCAAAGGCGTTCCGGGCTTTCATGACGCGGTGCATCTACATCTGGTCGAAGCCTCGCCCGCCCTGCAACACGCCCAAGCCGCCCGTCTGGCAGGCTACAATCCCACATGGCACACCCACGCGGGCGAACTGCCCGACGATGCGCCCCTTTTCCTTGTGGCCAACGAATTCTTTGATGCCCTACCCATCCGCCAGTTCCAGCGCGACGGCGATGCGTGGCGCGAAATCCTTGTAACCACTTCGGACACCGGCCTGACCCGCGGCCTCTCGGACGCCGCCCCCATCGATGCCCTTGCTCACCGGCTTGAGGACACAAAAGACGGCGATCTGGTGGAAACCTGCGCCCCCGCGCAAGCCATTGCCGCCCAAATCGGGGAACGCATCGCCGCGCAAGGCGGCCTTGCGCTGATCATCGACTATGGCGACTGGCGCAGTCAGGGCGACACGTTCCAAGCCCTGCGCCGTCACGAATTCGCCGACCCGCTAGACCACCCCGGCCAAGCGGACCTGACCGCTCACGTGGATTTCGAGGCCATCGCCCTTGCTGCGCAGCCTGCCAAATACACCCGACTGACGGGCCAAGGGCTGTTTCTGGAACGCCTTGGCATCACCGCCCGCGCTCAGGCGCTGGCCACCCGTCTGACCGGCACGCCGCTGGAAAACCATATCGCTGCCCATCGCCGCTTGACCCATCCCGAAGAAATGGGAACCTTGTTCAAGGTTCTGGGGATCACGCCCGAAACCGCACCGGCTCCCGCCGGACTTAGCGCCTAAGCAAAGCAGAGCATCATGACCCTAGACATCATCAC
>JAYZYX010000030.1:0-12795 GCA_036139795.1 Pseudomonadota bacterium | reverse complement strand
ATTGGTCCGTCCGGTGACAGCTTGTGGAGTGGAAGGCGCTGGCGCTGGGGATGACCCCGGCGTGAAACCAGTCACGATGAAGCAGGAATTGGACAATGATCAGAAAAGACCAAGTCCATGAAAGCGGTTGTCTCCAAGCTTAACCTTGATGACCTTGAAACCTTCTCCAGAACCGAAGCGATCCGAACAGCAGAATCCAGCTTGGTTCAAAAAGGGAAATTCGTTTCTTCCTACTTTGACAGCATGATCGACTTTGGCGAGGTTATCACCGCCAGAGATGAGTTGCCCGCAGAGATCAAAACCCTGATCAAGAACGCTGGCTACCTCTTTAAACGCAATGTCGAAGCCGCACCCAGCGAAAGCCTGAAAGAACGCTACAAGCATCAGGCAGAAAACACCAAGTCAGCAACGCCCCAAACCGCTGCCGAGTGGCAAAAGAAGCTGGATGCGCAGACGATCGCGCTGCAGGAACTGTATATCGCGCAGAACACGCACCCGATTGGCCAGAAGCAGTTGCTGGATACCGCGAATGATGGCAGCAGCTATTCACGGCTTCACGCCAAAATCCATCCGATGTACCGCGAATATCAAGAAAACTACGGTTTTTACGATATTTTCCTGATCGAGCCGGAACAAGGCCACATCGTTTATTCGGTGTTCAAGGAACTTGATTTCGGAACCAGCCTGATTGACGGCCCCTTCGCTGATACGGCCTTTGGCGTTGCGGCGCAGAAGATGTTGAAAGACAAAGGTGCGCAGACCCACATTGTTGTCGATTTCGAACCTTATGCGCCATCCTATGGGGATCAGGCGGCCTTTATACTGTTCTCGATTGGCGCGGGCGAGGATTTCGCGGGGATTTTTGCAGTCCAGCTGCCTTTGGACATGATCGCGAAGATGGTCGCGAAATCAGAGACAGCGGACTCAAGAAACAAGGCGTTTCTAGTGGCCGGCGATGGCGCGCTGCGCTCAAACCATCCCTAACTTGAGGGCCGTTCTATCGGTGACCGGATCGAGCCCACGATTGAAAAGGCTGTTCTGTCTAATGACACTGTTTCAGAGGTCGTTCCGGATTCCGAGAATGTCCTTCATCTGACCACATGGAATGAACTTGAACTGGATGGTCTGGATTGGAAGATCGTTTCCGAAATCGACTATGACGAGGTCATGTCATCGTCCAACCAGATACGCGATAAATCTCTAAAAACTATGGGGATTTTTGCTCTGCTCATCGCGGCTAGCGCGGCATTGCTGACCCGTTATCTACTTGCCCCGATCCGCAAGGTAACCGAGATCGCCTCGTCCGAGGCAATGCAATCTCTGGGAACCCTGTCGCGCACATCTCGTGAGGCCAGAGATGCGTCAACGGAACTGGCAAGCGCCGCACAAGAGACGCAAAGACAGGTGACCGAGGTCAATAACAGAACGTCGAAGGTGAATGCCGATGTGACTGACGTTGCCGTCGCCATCGAAGAGCTGTCCAGCGCCTTGGAAACCGTGTCGCGGTCGGTGGAAAAGACCACCTCTCTGACCGAAGTCTCGGCCTCAAAGGCAGAGATTGCGTCAATGGCAGGCGAGGACCTGAGCAAAGCCGCCGCCGACATCGCGGGCGTTGTCACCCTGATCGAAGAGATCGCGCGGCAGACCAAGCTGCTGTCGATCAACGCAGGGATCGAGGCCGCGAATGCGGGCCAATGGGGCACGGGCTTCAAGGTGCTCTCGGGCGAGATCGGCAAACTGGCGGCGCGGACCACCCAGTCCACAACCGAGATTGCCGCACAGATCGATGCGGTCACCTCGCTGATCCAGAAAAGTCTGGTGGCCAACCAGGAAATCTCCAGCCTGATCTCTGAGGTGAATGATCAGACGCAAAATATTTCCTCTTCGACCAATGAGCAGAAAAAGGCCACCGAACAGATCGCCGAGCGGATGCGCCGCACGATGACCAACGTGGAAGTGTCGAACAACAATCTGCAAACGGTGAAGGCGGCCTCTGAACGCTCTGCCGCCTCGGCAGAGCAGCTGCTGGCAGGCGTGGGTGAAGTGGACAGCGCCACCAAATCCATGGGCGATGCCATCGACCGCCTGTCGAAAGGTCTGCGCGAGATGTAATGCCTTGGGCTGATCGTCAGAAACAGACAAAGCGCGGTGGCGGGCAAAACCGGCCATCGCGCTTTGGCGTTTCAGGGTAGGCGTCACCGTCAGCTGCGTTCGACGTGGGCTTTGAAGTTGTTCAAGATCTGCTGCCAGCCCAACCACTGCATCTCCAGAGGGTTGGTGTTTTCCGGATCGAACGTGGTCTGAACCCGCGTGCCACCATCCACAGGATCAAAGGTGGTTCTGGCCCTGCGGCCATCCCCCAGCAACAATGTCACCGCCTTCTGCGGGTCCACGTCCTCATAGACGCCTTCGAAATCAAAGCCGAAGCTGCCATCCTTCGCCTCCATCCGCGCGGCATAGCGGCCCCCGACCCGCAAGTCGACCTCTGCGCCGGGGCAGCACCAGTCATCAGACGCAAAGTTCCATTTGGTGATGTCATCAGGTGTGGTGAAGGCCTGCCAAGCCCGTGCTGGCGGGGCGGCGACCATGGCCTCGATGGTGATCGTCTGATCGGTCATGGGGTGTCCTTTCGCTTAGGCGCCGCGCACCGCATCTTCCAATGCGGCGATGTCGATCTTGCACATGGTCATCATGGCCTCGAAGGCGCGTTTCGCGATGTCTCGGTCCGCATGGGTGGTCAGTTCCAGCAAGCGGCGCGGCGTGATCTGCCACGAATACCCCCACGGGTCTTTGCACCAGCCACAGGCGCTTTCACTGCCGCCGTTATCGACAATTGCGGACCAATAGCGGTCGGTTTCCGCCTGATCCTCTGTCACCACGACAAAGCTGACGGACTCGTTCGGGGTGAAATTCGGCCCGCCGTTCAGGCCAAGGAACTGGCGGCCAAGCACGGTGAATTCCACCGTCAACTCAACGCCTTCCTGCCCGCCGGGATAATCCCCCGGAGCCGCATTGATGCGCCCGACACTGCTGTCGGGAAAGGTCTTGGCGTAGAATTCCGCCGCGCGCCGCGCCTCGCCGTGGTCATACCACAGGCAGGTAATCATTTCTGGCATTTTACTCTCCTTGATGGAGCCGGCCAAAGCCGGATTGCAGGTGAAAATGGTCTGTTCGCCTACCTGTCCAATGCGCCTTTGCCCGCTAGGATCTTGTCCCGAAACCCGATGATGCGGGCTGTTCGGGTCTCAGGCTTTTTCGCATTGCGCAGGTTGATCACATAGCTTTTCTGGCGTCCGGGGGTCAGCGCGTGAAAGGCCTCGGCCAGTTCCGCGTCTGCATCCAGCGCCTCGGTCAGTTCTTCGGGAAACTCTAGCACCACGTCGTCCCGTGGCGGCTTGCGGCCCTCTTGGGCATAGGCCATCGCCTCGGCCAGATAGGCGCGAATGACGGGTTCCCGCGCGACGACCTGATCGTTGTCCGCAAACCGCAGAACATCAGGATGGCGGCTGTTCGGGCCAGAGCGCTCTAGTACCCGCTCAGGGTCCGTCATGAGGGCCGCATTGAAGAAGGTCAGGCGAAAATCGCCGCGAAACGCGCCCATGATGACGATGTTGCGCCCCGCGTGCATGTAGCAGGGGTGCCCCCATTTCACGGTCTCTTCCAGACCTGCGTCACAGCAAATCCGCCGCAGATCGCGCAAGCCTTCCGCCCAAAGGCGTGTGGAGCAGTCCGGCGTTGCAAAGCGCGCGCAGCGATCGCAGCCCTTTTTGAAATAGTCTTCGATCTCTGTGATCATTTCAGAAATCCCTCCCACATCTGATCGCCGGAATACCGTGTATCGTTGCCACAAAATGAAGGCTGAGTAAGCCATTGAATTGGTTTGCCCATCGATGCGGCGGCGCGGGTGGTCAAACGGTTCGGGACGATCTTTGGAGGGGGTATCGATTCCAAGGCCAGCATAGCACAGCCGCGCGCTTTTCCAGCGCCCTTCAACTGTGCCTGCCTTCAATCCCGATCCCCCCTCATAGCAACCTAGCCTTTGCCCCGAGACGTCAGGGCGACGCCGACCATCGTAATGGCCAAGCCGATGATCATCACGCCCGAGATCGGCTCGTCAAACAGGGCCCAAGCCCAGAGCATCGTGACCGGCGGGCAAAGGTAGATCACCGCGCTGACCTGTGCTGCCGGATAAAGGCGCAGGCAGGTGTAATAGACCCAATACGCCAGATAGGTCCCAAGCAGAACCAGCCAGCCCATGCCAAAGGCAAAGGCCCCAGTTATCGGCGGTGCCAGCCCGTCACCGACCCAAAGGGACGTCAGACCGAACAGAACCGCGCCGGTCAGGCAGTGGATAGTCATGCTTTGATGGACGGCCATCGCGCCTTCGCGGCGGCTGCGGTGCAGGATGGAGACAACGGCAAACACCAACATCGCCGCAATCGTCAGCCCATAGGCCCAAAGCGGTGCGTCACCCACGGACAGACTGTGCGAGCAGACAACCAACACGCCGATCACAGCCAGACCCGTCCCTGCCCACTGGGCCTTGGACAGACGCTCGCCCAATACAGGTTGGGACATCACAGCGATCGCCAGCGGCAAAAGGTCAGCGATCAGGGCGACCAGCCCCGTGGGCACGCGCTGCTCGATCGCTAGGGCAAAGCCGCCAAGGTAGATGTAGACCGCGCCGACGCCAAACCCCATCTGTGACAGCACCCCGCGCCATGTCATCCGCGGCCCGATCAGCAGCGCGAAGGGCAGCAGGATCACCCCTGAAAGCAGCGTGCGCCAGAACAGCAGCAGCGGCACGCTGGCCTCTTGGTTGGCGTAACGGACGCCGACGTAGCCGGAACTCCACCCGATTACCAACAGTCCCGCCAAGACGGGCCAAAGCAGCGATTGAGCGCGGGGAGCAATTCTGATGGTATCAATACTGGTCATGGGAGCCTCATGAATAAGATGCTCTTTCGACATAGGGGCAGGCTTGGCCCGATGTAGAATGACAAAAATCGATATGAGAATGACAAGCATCTAAATCTGTCACGCAAAGCTTGATGCAAATAGCGCAGGCAGGCATGGTCAATGAGCAACAGAAAGGACACCCGATGGCTGATCTGAAATCGCGACGTTTGGAAATTGACGCCCTGCGCGTTCTGCGGGCCGTCAAGCAGCATGGCGGCGTCACCCGCGCGGCCGAGGCCCTTGGCCTGACGCAGTCAGCGGTCAGTCACAAGATCAAGCGGCTAGAAGACAGTCTGGATCTGACAGTGCTGACGCGGCGGCCCAAGGGGCCGATGTTCACCGCGCTGGGGCTGGACCTACTGGACTATGCGGAAAAGATCTTGGCCATGCATGATGAGGCGCTGCTGAGCCTTGCCCAAAAGGACCTGTCAGGGCGGATCATGCTAGGGCTGACCGAGGATACCACCCTCACGGACCTGTCGCGCATCTTGGGCCGCTTTCGCCGCTTGCACCCGCAAGTCGCGGTGCGCACCCGCGTCCGCATGAGCCTGATCCTGCGCGAACAGCTAGAAGCGGGCGAGCTGGACCTTGCCATCATGCAGATGTTCGACCACGAGGTCCGCCCCACCGATGAGGTGCTGTTTCAGGAAGACCTGCACTGGGTCGCCTCGCCCGAGTTCGAGATGCCCGCCCAAGGCCCCCTGCCGTTTCTGTCCTATGATCCCAACTGTTTTTACCGCAAATGGGCGATGGATTTCGGGCAAGACGCAGGCGATGTGCTGGAGACAGTCTTTGAATGCTCTAGCGCGGCGGGGATTTCGGCGGCGGTGAAGGCGGGGCTTGGGATTGCCCTGCTGAACGGGCGCTATGTCAGCCCCGATATCGCGGTGATCGACAGCCGCCTGCCCCAGCCCCCGCGCCTTAGCTATGTGGTGCGTCGGGCGCGCAAGACCCACAATCCGGCGCTGGAAGGGCTGATCAACGAAATCCGCGCCGAGATTGGCCGCAAGGGCGGGCTGTCACTGGCGGGCTAGGGCGCTGTAGCCCTTTCGGGCCTTCTGGCGGTGCAGGGTGTTTAGCGCCTCGGTCGCCTCATCTGCCTGCGCAAAGGTCTGGGTCAGTACCTGCCCGCGCGTCCCGATCCGGCCCCAGTTGCGCACTAGCATGACCTCTCCGAACAGGGTCGGCTCAAGGCTGATGGCATAAAACCGCGCCATGTTGCGGGCGGGGTCAAAGCGGGTCATCCGAAGGGGCAAAGGCGTGTGGGTCATAGGGCGCAGTATGCGGCCGCCCGCCCCAAACGGTCCAATTCATTTCCTGAATCAATGGGCTGCGTCCGATTCAGCCCTGTGATGGACGGATAGGGTTTACCGCCTAGGGCCTGCATTTCAGCCCCCAGATACAGCTTGATCGGCGCGGGGGCCTGCAACAAGCTGAGCAGAAGGGAAACGCAGCCAAAGGACCAAGATGACACGCCACATAGCGCCAGTCGCCGCCACTCTGCTTGCTCTGGCTTCGCCAGCAAGGGCCGAGACCATTTTGATCCTGCACGACACCTACGATCTGCCCCCGCCCTATTTTCAACAGTGGTTTGCCACGCCAACCGAAGGCCCCGGCCTTCTGCCCGGCGCTCAAGAGGTCTTTATCAGGGGCGACGGCAAACGCGGTGACTTCTTCGGGGTGCTGCAACTGAACTGCGACACCCCCGAGCAATCCTACTGGGTCCACGAAGGCGGCTTTCTGACCGGCAACCATGTCCCCGCAGAGGCGATCCGCAACCTGCGAAAGGCCCTGTGCTAAGGGGGCGTCAGGTGCGGTTTGACAGCTCGATCAGGTTCCCATCTGGGTCGCGGATATAGAGCGACAGCAAAGGACCGGTCGCGCCGGTGCGCGGGACGGGGCCTTCTTCGATGGGAACTCCGGCGGCATTCAAGGCGGCCTCAACCTCATCCAGCGAATTTTCGGTGATCAGACACAGATCGGCCGAGCCTGCACAGGCAACACGAGCATTGGGCAGGAACTCATGGCCCACCTCATGCAGGTTGAACTTTTGCGCCCCGAAGGCCAGCGCCTTGCGCCCTTCGCCAAAGGTAATCACATCGCATCCCAGCACGTCGCTGTAAAAGGCGCAGGTGGCCTCAATACTGGCGACGGTCAGCACAAGGTGATCCAATGCTTTCAGTTTAATCATTGGCGGTCTTCCTTTCGTGGCTGGCCCGTCAGGTAGTTGAACATCATCTGGCAGGCCCGGCCTTGTTGCTGGCCCGGTTTGCGGACCAACAGCAGCTCTCTGTCGGCCCACGGCTCATCAATCGGCACCATTGTTAATTTGCTATCCCGTGCCGCATCCAGCACCGCCCCGTGGGGCAGGATCGCGACACCCAGATGGGCCTCGACCATGCGGCGAACGCCGTCAAAGCTCATGACCTGAACGCGGGTTTTGGGCAGACGCCCCTGCGCCTCGGCCTGCGCATCCACATATCCCTGGATCGAGCTACCGTCCTGCAAAGACACAATATCCTGATCCAGAATATCATCCAGCGTCACCGCAGGCCGCCCCGCCAGCGCATGCCCTTCGGGCACCGCAAGCACCAGCGTATCGCGGCGGTAAAGCGTGACTTCCAGATCACCGGGGTCCGTCAGGCCCGAGCAGATGCCGATATCCGCATGCCCCAGTCGCACCTGCGCAATCACGTCCGTGCTGAACATCTCGACCAGCTTGATCCGCACGTCGGGAAAGTCATCGACAAAGGCGGCCAAATCCTCTGACAGGAATTGGGTGATGCTAGAGGTGTTCGCGGCGATGCGCACCACCCCGCGCAGACCGTCCGAGAAATCTTCCATCGCCTGCTCCATCCGGACCAGACGATTGCTAAGACCCGTGACGTGGGTCAGAAATTCCTCGCCTGCGGGGGTCAGGGCAACGCCCCGCTGTTGGCGGTACAGCAACGCTGTGCCGATCTGGATTTCCAGATCTGCAATCCGCCGACTGACTGCTGAAGCGGCAATGTTATGCATTTCAGCCGCGCCTGCGATGCTGCCGCAAGAAACGACGGATTTAAACAGCAGCAAAGACTGCAAATCAAAGGTCAAACCACACTCCAAACCCGTTTAGAAGGCCTTGCCCCACAAAGGGACATCCACATTCCAATGCAGCGGTGCCTGCCCTTCGATGCCGATCGACAACGCAGGCAGGCTGCCGCCCAGAAGATTGCCACACAGTATCCGGTCCAGACCATCACCCGCAAAGGCCAAGCTGGAAATATTGCGCAGCACCCACGTGGGCGCGGTGTCGAAGTGGACCCGCCCCATGGTGCCTGCGTCCAACGCAGCCTCAACCTGATCGACCCACGCGTCGTCCCGCTCGGTCAGCAGAATGGACCACATGCCATCGGGCGTCACGCGGATCAATTCGTTCGAGACGATGCAGGCGCACAGCAGTGCCCCTTCGCGGTCCAGCGCGATGCCATCGACAAACGCCCCGCGTGGCAACGTCGCAAAGGTCTGAGGCAGGCCATGAAGGCCCCTCTCATCCAGCCGCACGCGGGTTATCTTTTGCCCGAAGGTCTCGGCGATATACAGCCAGCCGCTGGCCAGATCGGGGCGGATTTCGTTGGTGTAATGCAGCCCCTCGAGGACAATGCGCATCCCCTTGTCATCGATCACCCCCACATAGCCATTCCGCACATCGCGCCGATAGGCCAGATGCCGTGGCCGACAAGTCGAACTGACCGAGAACCAGATCCGCCCCAGCGCGTCCAACGTGACAAAGTTGACGGGGGGCGGCGGGCCGCTGGCCGCGCAACTATGGAACGGGCGCAAGCCGTCCGCATCCAGCTGCAGCAACCCGCCCGCATCCGAGATATTGGCCACCAGAAAGCTGCCATCGGCCCGCAGGGCAATCCCGTTGGGCACCACTGGCAGGCCGCCGATCTGGGTCGGACCGGCCAGCAGATACTGCCGCCCATCAGGTAGGATGCGCGCCACCCCATACCCCTTGTGCGAGACAAAGATATCGCCCCGCGCCGTTGCCAGCACGCTTTCAGGTCGGGACAGGTCGCGCCCCGCCGTTGTGATCGCGCCAAGCCGCCGCGAGGCGATGTGTTCCATCTCAGCCCCCCTCGGTCAGCGCATGCTCGACCTCGCGGCGCAGCTTGTAGGCCGCAGAGGATGTGTCAATCTGTACGTCGCTCCATGTCACAGGTTGGCCTTCTGCCACAGGCCGGATCAGAGTCACGTTATGGGCCAGACCAAGCGGTACATAGCCACCGGCCACCGACTGCCGCGCAGGCCGCAGCCCGCCCGAGACGGTAAAGCCCCCTTCGCCATCCAGCACCTCGCCCTTGGCCAGATCACGTTTGGCTATGGCTGCCACATCAGCGCGGAAATCGGTGGCCACGCCTGTCGCCTCGCGCCGCAGTCCAATTGAGGCAACCGACACGCCAAGCTCTAATCCGATCAGGTGCCAACGCTTGTAGTTGCACATGTAGCGGCCCGAGGGGTCGGTCACGACTTTGTATTCCTCAAAGCAGTTGCGCAGATACTCGGTATCCCCTTCGAAACAGACCCAAACCCCTTTGCGGATGTCATGGGGAATTTGCTGGCCCTCTGGCGTCAGGCAAGAGACCACATCTACCATTCCCTTACGGGCCAGAACGCCGCCCTCAGAGACAGGGCGCATCAGGGTGGGCACGTCGTCGATCCCGCCGGATGGGAAGACCAAACCGCTCTCTGGCGCGTCCAGACCGCAACAATTGGCAATCGCCGCGCTTTCAATCGCGGGTTTTGACCCGTCAAGAAAAGCGTTGAACATCTTGGGGTTCAGGCGTCCACGCTCGGCCTGTTCGCGGGTCAGACCCCAATGGTCCCACACCGTATCCGGCGTAGATTGGCGGTAGTGAGGCAGCCATTTGTGGCCCCGCCCCGCCGCCACCACAGGAAAGCCGCAAGTCCGCGCCCAATCCACCAGATCACAGGCCAGCGCGGGCTGATCTCCATAGGCCATCGAGTAGATCACCCCCGCCTGCGCCGCACGCCGTCCGAAGGCGGGGCCAACAAAGGCGTCGACCTCAACGGTGACGTTGATCACGTCCTTGCCATTGTCGAAGGCGGCAAGGATATGCTCGACCGCGGCCATCGGATTACCGGTGCATTCGATGATGATATCCACCGCCGGATGGGCCACCAGCGCCTGCCAGTCGTCGCCCACATAGGTCGTGCCAGTCTTGGCGGCCATATCCAAGGACGCGGCGGCAAACTGGGTCTCATCCCAGCCCACAAGGCGCATGTTCGACTTGGCTGTTTCGACCCGAAGATCCACCACTCCGACCAGATGCACGCCGGGAATGCGCAAAGCCTGCGCCAGAAACATGGTTCCGAATTTGCCCGCGCCGATCATTCCGATGCGCAGGGGCGATCCGGCGGCCTCGGCCGCCTGAAGTTTGGTAAACAGATTCATTCTGGTCTCTCCGGTGCTTACTCGGGCTTGGCCGGCAGCAGGTCCTCATGGACAAGGAAATCAAAATCACAGCCTTCGGGCGCTTGCAGCACGTGGGTTGCATAAAGAGCGCGGTAGCCGCGTTTGGGAGCCTCGAGCGCGGTGTGGCCTGTCATCCGGCGGGCAATTTCGGCATCATCGACCAGCAGTTCGATCCGCTTTTCCTTCACCGACAGGCGGATGCGATCCCCGTTGCGCACCGCTGCCAAAGGCCCGCCCACGGCGGCTTCGGGCGACATGTGCAGAACAATGGTGCCAAAGGCGGTGCCGGACATGCGGGCATCAGAAATCCGCACGATGTCTTTCACCCCCTGCCGTGCCAGCTTTTTCGGGATCGGCAGATAGCCTGCCTCGGGCATACCGGCGGCGATGGGACCGGCGTTGCGCAGAACCATCACGTCATTGGCAGTGATATCCAGATCGGGATCATCCACCCGCTTGGCCAATTCTTCCAAGTCCTCAAAGACCACCGCGCGCCCCTCAACCTCGAACAACTCGGGCGTCGCAGCAGCGCGTTTGAAGATCGCCCCACCCGGCGCGATATTGCCCGACAGCGCGATCAACCCGCCCTCGGGCGAGACCGGATAAGTAGCCTCTCGGATCACCTTGCGATCCACCCAATCCAGCGGTTCGGCTAGACGGTCGGCCAATGTGACCCCGCAGACATCAATCGTATCCAGATGCAGCAAATGCTTGATCTCGCGCAGGACCGCGCCAACGCCGCCTGCCGCGTGGAAGTCCTCCATATAACCTTGGCCGACAGGCTTCAGGTCAACCAGCACTGGGGTCTCATCTGAAATCCGGTTCAGCACATCATCGGTGATCCGGATACCCCGCCGCCCCGCAATCGCCGCCAGATGCACCACAGCGTTGGTCGAGCCTGACACCGCCATCAACACCCGCAGAGCGTTTTCCACCGATTTTCGGGTGATCACCTGACTTGGCAGGATCGGATTTGCGATCAGGCCCACAGCTGCGGCGCCCGTCGCCTCGGCGGCGACAAGGCGGTCGGCGTTCACGGCAGGGATGGCGGCAGAGCCTGGCAGGGACATACCCAACACCTCGGCGATGATCGCCATGGTTGAGGCTGTCCCCATCACCGCGCAGGTGCCCGCAGTCGCGGCAAGGCGCCCTTCGACCATGTCAATCTCATCGCGCTTGATCTCTCCGGCGCGGTATTTACCCCAAAAGCGGCGGCAGTCGGTGCAGGCACCCAAACGCTCGCCCCGATGGCGGCCGGTGGACATCGGCCCCGTCACCAGCTGGATCGCCGGAATATCCGCCGAGGCCGCGCCCATCAGCTGCGCAGGCACGGTCTTGTCACAGCCGCCAATCAGGACCACTGCATCCATCGGTTGTGCGCGCACCATCTCTTCGGTATCCATGGACATGAGGTTCCGGTAGACCATCGAAGTGGGGTTCAAAAACACCTCACCGGTCGAGATCGTCGGGAACGGGCGCGGCAAGGCCCCTGCGGCCAGCACCCCGCGACTGACCGCATCCACCAGTTCCGGCATCGAGCGGTGACAGTTGTTGAACCCAGAAGGGGTCATAGCGATGCCGACAATCGGTTTGTCCAGCATTTCCCGCGATAGCCCCATCGAGCGGGCAAAGGACCGGCGCAGATAGATCGCGAAATCCTTGTCACCGTAGTTGGTCAGACCTTTGCGAAGTCCCTGTTCATCGGTCATTTTTGCTCTCCCTCGCGGGCCTTGCGGAACGCGACATTCAACAGATTTTCGAAAACTTTGATCATGGCGCCTTTGTCCTGATCCCCCAGACCTTCCAGCAGCGCCCGCTGGTAGGTGGCGGTCGCAGCCCCCAGCACAGGCATCGGCACCATCTGCCGCGCCCCCAGTTCAGCCCCTGAAATCAGGTCTTTATAGGCTTGGTTCATGGGATAGCCCTGGTCAAAGACGCCGTTCAGGATGTTGGGTAGAAAGAATTCGGAAGCAAAGCTGCGACCAGAGCCAGAATTGACCACCTCGGCCATCTGTTCGGGGTCCAACCCCAGCTTCACCGAGACCGGAAGGATTTCCGCCAAGGCGGCCATGTTGATGTCAAAAAGCAGCTGGTTGATCAGCTTGGTCAACTGCCCCACCCCGCGCGGCCCCATATAAAGGACTTTGTTGGCCATCGTGGCCATCAGCGGCTCTAGCACTGTGGCCAGATCACGATCCCCGCCGATCATCATGGTCAACGTCGCGTCCTCGGCCCGCTTTTGCATACCCGACACAGGCGCATCCAAAAACGGGAAACCCGCCGCCTCTAACCGGTTCCCCATATCCACCGTCGCGTTGTATTCCACGGTCGAGGTATCAACGATCACCGTTCCCGCC
>JAYZYX010000029.1:0-10425 GCA_036139795.1 Pseudomonadota bacterium | reverse complement strand
AGCGGGAAGCCGTAGGTGTCGTACAGCTTGAAGGCCGCATCGCCGGGCAGGGGCGCGCCTTCGGGCAGGCCAGCCACTTCGTCGGACAGCAGCTTCAGGCCGCGATCCAGCGTGGTGATAAAGCGCTTTCCTTCCAGCTCCAGCGTTTCTTCGATCAGCGCCTGAGCCTGACCCAGTTCGGGGTAGGCGGCACCCATCTGGCGCACCAGTGCGGGAACCAGCTTATGCATGACGGGATCTTTCGCACCCAGAAGGTGCGCGTGACGCATGGCGCGGCGCATGATGCGGCGCAGCACATATCCACGGCCTTCGTTCGAGGGCATGACGCCATCGGCAATCAGGAACGAGGTCGAACGCAGGTGGTCTGCGATCACGCGGTGGTGGACGTTGCCGTCCCCGTCAGGTGCGCCATCGGTGACCTCGGCGCTGGCCTCGATCAGGCTGCGCATCAGGTCGGTGTCGTAGTTGTCATGCTTGCCTTGCAGCAGGGCGCCAATACGCTCCAGACCCATGCCGGTGTCGATGGACTGCATGTCCAGCGCCTTCATGGTGCCGTCTTCGAACTGCTCGTTCTGCATGAAAACGACGTTCCAGATTTCGATGAAGCGGTCGCCGTCCTCATCCGCCGAACCCGGAGGGCCACCCCAGATGTGATCGCCGTGGTCGTAGAAAATCTCGGTGCAGGGGCCGCAAGGACCGGTCGGCCCCATCTGCCAGAAGTTATCGCTGGTCGCGATACGGATGATGCGGTCTTCGGGAACGCCGACCTTCTTCCAGATCTCGAACGCTTCGTCATCGGTGTGATAGACGGTGGTCAGAAGGCGGTCTTTATTGATGCCGAATTCTTTGGTGATCAACTCATAGGCAAAGGGGATCGCTTCGGTCTTGAAGTAATCACCAAAGCTGAAGTTCCCCAGCATCTCAAAGAAGGTGTGGTGACGAGCGGTGTAGCCCACGTTGTCCAGATCGTTGTGCTTGCCGCCTGCGCGAACGCATTTCTGCGCGGTGGTGGCACGCACGTAATCGCGGGTTTCAACACCGGTAAAGCAGTTCTTGAACTGCACCATGCCCGAGTTCGTGAACATCAGCGTCGGGTCGTTGCGCGGAACCAGGGGCGACGAGGGCACTACCTCGTGTCCCTGCTTTGCGAAATAGTCGAGGAAGGTCGAGCGAATATCGTTCAGCGAAGGCATGTGGTCTCTTTCGTTCTGGCTTGGGCCAAGCGTCAACGTTGTCTATCGCCGCGCGGGGGCCTTGTCCATAAGCTGGGACCTCTCAAAAAGAGGTGGTCTTTGCCACGTTGGGGCTACTTGCTGCGGTGCGACAAGGGGCGTATCCTATCGCCCAATCGAAAATAACAATTAGCAGGTAACCTCA
Organism: Pseudomonadota bacterium; assembly: GCA_036139795.1. Taxonomy (GTDB): domain Bacteria; phylum Pseudomonadota; class Alphaproteobacteria; order Rhodobacterales; family Rhodobacteraceae; genus Donghicola. Next base: position 9,048 of record JAYZYX010000029.1, on the reverse strand, counting down.
TGTGCCGTTGGGCGGCTTACATTGGCGATCCGATCTTCCTTTCCGAAGTGGTCACGGACCCGAACCATTCACTGGTCCATCAGTCCCACTGCGCGATCCAATGTTCGACGGCCATCAACGCCGACGGCTTCGGTCTGGCGTGGTACGATCAACGCCCCGAGCCCGGCCTTTACCGCGATGTCAGCCCTGCATGGTCCGATCCGAACCTGCGGTCGCTGACCTATCAGGTGCAGTCCCATCTGTTCATGGCACATGTGCGGGCCTCGACCGGATCGGCGACCAGCCGCAACAACTGCCATCCCTTTGCTGTGGGCCGGTGGAGCTTTATGCACAACGGGCAAATCGGCGGTTTTGACCGTATTCGCAAGCGGGTGGACATGATGATCCCCGACCGCATGTACGATCAGCGCCGCGGTGCCACCGATAGCGAGGCACTGTTCCTGATCGCAATGGCCGAAGGTCTGGATACCTGCGCCCATAGCGCCATGTCCGTGGCGGTTGCCCGTCTGCAAGCCATCTCGGAAGAGCAGGGGGCGCTGCCCCACATGCGCCTTGCTGCGGCCCTGTCGGACGGAGAGCGCCTGTTCGCCGTGCGCTATGCCTCGGACTGCAATGCGCCGTCGCTCTATTACCGCTGGTCGGACAGCCGCAATGGTTGGGCTGTGGTGTCCGAGCCGCTGGAAAATGGCGAGAGCGATTGGAAAGAGGTGCCTCAAGGCTGCTGGCTGGAATTCAGCAAGGACGGCTGCCAAGAGCGGGTCTTCGCGCCCGATCTGCATCGGGCGCGCAAGGTCGCTTAAAGCGCGATATAGCGATCGCGGCGGTGGTTGGTGGCGATAATCAGGTTCACAATCACCGCACCCAGCAGCGAATACAGCACCGTTGGCAGCGGCATGACGAACAGGGCAACTGTGAACAGGCCGCCGTCAAAGATCAGCTGCGTGTGACCGGCGCGAAATCCGGTTTTATCCTGCAAATACAAAGCCAGAACTCCGATCCCGCCCAAGGATGCTCCGTGACGGAACAGCACCATCAGGCCCAGACCGGTGACGCCCGCCATAACCAGCGTGCCGACCAGCGTATCGATCTGCTCGATCCGGATATAGTTCGGCAGGGCGTCCGCGATGAAGGACAGCAGCGCCACAGCGATGAAGGTCTTGATCGTGAAACGCGGTCCCATACGTAGCCATGCCAGCACGTAGAACGGGATGTTCACCAGAAAGAACAAAAGCCCGAAGGAATAGCCGGTCAGATAGCTGAGTAGCACCGCAAGACCTGCAGTCTGGCCCGTGATCAGCCCCATATTGGTCAGCAGCAACAGCCCCAGCGAACACATGGTCGTGCCAAGCGCAAAGGCCTGACTGTCTTCTAGGACGGTGTGGTTGATGGTCTTATGCGGCTCGGACATGGGGAATCTCTGCTTTGAAAAGGTTTAGCCCGCGATATACCGGTCGCGCCGATGATTAAAGGCGATCACCCCATTCAGGATTACCGCCCCGAACAGCGAGAACAGAACCACGCGCGGCTCAAACAGAAAGAACGAGACGCCGAAGAGGATCGCGTCAAAGCCAAGCTGCACGTAGCCCGCGCGGATCCCCAAGAATTCCTGTGCCATCAATGCAATCACGCCAAGCCCGCCAAGGGATGATTTGTGCCGGAACACCCCCAGCAGACCAAAGCCCGTCAGGATACCAAAGGCGATGGTGCCGAAGACGGGGTTCAACCCGTTGAACGGCATCAGGGCAGGCACATGGGCCATCAGCACCGACAGGATCGACACGCTGATTGCGGATTTGATCGTGAATTCGCGCCCCATGTAGAACCACGCGACAATGTAGAAGGGGATGTTGATCAACCAGAACACCCAGCTGAAGCTGACCCCGCTAAGATAGCTGATGATCAGCGCAAGGCCGGCGGTCTGGCCGGTGATGAACCCCAGTTGCGTCAGGAAACTGAGGCCGATCGAGGTGGTCACAAGGCCGATGGTCAGACCTTGAAGGTCTTCTAGCAGCGAATGCTTCTGTCGTGACGGGGGGATATGAATAGATGCGGGCATGGTTTCCACATATGGCAGCAATACTGACCTAATCAAGTGAAATTTTGCCGCACCGCAGCGTAAATTCTGATCTATGCAAAAAATAATGGCGCCCGTTTTGAGACGGGCGCCAATCTATGCATTTACGCATGCATTGCTATTTGTATTTTGTAACAATGCGTTGCGCGACGTTCCTCAGATCACGACAGAGCTTTTTGCAGGTTCTGGTCGATCTTGTCCAAGAACCCCGTCGTGGTTTGCCACCCCTGATCTGGACCAACCAGCAGTGCCAGATCTTTGGTCATATCGCCCGCTTCGATGGTCTCGACCACCACGCGTTCTAGGGTTTCGGCAAAGTTCTTAAGCTCGGCATTGTCGTCCAGCTTGGCGCGGTGCTTGAGGCCGCCGGTCCATGCAAAAATCGACGCGGTCGAGTTGGTCGAGGTCGCTTGCCCTGCCTGATGCTGGCGATAGTGGCGGGTGACGGTGCCGTGGGCGGCCTCGGCCTCGACGATCTTGCCATCGGGGGTCATCAGCTGGCTGGTCATCAGGCCAAGGCTGCCATAGCCCTGCGCGACGGTGTCGGACTGCACGTCGCCGTCATAGTTCTTACAGGCCCAGACAAAGCCGCCGTTCCATTTCATGGCGCAGGCAACCATATCGTCGATCAGACGGTGTTCGTACCAGATGCCCGCCTCTTTGAATTTATCCGCAAATTCCGCGTCAAAGACCTGCTGGAACAGTTCCAGGAAGCGACCGTCATATTGCTTGAGGATCGTGTTCTTGGTGGACAGATAGACCGGCCAACCCAGCGAGAGACCGTAGTTGAACGAGGCCCGCGCGAAGTCGATGATCGAGGCATCAAGGTTGTACATCCCCATGAACACACCGGCCGAAGGGGCGTCATAGACTTCTTTTTCGATGACGGTGCCATCCTCGCCCACGAATTTCATCGTCAGCTTGCCCGCAGTGGGAAATTTGAAGTCCGTCGCCTTGTACTGGTCACCAAAGGCGTGGCGGCCAATCACGATGGGACGGGTCCAGCCGGGGACCAGACGGGGCACGTTCTGGCAGATGATCGGCTGGCGGAACACCACACCGCCAAGAATGTTGCGGATGGTGCCGTTCGGGCTGCGCCACATCTGCTTGAGCCCGAATTCCTCAACCCGCGCTTCATCGGGGGTGATGGTGGCACATTTCACCGCAACGCCGACCTCTTTGGTCTTTTCGGCGGCATCGATGGTGATCTGGTCGTTGGTGCGATCCCGCTCTTCGATCCCCAGATCGTAATACAGCAGGTCCAGATCCAGATAGGGCTGGATCAGTTTTTCTTTGATGAACTGCCAGATGATGCGGGTCATCTCGTCGCCGTCCATCTCGACGATCGGGTTGGCTACCTTGATTTTCGACATTGGGGGGCCTTCCGCCTGAGTGAGTCTCTGGCGGCAATATAGCGGAAGTTTTTACCAGATGGAATAATCGGTATACGACGGTATACGGAATTTCCGCGCCTAGCCCCGATTTTCAGCAAACCAACTGTCGATGCGCTGTTTCAAGGCTTGCCAGACCTTGGGCGCGCCGCGCCGGACCTTGACCCCGACACGGGTTTCAAGCTGCTGCGCGGTCACATCATATTCGATCCAGCTGCCGCCACCGGTCTCCAGATTGGCGATCAGAGGCTGCACGCGGTCGATGGATTTGGCGAATATGGCGTCGTCGGTCTCGGCGGCTTCGAACTCTTCCCAGAGGGCGCGGTAGTGGTCGCGCTGGTCGGCAGGCAGGATGCCAAAGATGCGGTCGGCAGCTTTTTGTTCCTTGATGGCCTGAATAGCCGGATCGGGGCCGCCGTGGATGGGGGCATCGCCTGCGTCAATCTCGACGATATCATGCAGCAGGATCATCTGGATCACGCGTCCGATGTTGACGGGGCGTTCCGCATGTTCGGCCAAGGTCAGAGCGTAAAGGGCGATGTGCCAGCTATGTTCGGCAGAGTTTTCACGGCGCGAGGCATCGCAAAGGGTGGTGGCGCGCTGGATGGACTTCAGCCGGTCGGCCTCGGTCAGAAAGGCCAGCTGGGCTGAAATCCGGTCTTGAGTCATTTTTCCAACGCTGCTGCGGCGTCGGCTAGTTTCTGTTCCAGAAACTTGCGGGCGCGGCGTTCTGCGATCCGGACACGGACAGCCGTGCGGAACGCTTCTTCGGTGGTGGGCGAGGTGGCGGCGATCACCGCGGCCACTTCGTCAGGAAGGCGCTCGTCTCCGAGCGCCTCCATGGCTTCGATCACATCGCGGGCCAGCGCGTCTGCGAGATCTTCCGTAATCGCCATGGATTAACGGCTGTTCTCGGTCAGGCGGCGCTTCACGTAGCCGGTGACGTGGTCGATCATCGGTTCCATGTGCGGCTCTTCGAAGAAGTGGCCTGCGCCCTGCATCTCTTCGTGGGTGATGGTGATGCCCTTCTGCTCTTGCAGCTTGCGAACAAGGGTATGGGTGTCCGCAGGGGGCGCCACGCGATCCGAAGTGCCGTTGATGATCAGACCAGAGCTGGGGCAGGGTGCCAGGAAGCTGAAGTCATACATGTTGGCAGGCGGTGCGACGCTGACAAAGCCGGTGATCTCGGGGCGGCGCATCAGAAGCTGCATGCCGATCCAAGCCCCGAAGCTGAAGCCGGCAACCCAGCAATGCTTGGAGTTCGAGTTCATCGACTGCAGGTAGTCCAGCGCCGATGCGGCATCGGACAATTCGCCCACGCCCTGATCGTATTCACCTTGGCTGCGGCCGACGCCACGGAAGTTGAAGCGCAGGACAGTGAAGCCCATGTTGTAGAAGGCGTAATGCAGGTTGTAGACAACCTTGTTGTTCATCGTCCCGCCGAATTGCGGGTGGGGATGAAGAACGATGGCAATCGGGGCATCACGATCTTTTTGAGGATGATAGCGGCCTTCGAGGCGGCCTTCGGGTCCGGGAAAAATGACCTCGGGCATAGGTCCTTGGCACTCCTGCTCAAAAGGGGCATGTCAATTCTTGACGAAAATGATCGGCCACCTTAGAAAGGTTCTAAATCCCGACAGGGTGTCGGGGAAGGTGTAAGCGATCTAAGGCTTGACGGGCCACCCGTCAATGTATTCGCAGGGGAAGATGACATGAAACTGAGCACAAAAGGCCGCTATGCCATGGTTGCGCTGGTCGATCTGGCCCTTCAGCCTTCTGAGGATCTGGTGACGCTGAGCGAGATTTCAAAGCGTCAGGACATCTCATTGCCCTATCTGGAGCAGCTTTTCGTGAAGCTGCGCCGTGCGGGGCTGGTGGAGTCTGTGCGCGGTCCCGGTGGTGGTTACCGCCTTGCGCTCTCTCCTTCCGAGATTCGGGTGGTGGATGTTTTAGGCGCTGTGGATGAGACCGTGAGTGCGATGCACAAAGGCGCTGGCGCGTCCGGAGCCTTGTCGGGATCGCGGGCGCAGTCGTTGTCAAACCGCCTTTGGGAAGGGCTAAGCGCCCATGTCTACGTCTTTCTGCACCAGACCCGTTTGCAGGATTTGATCAGCAACCAGTTGGCCCCCTGTCCGGCGGTGCCGAGCCTGTTTGATGTGGTGGACGAGTGATGCGCGACGGATGGGGGCGCTGCCCCCGCAGCTGCGCTGCTCCCCCGAGGTATTTTTTCCAAGATGAAAGGGCCGCATGATGGGGCGCGTTTATCTGGATTGGAATGCGACGACGCCTTTGCGCCCCGAGGCGCGTGAGGCGATGATTGCCGCGATGGATGTGCTTGGGAATCCGTCCAGCGTTCATGCGGAGGGCCGTGCGGCGAAGTCTTTGATCGAGAAGGCGCGGGCGCAGGTCTCTGCGGCGCTGGGAGCGGATGGGGCCGATGTTGTCTTTACCTCTGGCGCGACGGAAGCGGCCGCTTTGGCCTGTGCGGGGCGCGGGTTTCTGGGCGCAGATGTGGAACATGATGCAGTAGTTTCATGGGTCGATCCGTCTTTGCCGGTCTCGGGCGATGGGGCGGTTGCGGTGAGCGATCCTAGCCGCAGTGTTTTGCAACTGGCCAATTCCGAAACCGGCGTGCTTCAGCGCTTGCCCGAAGGTTTGGCGGTCAGTGATATGACGCAGGCCTTTGGTAAAGTGCCTTTCGCTTTCAACTGGAGCGGTGCGCAGATGGGGCTGGTTTCGGCCCATAAGCTGGGTGGCCCCAAGGGCATTGGCGCTTTGGTTCTGCGGCGCGGTCTGGATGTGGAAAGCCGCATCAAGGGCGGCGGTCAGGAAATGGGGCGGCGCTCGGGGACCGAGAATGTCATCGGCATGGCAGGTTTTGGCGCGGCTGCGGAAGCTGCGGCACGGGATTTGGCCGATGGTGTTTGGGAGCGGGTTGCGGAAATTAGAAATATTCTAGAAAACGCTCTGGAAGATGTATCTGACTCGCTTATTTTGGTGGGGAAAGGGGCCGAACGGCTGCCTAACACCACTGTTCTGGCCGTCCCCGGCTGGAAAGGCGAGACGCAGGTGATGCAGATGGATCTGGCCGGTTTTGCTGTGAGTGCGGGGTCGGCCTGTTCCAGCGGCAAGGTGCGGGCCAGCCGCGTGCTGCGGGCCATGGGCTATGATGAGGCCACCGCCAGCGGAGCGATCCGCGTGAGCATTGGCCCTGCGACGACAGAAGAGGATGTGCTGCGCTTTGCCGATGCGTGGAGCAAGCAGTTCAAGAAGTTTCGCGCCCGTGCGGCGTGAGAGAGATGCGAACAGGAGGGACGCCAATGGCAACCTTGGATGAAGAGATCCGCGAGGGCGTGGATCGGGAAACCGTCGAGACCGTCCGTGCGATGGGCGGTGCCTATAAATACGGTTGGGACACCGATATCGAGATGGAATACGCCCCCAAAGGCGTGAACCCCGATATCGTGCGTCTGATCTCGAGCAAGAACGATGAGCCCGAGTGGATGACCGAATGGCGTCTGTCGGCCTTTGAACGCTGGCAGCAGATGGAAGAGCCCGATTGGGCGATGGTCAACTACCCCGAGATCGACTTCCAGAACCAGTACTACTACGCGCGTCCCAAGAGCATGGAGACCAAGCCCAAGTCGCTGGACGAGGTCGATCCCAAGCTGCTGGCAACCTATGAAAAGCTGGGTATTCCGCTGAAAGAGCAGATGATCCTTGCCGGTATAGAAGGCGCTGAGAATGCCCCCGCAGAAGGCCGTAAGGTTGCTGTGGACGCGGTGTTTGACTCGGTGTCGGTCGGGACCACCTTTCAGGCGGAACTGAAGAAGGCGGGTGTCATCTTCTGTTCGATCTCGGAAGCGATCAAAGAGCATCCCGAACTGGTGAAAAAGTATCTGGGCAGCGTCGTGCCGGCCTCGGACAACTTTTACGCCACGCTGAACAGCGCTGTGTTCTCGGACGGCTCGTTCGTGTATGTGCCCCCTGGTGTGCGCTGCCCGATGGAACTGTCCACCTATTTCCGTATCAACGCGGAGAACACCGGCCAGTTCGAGCGTACCCTGATCATCGCGGACAAGGGCAGCTACGTGTCGTATCTTGAGGGCTGTACTGCGCCCCAGCGTGACACTGCGCAGCTGCACGCCGCTGTGGTCGAGATCATCATCGAAGAAGACGCCGAGGTGAAATACTCGACCGTTCAGAACTGGTTCCCCGGTGACGAGAACGGCAAGGGCGGTATCTATAACTTTGTGACCAAGCGGGCGGATTGCCGTGGCGATCGTGCCAAGGTGATGTGGACGCAGGTGGAAACCGGCTCGGCTGTGACGTGGAAATACCCGTCCTGCATCCTGCGCGGCAACGAAAGCCAGGGCGAGTTCTACTCGATCGCCATTGCCAACAACATGCAGCAGGCGGACACCGGCACCAAGATGATCCACCTTGGCAAAGACACCAAGTCGCGGATCGTCTCGAAAGGGATCAGTGCCGGTAAGGCGCAGAACACCTATCGCGGTCAGGTCACCATGCACCCCAAAGCGAAGAACGGGCGCAACTATACCCAGTGTGACAGCCTTCTGATCGGGGACCAGTGCGGCGCGCACACGGTGCCCTACATCGAGGTCCGCAACAACTCGGCCCGCGTGGAACATGAGGCGACCACCAGCAAGGTGGACGATGACCAGCTGTTCTACTGCCGCCAGCGCGGCATGGACGAGGAAGAGGCCGTGGCACTGGTTGTGAACGGCTTCTGTAAAGAGGTGCTTCAGGCCCTGCCCATGGAGTTCGCTATGGAAGCACAGCAGCTTGTGGCGATCTCGCTGGAAGGGTCTGTCGGTTAATCTAGTGGGGGCAGGGTGCCCCCGCATGACACAAAGGGAAGTCCAATGATCGTTACCACGACCCCATCTGTCGAAGGCTACCAGATTGCTGACTACAAAGGCATCGTCACCGGCGAGGCTATTCTGGGCGCCAATGTGTTCCGCGATATCTTTGCGGGCATCACCGACATTATCGGGGGCCGGTCCGGCGCCTATGAAAAATCGCTGGCCGAAGCCCGCGAAACCGCTCTGGCCGAACTGGAAGACCGCGCACGCGCCATGGGTGCGAATGCAGTGGTCGGCGTCGATCTGGACTACGAAGTAATCAACAACATGCTGATGGTCTCGGCCTCGGGCACCGCCGTGGTGCTTGGCTGATCCGACCTGTGAAGGAATAGAAATATGCTGGAAATCAAAAACCTGCACGTCAAACTGGAAGATGAGGACAAGCAGATCCTCAAGGGTCTGAACCTGACTGTCGAAACCGGCAAGGTCCATGCGATCATGGGGCCGAACGGCTCGGGCAAGTCAACGCTCAGCTACGTTCTGTCGGGCCGCGACGGTTATGAAGTGACCGACGGCAGCGCGACCATGGATGGCTTTGACCTGCTGGAAGCGGAAACCGAAGAGCGTGCCGCCGAAGGCCTGTTCCTTGCGTTCCAATACCCCGTGGAAATCCCCGGCGTGTCGAACATGACCTTCCTGCGCACTGCTCTGAATGCACAGCGCAAGGCTCGCGGCGAGGACGAGATGTCGGCAACCG
>JAYZYX010000028.1:0-6564 GCA_036139795.1 Pseudomonadota bacterium | reverse complement strand
TTCAAAGAGACGGTAGCCGAGTATTACAGGCAGATATCGGCGCTGGGTCGGTTGGTTAGTACAGTGCTGGAACTTCATCTGGGCCTGCCGCCCGGATCCATGACCGATCACATGACCAAGCCGATTTCCCAGTTGCGTTTGTTGCACTATGTGCGCCGCAACGATCAGGTGGACACCAAGTCGGTGAACATGGGCGCCCATACAGATTACGAGTGTCTGACGCTGCTTCACACGCGGAACGCTGGCCTTCAGGTCATGACCGCCGAGGATCGCTGGATCGACGTTCCCGTCGACCATCGGGTCTATGTGGTGAACATCGGCGATATGATGGAGGCTTGGACGAACGGTCTGTTACGCTCGACCCCCCATCGGGTGACGAACCGCAGTCCCGAGCGGTTCTCGATGCCCTATTTCGTGGCGGCGAACCACAGCACGGTAATCCAGCCTTTCCCGGAATTGGTAAATGCAGATAGACCCTCCGGATACGAGCCCTTTAGGGCAGGAGACCATTTGGAGCGGATGTTGATACGGGATTTCCCCTATCTCAGAAAGCAGGGCGCGGTCGCGTCTGGTGACGAAAGCCAGAGCGTCGAGAACCCGTTTGAAAAAAGAATGAACAGGAGCACAAGTTAACCTATGCCAACTTTGGATGCGATGATTGCGGTGGCGCTGGCCGGATTGGCCCTAAGTGCGACGCCCGGTCCGTCGATGCTATATGTGCTTTCTCGTACTGTAGGGCAAAGCCGTGCGGCGGGGCTGGCCTCGGCCCTTGGTCTTTGTCTGGGCGGGATCATTCTGGCGATTGCCTCGGCCTTGGGGTTGGCGGCGGTATTCCAGCAAGCCGATTGGCTGGTGACCGGCCTGCGCTATGTGGGCTCGGCCTATCTGGTCTGGCTGGGATATGGTATGATCCGCAGCGCACGGGCCGACGCGCAGGTTACGCTGAACGTGGAAGAGGTGCGGAAAAAGTCGCTTGGATCGATCATTTGGCAGGGCGTCGTGGTCGAGGTTCTGAACCCCAAAACGGTCCTCTTTTTCGCGCTGTTCTTGCCCCCCTTTATCAGTGCGGGCAATCCGCAGGGTTCCATGCAGAATGTGACGCTTCAGTTGTTGGTACTGGGCGCGTTGGTTCCTCTGACCGCGATCCCGTCTGATCTGGTTGTGGCCTATATGGGCGGGACCATGACGCGGGTCATCAACCGGCAAAGGGCCATGCGCGAAGGCATGGCATGGGTTAGCGGATTGATCCTGATCGGGATTGCGCTGAACCTGCACCTGCAATTCCTTTAATGCGATTTCGCTAAGGTTTTGATAGCATCCCACCGGCAGACCTTGCCGGTGGGTTTTGCGTTTCCGCACTGTGTTCCCATTGCGGCGCGCATCGATTGGGCACCGTTGCGGCAAGTTTATTCCCGTCGCCCGCAAGCTGATATGAATCAAGGTAGCCCCACAGCCCCTAATGCGACACTCTCGGGGTAGGTTTAAAGGCGCTCCCCTTTGTCGGGGGACAGCGCACAGCGCATGGGTGGTTGCAGGGTGAGGAACAAAGACGGTTTGGCTTTTGTCACACGCGGCCTCACCAAAAGCTACGGTGAGGGGCACTCGGCGGTCCATGCTCTGCGCGGGGTCGATCTGGACATCCCCGAGGGCGAGATCGTGGTGATGCTTGGTGCCTCGGGCAGTGGCAAGTCGACACTTTTGAACATCCTTGGGGGTCTTGACCGGCCCACCAGCGGCACCGCCTGTTTTCGCGATATTGATATGGGCAGCCTGTCCGATGAAGGGCTGACCAAGTTCCGGCGCGTGCATGTGGGCTTTGTTTTCCAGTTCTATAATCTCATGCCAAGCCTCACGGCACTTGAGAACGTAGAACTGGTGACAGAAATCGCCGAGAACCCCATGCCGCCCCAAAGGGCGTTAGAGCTTGTTGGCCTGACCCACCGCTTGGATCACTTCCCATCGCAGCTTTCAGGGGGCGAGCAGCAGCGCGTCGCCATCGCCCGCGCCATCGCCAAGCAACCTGACGTGTTGTTTTGCGATGAACCTACCGGCGCGTTGGACAGCGCCACAGGCCGTGCGGTGCTTGAAGTGCTGGATCAGGTGAATGCAGAGTTGAACGCCACGGTTCTGATGGTCACCCATGCGGCGAATATCGCAGGCATGGCCCATCGGGTGATCCGGCTGGTGGACGGACAAATCGGGCGGGTTGAGGTGAACAAGACCCGACTGCCACCGGCGGAGATCGAATGGTGAGCCCCCTTGATCGCAAAATGCTGCGCGATCTGTGGCGGATCAAGACGCAGGCCATCGCCATCATTCTGGTCATCGCGACGGGGGTGATGTTGCAGGTGATGATGTCGGGGCTTGTGGCCTCGCTCACGGAAACGCGGCGCACCTATTATGAACGGAACGCCCTGGCCGAGGTCATCGCCACCGCCGTTCGTGTCCCCGAAACAGTGCTTGGGCGATTGGCTGCGATACCGGGGGTGGCGCGGGTCTCGGGCAGGGTGGTGGGCAGCGCCCTGATCGACGTGCCAAGCGATCCGGTTCCCATTCAGGCTCAAGCGGTCGGACTGCCCGAGAACGGTATACAGGACCAGAACATCGTCTTCCTGACCGCGGGTCGCCTGCCTGCCAAAAACCATCGGGATGAGGCGCTGCTGCTGTCGGGCTTCGCAGCGGCTCATGGCTATGGGATCGGCGACCGGATCGATGTGGTGATGAACGGGGCGCAGCGCCGCATCCGCATTGTCGGCCTTGCCCAATCGCCAGAATATCTGTTCGTTGCTGCCGCTGGCGAGATGGTGCCAGACCCCGCCCGTTACGGGGTGATCTGGATGCGCCATTCGTCCCTTGCCAGCGTTTATGATATGACAGGTGCTTTCAATCAGGCGCTGTTCACCCTGACCCGCGACGCGTCTGAACAGGCGGTGATCGATGCCGTGGATCGGGTTCTGAAACCTTGGGGCGGTACGGGTGCCTACGGGCGCAGTGATCTGGTCTCGGACCGGTTTGTCAGCGAAGAGATCGGCGGCCTCAGAACCATGTCCCGCGCCGTGCCGCCGCTGTTCATCGCGGTGGCCGCCTTTCTGCTGTACATCGTCGTCAGCCGCATCGTGCAGGCCGAGCGGGAAGAGATCGGCTTGCTTAAAGCCTTTGGCTATACGAACAAAGAGGTCGGCGTCCACTACACCAAACTGTTGTTGATCATCGCGGTTGCTGGCGCGGCTTTGGGATGTTTGCTGGGTGTGCTGGCGGGCAGGGCGATGATCCCGATCTACACCACCTTCTACAACTTTCCCTTTCTTGTGTTCCGGCCTGATCCTGCGTCTTTTGCCATCGGGGCGCTGGCCAGTGTCGTGTCGGCCTCGGCCGGTAGCGTCTTTGTGCTGCGGCGCATCTTTGCCCTGACCCCGTCCGAGGCGATGCGCCCGCCCGCGCCCGCCGATTACTCCAAAACCGTCAGTTTCAAGGGAGCTGTGGGCCGTCTGCTGGATCAGCCTACGCGGATCGTTTTGCGCAGCCTTGCACGGTCGCCTTGGCGGGCTTTGGGCCTGTCGGCGGGGATTGCAGGCGGCATGGCTTTGGCGTCAGGCATGACAACGATCTATGGCGCTTTCGACCGGATGATGAACCTCAGTTTCACGGTGATCGACCGTTCGGATGCGACGGTCTATTTCTACAGCCCCTTGGGAGAGAAAGCTGCGTATGAACTGGCGCGCATCCCCGGCGTTATCGCGGTCGAGCCCTTCCGCGAGGTTGCCGCCACCTTGAAGTTGGGACGCAAGGAACATCGTGGCAGCGTCTCGGGTATGGTCCTTGATCCGCAAATGGTGCGGGCGATTGATGATCAACTGGCCCCTATCCATCTGCCCGATCAGGGGCTGGTTCTTAGTCAGGCGCTGGCCGATATTCTGGGGGCCGCGCCGGGGGATATGCTGACCGTCGATGTCCGCGAAGGCCGCCAGCCGGTGCTTGAGGTGCCCGTGACCCAAGTGGCCAGCAGCTTGATCGGCGCACCGGCCTATATGCAGATGCAGGCTTTGAATCGCGCGATGAGCGAGCCAAACCGCATATCTGGTGCCCATCTGCGCGTTGATGCCGGGCGGGCCGAGGCGATCTACCAGCGTCTGAAAGACATGCCCACCGTCGCCGGTGTCAGCGTGGCAGAAAACGCCCGTGCCTCACTGCAAAAGCTGATGGATCAGGGGGCGGGTTCGGCCCGCTACATCATGGGGGCGGTGGCCTTTATTATCACCTTCGGGGTGGTCTACAACGCCGCCCGCATTGCCCAGAACGAACGGGCCCGCGACCTTGCCACGCTGCGGGTCATGGGCTTTTCCAAGAGTGAAACCCTGTTTGTCCTACTGGGAGAGTTGGGGCTGATCACGCTGGTCGCCCTGCCGGTCGGCTCGCTTGCGGGCTATGGTCTGTCCTTCGCGATTGCGCGGGGGTTTAGCTCGGAACTTTACCAGATACCCGCCTCATTCGACCCGTTCAGCCACGGGTTTTCGGCGGCATTCATCCTTTGCGCCGCAGCCATTTCAGGCTTGCTGGTCGCACGTGACGTGAACCGGATGGACCTCGTGTCCCTCCTGAAATCAAGGGATTAAATCATGGCCCGCAAGAAACTGTCCCGCTCGGTCCTTATCACGATTGCTGCCTGCCTTGTGTGTGCGGCACTGGCATTTGCCTTCTGGCCTCGGGCGACAATGGTGGATTTGGGACAAGTCAGCCGTGGTGCGATGCGCCTGACCGTGGACGAGCAAGGCAGGACGCGGGTGCGCGATGCCTATGTGATCTCGACCCCCATCGACGGGCGGCTGTTGCGGGTTCAGGTGGAACCCGGTGATCCGGTTCAGCAGGGCGTGACTGTTGTGGCGCAGATGCTGCCCGCCAACCCTTCCGCGTTGGACATCCGCACCCGTGGCCAAGCCTTGGCCGCGGTCGAGGCCGCAGAGGCCGCCTTGCATGTGGCCGAGGCAAACCATGAGGCCGCCCGCGCCGATGCGGATCTTGCGCAATCGGATCTGGACCGCACCAGCCGACTGGCCGGCAGCGGTATCGCCAGCCCTGCCGCATTGGAACGGGCGCAAAGCGCCGCCCGCGCGGCGCAGGCCCAACTGGCCACCGCCGCCGCTGCGATTGAACAGCAAAGCGCGCAGGTCCGTAGCGCCCGCGCCGTGCTGATCGGCTTTGACGATCCAGACTTTTATGACGATGAAAATGACCACACCGATCAGGCGCGGATCATTCATGCACCGATTGATGGCGTGGTCTTGCAGGTGATCCATCAGGACGAGACGACCTTGTCTGTCGGCTCGCCCATTCTTGTGGTTGGTAATGTCGAGCGGGACCTAGAAGTCGTCGTCGAACTGATTTCATCCGATGCCATCAATGTGCAAACCGGCGATCCGGTCGAGATTGTGAATTGGGGCGGCGAGGGGGCGCTGACCGGCAAGGTGATCCGCGTTGAACCCTATGGCGAGACAAAGGTCTCGGCCCTTGGGGTGGAAGAGCAGCGGGTGACGGCGGTAATCCAGCTGTCCAGCCCGCCGCAGGACCGGATCGGACTGGGGCACGGTTTTGCAGTTGAGGCGCAGATCGTGGTCTGGTCAGCCGAAGATGCGCTTAGGGTTCCCTCTAGCGCCCTGTTCCGAGAGGGTGCTGATTGGGCGGTCTTTGTCGCCAACGACGGCACCGCGCAGCTGCGCCGCGTCACGATCGGCTTTGACAACGGACAAGAGGCCGAAGTGAAAGAGGGACTGGCAGAGGGCGATCTGATCGTGCTGTACCCGCCTGCGGATTTGACGGGCGGCACCGCAATCACCCAAAGGGTTGTTGAATAGGGGCTGCGCGCTTTTCCAGATGCTTGCGGGCGGTGCCGTCGCGTCCAAAAGGCTTATCCGATTTCTCTACTTTTAATTTGATCAAATTGTGTCAAATAATGTGGGGATCAACGGAGAGACGCGATGCCAAGCAGCGCAGACCACATCGCCGGTATTGACCGGACCCGCCTTCAAACCATCGCTGCCCGCGAGGCCGAGGCCTATGCCGTTGCACGGCCTGAAACCAGAGCCGCGCTGGATGCGGGGGCCGAGGCATATCTGGACGGCGTTCCCATGCATTGGATGAAGGACTGGCCCATGCCGTTCCCGATGCTGGTTGCCAAAGCCAAAGGGGCAAAGCTGACCGATCTGGATGGCAACAAGATCGACGATTTCTGTCTTGGGGACACGGGCTCGATGTTCGGCCACTCTCCGGCACCGGTCGCCAAAGCCATCCGTGATCAGGCGCAAAACGGGCTGACCTACATGCTGCCGACCCAAGCCGCATTGGCGGCGGGTCAGCTACTGACCCAACGGTTCGGAGATTTTCGCTGGCAGATCGCGACCACCGCAACGGACGCAAACCGCTTTGCCCTGCGTGTCGCGCGGGCGGTGACTGGCAAGCCGAAAGTGCTGGTCTTTAACGGCTGCTATCACGGCACCGTCGATGACGCGATGGTCGCTTTGGAGGATGGCGTGACTGTCACGCGGGCAGGGCTGACGGGGCAGGTCACCG
>JAYZYX010000027.1:0-8196 GCA_036139795.1 Pseudomonadota bacterium | reverse complement strand
CGCGGGACAGCCCGCCGGTCTTCAACAACATTCTGGCGTGGAAGGATGAGGTTGTCGGCTGGATGAAGCAGCTGGTGGACGAATGCCACGATCACGGCGCCGCCGTCATGATCCAGCTTAGCCACCTTGGCCGCCGCACCCGTTGGGACAAAGGCGATTGGCTGCCGGTGATCGCCCCTGGTTATGACCGCGAGCCCGCGCACCGCGCCTTCCCCAAACTGATGGAGGAATGGGACCGCACCCGCGTCATTCGCGACTTTGCTGATGCTGCCGAGCGCATGAAGACCGCAGGCGTTGATGGCATCGAACTTGAGGCCTACGGCCACCTGCTGGAACAATTCTGGTCGCCCCTCACCAATGATCTTGAGGACGGCTACAACGGCTCGATCGAGAACCGCCTGCGGTTTACCCTTGAGGTGCTGCAAGCCATCCGCGACCGCTGCGGCGCGGACTTTATCGTCGGCCTGCGCTATACGGGCGATCAGGTGATGGAAGGCGGCATGGGCAAGGACGAGGGCCTGAAGGTCAGCCAGATGCTGAAAGCCAGCGGCCTTGTGGACTTTCTGAACGTGGTGCGCGGGCAGATCGCCACCGATCCGGGTCTGACCGACCTGATCCCGATCCAAGGCATGCGCAACGCGCCCCATCTGGACTTCGCAGGCGAGATCCGTGCGGCGACCAACTTTCCCACCTTCCATGCGGCGAAAATTCCCGATGTCGCCACCGCCCGTCACGCCATCGCCAGCGGCAAGCTGGATATGGTGGGCATGACCCGCGCCCATATGGCCGACCCCCATCTGGTGCGCAAAGTGATCGAAGGGCGCGAGGATGACATTCGTCCCTGCGTCGGCGCCAACTACTGTCTGGACCGCATCTATCAAGGCGGCATGGCCCTGTGCCTGCACAACCCCTCGACTGGACGAGAGATCGAGCAGCCCCACGCCATCGCCAAAGCGCCCGCGAAAAAGCAGGTCACCATTGTCGGCGCGGGCCCCGCAGGCATGGAGGCCGCCCGCGTCGCCGCCGAACGCGGCCACAGCGTCACCGTCTTTGAGGCTGCCGACCAGCCCGGTGGACAAATCCGCCTGACCGCCCTGCAAGAGCGGCGGCGCGAGATGTCCTCGATAATCGCGTGGCGTTTTGATCAGGCGACCAAGTTGGGGGTCACTTTCAACTTCAACACCTTTGCCGAGGCCGAGGACGTGCTGGCCACCAACCCCGATGAGGTGATCATCGCCACCGGTGGCCTGCCCTACACGGACATCCTGCGCGAAGGGAATGATCTGGTGGTTTCCAGCTGGGACATCCTGTCGAGCGATGTGAAACCGGGCAGCAATGTGCTGATCTTTGATGATGCGGGCGATCATGCGGGTCTGATGGCGGCGGATGTGATCTCGGCCACGGGCGCGAAGGTGGAGATCGTGACGCCTGACCGCAGCTTTGCCCCCGAAGTGATGGCCATGAACCTTGTGCCCTACATGCGGGCTTTGCAGGGGCGTGACACGACTTTCACCGTCACGTGGCGTCTGATGGATGTGCGCAAAGACGGCAACCAGCTGATCGCCGTTCTAGGTTCGGACTATGGCGCGGTCTCCCGCGAACGGCAGGTGGACCAAGTGGTGGTCAACTACGGCACGCGGCCCTTGGATGATCTGTATTTTGACCTCAAACCCCAGTCCAGCAACTTGGGCGAGGTGGACTATGACGCTCTCTCGACCGGCAAGCGGCAAGAGGTTGTGCGCAACGCGGGCGGGGCTTTCCGCCTGTTCCGGATCGGGGATGCAGTCTCGGCGCGCAACACCCACGCGGCGATCTATGACGCCCTTAGGATCGTCCGCGATCTATAACGCTACGTCACCCGCTCTGGCCTTGGTGCCTTGGCGGGTGACTTCGCTCCTCCTCCCCGCGCAGACTACGCGCAAGGATGAAGGGGGAAATCATGGCTGACGCTCTGTTTGCACGGGTTCAGGACAGTTTCGACAAACAAGGTCTGATGCGCCATCTGGGGGCCACCTTGCATGAGGTGCGCGAAGGCTATGTGGCGATCCGCATGGATTACCGCCCGGAACTGACCCAGCAGCACGGGTACTTCCACGCGGGCGGGTTATCCTCGATCGCGGATAGCGCAGGTGGCTATGCGGGTCTGACCTGCTTTGCGGACGGCATGAACGTGCTAACGGTCGAGTTCAAGATCAACCTCATCAACCCCGCAAAGGGCGACTATCTTGAGGCCACAGGCCAAGTGGTCAAATCGGGACGCACCTTGACCGTCTGCCGGCTAGAGGTCTTTGCGGTCACGGAAGGCATCCGAACCCTTGTCGCAATCGGCCAGCAGACCCTGATTGCAGTCGCCGACAGGACGTGACACAGGACGCCCAAAAGGCAACTTTTCATGATCATTCCCTTCGACAATCTGGCAACCTTCGCCGTTGCGGCAATGCTGCTTGGCCTTGCCCCCGGACCGGACAACATCTTTGTCATCACCCTTTCGGCCCTGAACGGGCGGCGGGCTGGACTGCAAGTGGTTCTAGGGCTGTGTTCGGGGCTTGTTTTGCATACAATGGCCGTCGCGTTCGGGGTCGCAGCGCTGATCAAGGCCAGCGCCCTTGCCTTTCTGGCGCTAAAGGTCTGCGGCGTCGGCTATCTGCTGTATCTGGCGTTCGGAGCCTTTCGCGCGGGGCCACAACAGGCAGGCACTGCGCCGCAATCCTCGGGCAAGCAGCTTTACCTGCGCGGCTTGGTGATGAATGTGACCAACCCCAAGGTGCTGATCTTTTTCCTCGCGTTTCTGCCCCAATTCGCCAGCCCAGAAAATGGTCCGGTCTTCTGGCAAATCCTGACCCTTGGCGGGGTCTTCATCCTGATCACATTAACCGAGTTCAGCCTGTTCGCCCTTCTGGCGGGCAGCCTTCGAAACGTTCTGACCGGATCACCGCGCGTGCAGATCATCATGAATCGCGTTGCGGGGCTGGTCTTTGTGGGACTGGCCGCGAAACTGGCCCTAAGCCAGCGTTTGTGACACGACATCCCCTGCGGCGCGGCACAAAGCTGTACCGCGTCCCGAAATAGGCGTAGGCAGAAAGCAGACACCCTTCTGACAAGAGTAAGCCCTTGCTGCTACTGACCATCTGGCCCCTCTTTGCGCTGATTTGCCTTGGCTTTGTGCTGTATCGCAAAGGCTTTCCCGATCAGGGCTTTTGGTCCGCAGCCGAGCGTTTGAACTATTTCCTGCTGTTTCCGGCTCTTCTGGTCGCCAGCCTTGCCCGCGCCCCTGTGCGCGACCCCGAAGTGCTGCGCCTTGGCCTTGCGGCAGTGGTCACGATCCTGTTGGCCTTCACCGGCTTTGTCATCGCACGGCGTCTGCGCCCCACGCCTGCCGCACGGTTTGGCCCCGCGGTACAGGGGGCGGTGCGGTTCAACACCTACCTCGGCCTTGCGATCACCGGCAGTCTTGCCGGACCCGAGGGGCTTCAGCGCGCCGCTGTCTATCTGGCGGTCTGCGTGCCGGTGGTCAACGTCCTGTCGATCCTTGCCCTGACCGAAAAGGGGCAAGGGCGCGGCATCCTCAGCCTGCTGCGCGCGATCCTGACCAACCCGCTGATTTTGGGATGTCTGGCGGGGCTGGCACTGTCGATCAGTGACGTCGGCCTGCCCTTCGGCACGGACCGGTTTCTGGACCTTCTGGCCAAAAGCAGCCTGCCTCTGGGCCTTTTGTGCGTCGGGGCCGCCCTGCGCCCTGCGAGCATGACCAAAGACCTGCCCGTGATCATCGGCAACAGCGCCATCCGTCTGGGGATTATGCCCTTGCTGGCGGCCACGGTAGGCTGGCTCTTTGGCCTTCAGGGGCACGAGGCGCTGACTTTGGTGGTTTTCTCGGCAATTCCGACGGCGGCTGCGTCGTACGTGCTGACCCAGCAAATGAAAGGCGATGGCACGCTTATGGCAGGCCTTGTAACGGGTCAGACCCTGATTGCCATTGTGACAATTCCTCTAATGCTGCAACTGCTGGGACTGGCCTAAAACCTGCGCTAACGCTTGCGCCCATAGCCCACCAGAAACCAACAAAATAAGGTCTATGAGGCGCACCCCGTCTGTGGTTCACTGGCCTCGTATTCCGCCGGACACCTGTTGCGTTCTCCGTCCGGCCCTTCGTATTTAGCATTTTTCATTTCAGGTAATTGCGATGGCCAAGAATATCGTCCTCTTGATGGACGGCACCTCAAACGAAATCCGCTCGAACCGGTCGAACATCCTGCGCCTTTACGGGACATTGACCAAAAGCGCCGACCAGCTGGTCTATTATGATCCGGGTGTCGGCACCTTCGGCTCTGGCAACACATGGTCGCGCCTACGCAGCAAAACCAGCGAGGTCTGGGGCATGGCGACTGGCTGGGGCATCGATACCAACGTGAAAGAGGCCTACCGCTTTCTGGTCGAGAACTACAGCATCGACGAGAACGGCGAGCGAGACCGCATCTATCTGTTCGGCTTTTCGCGGGGGGCCTACACCGCCCGCGTTCTGGCGGGGTTTCTGCATGCTTTCGGCCTGATGGAAGTGCGCAACCTCAATCTGCTGGACTACGCCTATCGCGCTTACAAACAGATTGATGATGCCGAGAACGATGGCGCGATCGAAGAGCTGCGCCTACATGAGCGGATTATCCAGCCCGACACCCCCACGATCCGGATGCTGGGGCTGTTCGACACAGTGGCCTCGGTGATTGAAAGCGGGCGCTGGGGGCCGCGGCTGCGGCATCACGCGTTCACACGGCAGAATGCCTCGGTCCAGAGCATCCGGCACGCGGTCGCCATCCATGAACGCCGCACGATGTTCCGCCCCCAGCTTTGGCTGAAAGACCAGCAGTTCCAGCCGAACAAGAAAGATGACACAGTCTCGCAGCCGCAGGACCTGAAAGAGGTCTGGTTCAATGGCGTTCATGGCGACGTAGGCGGCGGGTATCCCGAAGCCAAATCGGCGCTGGCCAAGCTACCGCTTTACTGGCTGATCGAAGAGGCCCAAGGTCTGGGACTGTCCTTCGAGACAGACAAGATCAACGACATTGTTCTAGGGCAAGACAGCAACCGCAAATACACCGCACCTGACTGCTTGGCACCGCCGCAGGACTCCATGTCCAGCACGTGGCGCATGCTGGAATATCTGCCCCAACACATACCACAGCCCACCACGACCGGCTACAAGCGCCGCTGGATCATACCGCGCGGGGCAAACCGCACGATCCCCGACGGGGCCAACGTACATTGGTCCGTGTTCCGACAAGGCATCCTGCCCCAGAACATGCCCAAGACCTATGAGATCGACGAAGGCGGCCAATGCTAGGGAACCTGATAAGACATTCGCACAAGGGGTGACGTCACGTACCTGTGTGGTACATCTGGGTCAAAGCAATGATTTCCGGAGACCCAGATGAAGCGCATCGCCCCTGCCGCCCTTGCAATGACCCTTGGCATGTCCTTGTCCGCTTCCCTTGCGCTGGCCCATCAGGGCGTTACCGATCCGACCGTACTGGCGCGCATGGACAGCATGAAAGTCATGAGCGCCTCGGTCAAAGTGATCGGCGACATGACCAAGGGCGAGATTGACTTTGACGCAGCAGAGGTTGCAGCAGCCCTTGCTCGCCTCAAAGAAGAAAGCGCCAAAATCCCTGCCCTCTTCGAGGCCGAGATCATCCCCAAAAAATCCGAAGCCCTGCCCGCCATCTGGCAAAACTGGGATGAATACGTGAAACGTGCCCAAGCCCTTGATACTGCTTTGGCAGGTATCAGCGTTGAAGAGGCAACCGACCTGCGCCCCGCCATGAAGGCAATCGGAAGCGGCTGCCGCGGGTGCCACGACACCTACCGTAAATAAGATCGCCAAGGGACCGCTGCTGTGGAACGAGTGAACCTGATCGGGGCCGGAAAAGTCGGCCAAACGCTGGCGCGGCTGATCGCAGCCTCGACGGGCTACCAGCTTGGCGATGTCTACAGCCGCTCGGTCTCTAGTGCGGTAGAAACGGTTAAGGCCGCGGGACAAGGCACCGCCCGAACCGTACTGAATGACATGGCCCCAGCGGAGCTATGGCTGATCTGCGTGCCGGATGATCAGATCACCGCAACGGCCCAAGCCTTGTCACAGGCACAAATGCCGCCCTCGGTGGCCATGCATTGCAGCGGCTTTCTGGATGCCAGCGCCCTTGAGCCTTTGGCCGATCTGGGCTGGCAAACGGCCAGTTGCCATCCGGTCCTTAGCTTTGCCGATCCCGCGATTGCAGCCAGCCAATTTGCAGGCACTTACTGCGCGGTTGAAGGCTCGGCCGCCCAATGTGCATCCGCGCTGATAACAGCGCTGCAAGGTCACCCTTTCCCAGTGAACGCCGCGCAAAAGGCGCTGTATCACGCAGCGGCTGTGTTCTCAAACAACTTCGCGACGGTACTGCAAGCCATCGCGCAAGAGGCTTGGACGGCGGCGGACGTTCCCCCTGATGTAGCCAAAGCTCTGGGACAAAAGCTGCTGGATGGGACGGCGGCCTCGGTCGCGCGCTTGGGTCCGGCGGCTGCTTTGACCGGCCCCGCTGCCAGAGGCGACGATGCCGTCCTGACCCGCCAAGGGGCCGCCGTCGCGGATTGGCACCCCGAAGCGGGCAGCCTTTACGAAACCTTCAGCACCTTGGCGCGACGGCTGAAGGACACAGGCAGCACCCTGCCTTAAAACCCTAGATCGTCGGGTTGCGGCTGCGCCCGCAAGGCACGAACCCGCACCCGCTGCGCGCTTTCAATGTGTTGGCGCATGGCCGCTTCGGCGGCAGCACCGTCCCGCGCCTTGATCGCCTCAAGCACCGCCTGATGCTCGGCAACCGCGCTTGCAGCCCGCTCCGGCTGAAGCAAAGTGGTCGGCCCAAGGATCATTAGCGCCTTTTGCAACCCTTGGGTCGAGCGGCGCAGAAACCGGTTCTTGGCAGCATCCAGAACGCCCTGATGGAATTGCCGGTTCAGCGCCCATGCCTCTCGGGTGGGACCCGCCAGCGCCAGCGCCTCATTGATGGCGAACAGCTCTTCAATCTCGATGTCCGAGGCCCCACGGGCTGCCAGCCTTGCGGCGGTCCCCTCCAGCACCGCGCGCATTTCATAAAGTTCCATCAACTCGGCATAATCCAGCGTGCGGATCGCCGCGCCCTGACGGGGGACATGGGTGACCAGACCATCGGCCTCTAGCTGGCGGATCGCCTCGCGCACGGGAGTGCGCGACACACCCAAACGCTCGGCCAGTTCGGTTTCCAACAGCCGCATACCGGGCTGCAAACGTCCCTCGTGCAGTTCGGACAGCAAGCGTTCGTAAACGCTGCCGCCGGGGCGGACTTCGCTTGGCGCATCATATTGACTCATCGGGACACTCCAGTCTTGTATGCACATGGATACAAGAGTATCCAAGATCAGGTCAACTCTTGTTCCCGAGTCGTTTCCCGATGACCTTTTTCCGCTCGCTCCACGCCCGCCGCGCCTTGACCTTTGGCATCGCCGCCATCGGCACCGCCTTATTCTGGTTCCTTGATCTGCCGCTGCCGTTCCTGTTCGGCCCGATGGGGTTCTGCCTGATCGGGGCGCTCTTACATCTGCCCCTCAAAGGGTTCGGAGAGGTCTCTGTCGGCGCGCGCACGATCCTTGGTGTCGCGGTCGGGGCAGCGATTACGCCCGAGATGGTGTCCCATCTGCCGCGCATGGCCCTGTCGGTCGCTTTGGTGCCGTTCTTCATCGGGCTGATTGCCCTGATCGGCGTGCCGTTCTTTCGGCGGGTCTGGGGCTTTGACGGGCCAACCGCCTATTACGCGGCCATGCCCGGCGGCCTGCAAGATATGGTGATTTTCGGGACCGAGGCAGGCGGCGATCCCCGTGCCCTGTCGCTAATCCACTCGACACGGGTGCTGATCATCGTGACGCTGGCCCCGTTCCTGCTGACTCACCTCTACGGAGTCGGCCTGACCAATCCCATCGGCGCCCCCGCCGCCGACATTCCACTGATAGAACTGGCCCTGATGGTCGCCGCCGCCCTGATCGGTTGGAAAGGTGGCGAGCGGATCGGCCTGTTCGGCGCGGCCATTCTGGGGCCACTGATCGTCACCGCCGCACTGTCTTTGGCGGGGCTGATCCACATCCGCCCGCCGGCCGAGGCTATTCTGGCCGCGCAATTCCTGATCGGCT
>JAYZYX010000026.1:0-18854 GCA_036139795.1 Pseudomonadota bacterium | reverse complement strand
CGCCCCGCCGCCAATGGTGCCTGACTGGCCGCCTTCCCAAATCAGCATCGCTGTGCCTGCAGGGCGCGGCACCGATCCGCGCACGTCCAGCAACACAATACGCCCTACAGCCCCGTGAACCGCGATCGCGCGCTCTAGATCGGCCCGATCAAACATCGCCGCGCACCCGCATGATCGCGGCCAGAACGCGCTCGGGCGTTGCGGGGGCATCCAGCGCGGGATAAGCGCTGCCACATGCGGCGATCGCATCGGACAATGCCAGAAACACCGATACGCCAAGATTGAACGGCGGCTCTCCCACCGCTTTTGACCGGTGAATGGTGCGCTCGGGATTGTCCGCATCCCAGAGTGCCACGTTAAAGACCTCAGGCCGGTCCGAAGCCGCAGGGATCTTGTAGGTCGAGGGCGCATGAGTCCGCAGCCGCCCCTTGTCGTCCCAGACCAGCTCTTCCGTGGTCAGCCAGCCAGCACCTTGAACAAAGCCACCTTCGATCTGGCCCAAGTCAATCGCCGGGTTCAGACTGCGCCCCGCATCGTGCAAGATGTCGGTGCGCAGAATGCGGTATTCTCCGGTCAGCGTATCAACAACCACCTCGCTACAGGCCGCCCCGTAAGCAAAGTAGAAAAACGGCCGCCCGTCGCCTTTGATCCGATCCCAGCTGATATCGGGCGTCTTGTAAAACCCCGTGGCCGAGAGGCTGACGCGCGCTTCATAACACTGCTTGGCCGCCTCGGCGAAGGGGATACGGGTATCTCCGATCCGCACCGAACCGTTGGCAAATAGCACCAGCGCTGGCGTCACCCCATAGGCGCGGGCCAGATGCTCTGCCATGCGCACGCGGATCGTCCGGCAGGCGGCATCCACGGCCATCCCGTTCAGATCGGTCCCTGAAGACGCCGCCGTGGCCGAGGTATTGGGCACCTTTGACGTATCTGTTGCCGTCAGCCGCACGGCATCGGAACTGACACCTAAACAGGCCGCCGCCACTTGCCCCACCTTGCGATAGAGGCCCTGACCCATCTCGGTGCCACCGTGGTTCACCGCGACCGAGCCATCCTGATACACATGCACCAATGCCCCCGCCTGATTTAGATGGGTCAGTGTGAATGATATGCCGAATTTCACCGGCGTCAGCGCAATCCCCCGCTTCAAGATCGGGTTAGCGGCATTCCACTCGGCAATCTTCGCGCGGCGCCCCGCAAGATTGCAGGTGTTCACAAGCGAGCTGGTCATCTCGTGCAGGATAAAATCCGTCACCTCCTGCCCATAAGGGGTGATCTGCCCTTTCATCTTGGTGGAAATACCTTCGGGGGGGCGCGGCGTTGCCGCGTGGGGGGCAGACAGCCCCCCTGCGCCCCGTCCCATAGGCGCATAGTAATTGCGTTTGCGCACGTCGGTCGGGTCTTGGCCGGTGGCGTGGGCAATATGATCCAGAACCCGCTCGATCCCCAAGAGGCCCTGCGGCCCGCCAAAGCCGCGAAAGGCGGTGGCGCTTTGCATGTTGGTGCGCAGGCGGTGGCTCTCGATCCGGACGTCTTGCAGGAAGTAGGCGTTGTCTGCGTGCAGCATGGCCCGATCGGCAACAGCAAGGCTCAGGTCTTGTGCCCATCCGCAGCGGGTGTATTGCCAGAACTCGATCCCCTGAATGCGCCCTGCATCGTCGTGGCCAACGCGGTAGCTGATCCTGAAATCATGACGCTTGCCGGTGATGACCATGTCGTCATCCCGATCATAGCGCATCTTGCAGGCGCGGCCTGTTTGACGCGCGGCCACGGCGCAGGCGACGGCCAAGGCGTTGCCTTGACTTTCCTTGCCGCCAAACCCGCCGCCCATCCGGCGCACCTCGACACGGACCCCGTGCATGGGCAGGCCCAAAGCCTCGGCCACCTTGTGCTGTATCTCGGTCGGGTGCTGGGACGAGCTATGGACCACCATCTCGCCGCCTTCTTGTGGCATGGCTAGGGCGGCTTGGCTTTCCAGATAGAAATGCTCTTGCCCGCCCATCTCGATGGTGCCTTCCAGCACATGGGGGGCGGCTTTGATCGCCGCCGCCGCGTCCCCTTGGGCATAGATGCGGGGGCCTTCTTCAAAGCGGCTGTTTGCGGCCAGTGCCTCATCAATCGACAGGATCGCAGGCAAGGGCTCATAGCTGACTTGCCCTAGCCTTGCCGCCTTGCGCGCGCCCAGATGGGTGGTGGCGACGACCAGAAACAGAGGCTGGCCCACATAGTGGACCTTTCCCGTGGCCAGCAGCGGCTCATCATGGACCGAGGGCGAGACATCGTTGGTGAAGGGCAGGTCCTCGGCGGTCAGAACGGCCACCACACCCTCTGCGGCGCGGACGGCTGCCAGTTCCATCGCGGTGATGTCGCCGTGGGAGCATTCCGACAGGCCGAAGGCCAGATGCAAACAGCCCTGCGGGGTGGGGATGTCGTCAATATAGCGCGCATCCCCCGTCACATGGGCAACGGCACTATCGTGGGGCAGAGAGGTGCTGACGCTCATGGTTGCACCTCCAGCACGCGGGTGCGGGCACCAAGGTCTTCCAGATAATAGCGGGTCAGCAGGTTTCGGGCGACCTCCAGCCGGTAATTGGCGCTAGCGCGCATGTCCGACAGGGGGGCAAAGTCCTTTTCCCATGCGGTCCATGCCTGCGCGATGGCTTCTGCGCCCCAAGTCTCGCCGATCAGGGCAGCTTCTACGTGGTGGGCGCGTTTCGGAGTGCCCGCCATGCCACCAAAGGCGATGCGGGCGTCAGTGACTTTGGCGTCCTCGACCGTGATGTTGAACGCCCCGCAAAGCGCCGAAATGTCCTGATCGAAGCGTTTCGAGATCTTATAGACCGCCAGACGATCCGGTTGCCGCGGGATCGAGATAGCCTCAACGAATTCACCCGGTTCGCGATCCTGTTTGCCGTAATCCAGAAAGAATTTCTCCAGCGGGATCGTGCGCCGCTTGTCGCCTTTGCGCAGGTGCAGCTTGGCATTCAGAGCGATGAGGGCAGGCGGGCTGTCCCCGATGGGCGAGCCATTGGCGATGTTGCCACCTACAGTCGCGGCTGCCCGAACCTGAGCCGAGCCGAAGCGGCGCAGCATCTCGGCAAAGTCGGGGTGGTGGGCAAAAATCACCGCCCGCAGCTCTTCGATCGTGACGGCGGCACCAATGCGGATGGTGTCATCAGTCACCTCGATCTGGCGCAAATCCTCGCAGCGGTGCAGGAAGGCCACCGGCCCCAGATCGCGCAGTTGCTTGGTGACCCAAAGGCCCACATCGGTGCCGCCTGCGATGATGCGGGTGTCGGGGTCTTTTTCCAGCAGGGCGGCAAGCGCATCGGAGGACCCCGGCAGGGCCGGGGCCGCCTCATCGCTTGCGGCGGCTGTGACAGCCGCCAGATCGCCCGTGATCCATGTGGGCGCTGGGGTTTTCACCGCAGCTTCGGCGGCGCGGATGATCGGTGCGTAGCCGGTGCAGCGGCACAGGTTCCCGGCCAGCCGGTCGTTGAAATCCGTGGCCCCGTTCGCATGGGCCGTCGCCATCGAGGCGATAAAGCCCGGCGTGCAAAACCCGCATTGGCTGCCGTGGTGATCCACCATCGCCTGCTGCACAGGGTGCAATCCGCCGTCATCGGCGCGGATGCCCTCAACCGTGCGGACGGCTTTGCCGTGGAGTTGGGGCAGGAACAGGATGCAGGCGTTCATGGCGCGCAGGCCAGCTGTGTCCTGCACCATAACCGTGCAAGCGCCGCAGTCCCCTTCGTTGCAGCCTTCTTTGGTGCCGCACAGGCCGCGCTCAAGGCGTAGCCAGTCCAGTAGGGTCGTCGTGGGCGAGACCTCGGCCAGATCCACTGTCTCTCCGTTTAGAAGAAACGAGATATTCATACGTGAAACCCGTCGCCTTACCCGTTGGCCCGTAGATGCCTGCCTTCGATGCGACGTAGAAGACGGGCGGGCGTTCTTTGACCTTTAGGTTAGAAACGCCGCCCCGTCAGTGGCAAGAGAAACTCTGCGGCAAATGCAAATTTTTTCGACGTCTTGCATGCCTTTTGGGCGTCTTCGCCGGATACTACATTAATGAAACAAGGCGCTGCACGCCGATGGCCAGCGCCAGAAGACCCACAGCGATGCTGAGCGGGCGGCGCGGGACGATAGCAGCCAGCTTGCCGCCGATCAGTGCGGCAGGCACGCCACCTGCGATCAGGCCGATCACGGGGCCGATGACATCGTGCAGCTCCCGCTCGTGTCCCCAGCGGCCCGCTTGGAAGCTAAGCATAAGTACCAGAAACACCGTCAGGCTGACGCAGAGTTCCGCCAGCGCGGATGAGCCGATGGCGCGGCGGGGATCGATCCCGCTGCCGATGAGGCCGCTGGTGACAACGGGGCCCCAGCTGCCGCCAATCCCCTCGATCAGACCGCCCATAAAGCCAATGCCGCCGCGCGGGACCTTGCCAAAAAGCCGTGACTGGTTGCCGACGATGGCGCGGCGCAGGATCAAAAGGCCGATCAGGATCAGGTACCCGGCGATGATGAACGTCAGAATTGGGCGTTTGAACTCGCCCAAAATCAGCGCGCCAGAGATGCCGCCCGCGATGCCTGAAGCGGCGACGGGTAGAAAGATCCGCCAGTCAATGTTGCGGTTCAACGTATGGGAAAAAGCCGAAGCCAGCCCCGTGGGCAGTTTTGCTGCGTTCACCGCAGCCGACACCATGGGTGGGGGCACACCCTGAGCCAGAAGAACAGATGAAGAAATTACGCCGAAGCCCATGCCTAGGGCACTGTCGGCAAGCTGCGCAAAAAAGCCCACTAGGGCAAACGCGAAAATTGGGTCCACGACGACTCGGGTAATAAAGGTCACTCACGCGCAAGCTACGTCTGCGTGATCGGGTCGCGCAACGAATGAAAGGGGCGCTGGCGGGAATGTGATGGATGGCCTATCTTCGCCCCATGAGCACTGATCCCCGATTCATCCACCTGCGCGTCCATACCGAATATTCCCTTCTGGAAGGAGCGGTTACGGTCAAAAAACTGTCTGGTCTTTGTGAGGCCGCGGGCATGCCTGCGGTTGCGGTCACGGACACAAATAATAACTTCTGTGCGTTGGAGTTTTCGGAATACGCCAAGGGTGCGGGGGTGCAGCCGATCCTCGGGATTCAGATCGCCGTGGCTTACATGGCACCCGCTGTCGGGGAGCGTCCCAAGCCACCTGCGCCGATCGTTTTGCTAGCCCAGTCCGAAGCCGGCTACATGAACCTGATGAAGCTGAACAGTGCGCTTTATTTCAAGCGCGACGGAGAGCTGCCTCGGGTCACTCTGGATGAGCTGGAATTGCATTCCGAAGACCTGATCTGTCTGACCGGCGGGGCCGATGGTCCTGTGGGGATGTTGTTGCAAGCAGGCCAACGCCCCGCCGCCGAGGCACTGATGCAGCGGTTGGCCAAGATTTACGGCGATCGCCTGTATGTGGAATTGCAGCGCCATCCGGCCGAGGATGGCTTGCCGCAGAACGAACGACAGACCGAGCGCGGCTTTGTGGAAATGGCCTATGCCATGGACCTGCCTTTGGTGGCGACCAATGACGTCTATTTCCCCAAGCCCGAAATCTATGAGGCCCATGACGCGCTGATCTGTATCGCCGAAGGGACCTATGTAGACCAAGCGGACCCGCGCCGCCGCTTGACCCGCGAACATTATTTCAAGTCCCCGCAAGAGATGGCGACCCTCTTCGCCGATCTGCCCGAGGCGCTGGAAAATACCGTCGAGATCGCCAAGCGATGCGCCTACAAAGCAGAAAAGCGGGCACCGATCCTGCCGAAGTTCGCCGACGATGAGGTCGAGGAACTGCGCCGTCAGGCGTGGGAAGGTCTGGACCAGCGTCTGGCCGTGATCGAAGCTGTCGCGCCACGGAAAGAATACGAAGACCGCCTGAAGTTCGAGCTGGACATCATCGAAGGCATGGGCTTTCCCGGTTACTTCCTGATCGTTGCGGACTTTATCAAATGGGCCAAGGATCACGACATTCCCGTGGGTCCGGGCCGTGGTTCGGGTGCGGGATCGCTGGTCGCTTACGTGCTGACCATTACCGACCTTGATCCCTTGCGTTACAGCCTGCTGTTCGAACGCTTTCTGAACCCCGAACGGGTTTCGATGCCTGACTTCGACATCGACTTCTGCATGGATCGCCGCGAAGAGGTGATCCAATATGTGCAAGAGAAATATGGTCGGGACAAGGTGGCGCAGATCATCACCTTCGGTGCGCTGTTGTCCAAGGCCGCCGTGCGTGACGTAGGCCGCGTTCTGCAAATGCCCTATGGGCAGGTGGATCGCCTGTCCAAGATGATCCCCGTTGAAGGGGTCAAACCGGTCTCGATCAAGCAGGCCCTGCTGGACGAGCCGCGCTTGCGTGAAGAGGCCCGCAACGAAGAGGTGGTCGACCGCCTATTGACCTACGGCCAGCAGATCGAGGGCCTCTTGCGTAACGCTTCGACCCACGCGGCGGGTGTGGTGATCGGGGACCGTCCGCTGGATGAACTGGTGCCTCTGTATCAGGATCCGCGCTCGGACATGCCCGCAACCCAGTTCAACATGAAGTGGGTGGAACAGGCCGGTCTGGTGAAGTTCGACTTTCTGGGCCTGAAGACCCTGACTGTCATCCAGAACGCCATGAACCTGATCCACAAAGGTGGCCGTGATCTGCATGTGGCCGCCGACGGGACAGAACTATACGTGCCCGCCGAAGGGGCGAAGAACCAGATCAACGCCATCCCGCTGGACGATGAACGGACCTACAAGCTTTACGCCGATGCGAAGACGGTCGCCGTGTTCCAGGTGGAGAGCTCGGGCATGATGGATGCGCTCAAGCGCATGAAGCCCACCTGTATCGAAGATATTGTTGCGCTGGTGGCCCTCTACCGTCCCGGCCCGATGGAGAACATCCCCGTCTACTGCGAGGTCAAGCACGGCCTGCGCAAGCTGGAATCCATCCACCCCACCATTGACCACATTCTGGCCGAGACCCAAGGCATCATCGTTTATCAGGAACAGGTGATGCAGATCGCTCAGGTCATGGCGGGCTACAGCCTTGGCGGCGCGGACCTTCTGCGCCGCGCAATGGGTAAAAAGATCAAGGAGGCGATGGACGCCGAACGCCCCAAGTTCACCGAAGGCTCCAAGAAGAACGGTGTGGATGAAAAGAAAGCAGGCGAGGTTTTTGACCTGCTGGAAAAATTCGCCAACTACGGCTTCAACAAATCCCACGCGGCGGCCTATGCGGTGGTGTCTTACCAGACAGCTTGGCTGAAAGCGAACCATCCGGTCGAGTTTATGGCAGGCGTCATGAACTGCGACTCGCACCTGACGGAAAAGCTGGCCGTTTACGCCGATGAAGTCCGCAAGGCCAAAGAAAAGGGCGGTCTGGGGATCGAGATCGTGCCGCCTTGCGTCAACCGCTCGATGGCGACCTTCGATGTGGGCGACGGCAAGCTGATCTATGCGCTGGGCGCGCTGAAAAACGTGGGCGCAGATGCCATGCGCCTGATCGAAGAGGCGCGCGACGGCAAAGCCTTCAGCACCATCTATGATTTTGCCCGCCGCTGTGACCTGAAGCGCATCGGCAAGCGGCCGCTTGAAATGCTGGCGCGGGCAGGGGCCTTTGACCAGCTGGACGGCAACCGAGCGCGGGTCTTTGACAGTCTGGAACAATTGGTCGCCTATTCCTCGGCGATCCATGAACAGCGGGCCTCCAATCAGGTCTCGCTCTTCGGGGATGCTGGCGATGACCTACCAGAGCCGCGCCTTGCCAACCGCAACGACTGGCTGCCCGCCGAACGTCTGGCCGAGGAATTCAAGGCGATCGGCTTCTATCTTTCGGGGCACCCGCTGGATGACTATCGCGGCGTGCTAAAGCGCAAAAAGGTCATGACCTTGGATGAACTGTCCAAAAAGGTCCACGACGGCCCCCAGATCGCAAAACTGGCAGGTGTTGTCGCCAGCCGACAAGAGCGCAAGTCCGCCAAAGGCAACCGTTTTGCCTTTGTGCAGCTGAGCGATCCCACCGGTCAGTACGAAGTGACGCTCTTCTCTGAAACCCTAGAAAAATCGCGCGAGTTTCTGGATAGCGGCACCAACGTCGTGGTGACTGTCGAAGCAACGTTGGAAAGCGAACAGCTCAAGCTACTTGCCCGCGGCGTGGCCCCTCTGGACACGATTGCGGCCGATGTGACCGGCAATAGCGGCCTCGAGATTTTCCTACGCGAGGCCGAAGCGGTCCCCGCGATCAGCGAACTGCTAGAGTCGCTGAAGTCCAAAGGAAAGCGTATGGCGGAGGGGCATATCTTCGTGAACCTCATCGGCGTCAACATCGATGGCGCACCACATGAAGTTCGAATCTATCTCGGGGCCAACTTCGCGATCTCGCCACAAGTTATGGGCGCGCTGAAAAGCATGAATGGCATCTGGGATGTGCAGGAGCTGGATGACGATAGCGTGTCTGAATACCTGCGGCACTAGGAAAGTGTGGCGCGGCAAGCCGCATAAGCAGCAATGGCTGCGCCTTTGGTCTGCTTAGGCGATGAGTATTTATGCAATAAAGAAGTTTGTTTCCTTATTGATTAAATTCTCATGGCGTTTCCCTCGGCCTCAGTAGTGCGGTGGACGTTCGTCGCCGACGATCTCCGCGATTCCCGCGTCGCGTTCGCGTTGGGCTTCGCGTTCCATCAGCATCGCCACGCGGCGCGTTAGGGTTGCGATTTCGTTTGATTGGCGTGCAATGACGTCCGATAGCTCGTCTTGGGTGCGCAATAGGTCTGCAACGTGCATCTCGAGCCGTTCAATTCGATCGTCCATGGGTCTTGAATCCTGACATTCCAAGTAGATTGGCGTCTCGCCGTGCTTGCCCCCGCGCCGATCAGAGGCTACACCGCGCCGCGAAAAGACCCCTTATCAGGAGCGTTCCCATGGCAAAAGTCAAGAAACAGCCCCGGCCCAAGGCCGAAACCCCGAAAGGCTTTCGTGACTATTTCGGCCATGAGGTGACCGAGCGTCAGGAAATGCTGCGGCAGATCGCCGAAGTCTACAGCCATTATGGCTTTGACGCGCTGGAGACCAGCGCGGTCGAGACTGTTGAGGCTTTGGGGAAATTCCTGCCTGACGTGGACCGCCCGAATGAGGGTGTTTTCGGTTGGGAAGAGGAAGATAGCGGCTGGGTGGCTTTGCGCTATGACATGACAGCGCCTCTGGCCCGCGTCTATGCCCAGTTCCGTAATGACTTGCCGACGCCATATCGCCGTTACGCGATGGGCCCCGTGTGGCGCAACGAAAAGCCCGGGCCGGGCCGGTTCCGTCAGTTCTATCAGTGTGATGCAGATACCGTTGGCGCGCCTAGCGTTGCGGCGGACGCTGAGATTTGCGCGATGCTGTCGGACACGCTGGAGCGTGTGGGCATTCCTCGGGGCGATTACATCGTGCGGATCAACAACCGCAAGGTTCTGAATGGCGTGATGGAAGTCGCTGGCGTTCTGGATCCCAGCGATGAGAGCAAGTTCGAGGATGAGCGCGGCATCGTCCTGCGCGCCATCGACAAGCTGGATCGTCTGGGTGAAGACGGCGTGCGCGCCTTGCTTGGCGAAGGTCGCAAGGACGACAGCGGCGATTTCACCAAAGGCGCGGGCCTTGCGGCAGAGCAGGCCGAGGTGGTCATGGGCTTCATGGATGCCCGACGTGATACCGGGGCAGAAACGCTGTCCCGTCTGCGTGAGTTGGTTGGTGAAAGCAAAGTCGGCTCTGAAGGCGTGGACGAGTTGGAAGAGATCGCGAACCTCTTGGACGCGCAGGGCTATGGCTCTGACCGGATCATCATTGATCCTTCGGTCGTCCGTGGTTTGGGCTACTACACCGGCCCTGTTTATGAAGCAGAACTGACCTTCGAGATTTTCGATGAGAAGGGCCGCAAGCGGCAGTTCGGCTCGGTCGCCGGTGGTGGGCGTTATGACGATCTGGTCAAGCGGTTCACCGGACAGGCGGTGCCTGCGACGGGTGTCTCGATCGGGGTGGACCGTTTGCTGGCCGCGCTTCGGGCCAAGGGCCGGATCGGGCAGGACAGCGCCCGTGGCCCTGTGGTTGTGACCGTGATGGATAAGGCCCGTATGGCCGATTACCAGCAGATGGTGCGCGAGCTGCGCGAGGCAGGTATCCGCGCCGAGGTCTATCTGGGCAACCCCAAGAACTTCGGTAACCAGTTGAAATATGCGGACAAGCGCAACAGCCCTGTGGCCGTTATCGAAGGCGGGGATGAGGCCGAGCGCGGCGTTATCCAGATCAAGGACCTGATCCTTGGCGCCAAGCTGGCCGAAGAGGCGACGCTGGAAGAGTGGAAAGACCGCCCCTCGCAATACGAAGTGCCGCGCGGTGAATTGGTCGCCAAGGTGCGCGAAATTATGGAATTGTACACATGATTGATCGTAGCGCTCCACGTAAGCTGGCGGCAGAGCTGCGCAACCGCTTTGAGGCTTTGGGCGCTGTGCCGGTTGAACCGCCGTTCCTGCTGCCTGCAGACACTCTGCTGGACCTCTATGGCGAGGACATTCGTGGCCGCGCCTATGTGACCTATGATCCCGCCCGCGGTGAGATGTTCATGCGTCCTGACTTCACCGTGCCGGTGGTTCAGATGCATATGGCCCAAGGGGCCGAGCCTGCCCGCTATACCTACGCGGGCGAGGTGTTCCGCCGTCAGGAAGAAAACCCCGAGCGGGCGAATGAATACCTGCAGGTCGGCTACGAGATTTTCGACCGCACCAACCCTGTGGCCGCCGAGGCCGAGGTTTTCAGCCGGATCGCTGAGGTGCTAAAGCCTATGGGTCTGCGCGCAGTGATGGGCGATATCGGCCTTTTGCACGCTGCGGTTCAAGGACTGGAGACCACGGACAAGCGCAAGGCCGCGCTGCTGCGCCACATCTGGCATCCGCGCCGGTTCCGTGCGCTGTTGGACCGCTTTGCCGGCCGTGTGCCGTTGTCTGCGGCGCGCAAAGCGCTGCTGGCGCAGGCAGACCCGATGGCCAATGCCGGTCCGTTGATCGGGCTGCGCAGCGAAGGTGAAATTCGGGACCGTCTGGCCGCGCTGAAAGCGGACGCCGAGGCCGCGCCCATCAGCGCCCACCAAGTGGAACTGATCGAAGCCCTATTGGCTGTGCGGGAAACCGCGCCCTTCGCGCTGGAGCAGCTACGCGATCTGGCGGTGGATATGCCCTCGATCAGCAAAGCGGTTGAACGGCTCTCCGATCGTATCGATGCGCTGAAGGCTTTGGGCATCGACGTTGATACGCTGGAGTTCGAGGCCAACTATGGCCGGACCTCGATGGAATATTACGATGGCTTCGTGTTCGGCTTTGTGGCGTCGGATCGTCCCGACTTGCCGCCTGTAGCTACGGGCGGGCGCTATGATGCGCTGACCGCGCAACTGGGGCAGGGCAGCGCGATTCCCGCGGTTGGCGGTGTGATCCGTCCCGGTCTGGTGCTGGATCTGGGAGGTCTGTCATGACGATCAAGATCGGTGTGCCCTCCAAAGGGCGTCTGATGGAAAAGACCTTTGACTGGTTTGCTGAACGGGGCGTGACCCTGTCGCGGACCGGATCGGACCGTGAATATGCGGGCAAGGTCGAAGGGATCGATGGTGTCGAACTGGTGCTGCTGTCCGCGGGGGAAATCCCGCGCGAATTGGCGGCGGGCCGCATCCATCTGGGTGTTACCGGACAGGACCTGATCCGCGAAAAGCTGAGCCAGTGGGAACAGCGCGTCGAAGAACTGGCCGAGCTTGGCTTTGGTCAGGCCGATCTGATCATCGCCGTGCCGCAGGTCTGGGTGGACGTGGATACGCTGGACGATCTGGATGCGGTGGCTGCGGCCTTCCGTGCCAAGCATGGCTTCCGCCTGCGGATCGCCACCAAGTACCACCGTCTGGTGCGGGAATACCTGCAACTGCATGGGGTGGCCGATTATCAGCTGGTGGACAGCCAAGGGGCGACCGAAGGCACCATCAAGAACCTCACCGCCGAGGCTGTGGCAGACATCACTAGCTCGGGCGAGACCTTGCGCGCCAATCACCTGAAGATCCTGTCGGATGCGCTGGTGCTGCGCTCGCAGGCGACGCTGTTCCGTGCCCGCGACGTCAAGCTCTCGAACGAGGATCGCGACATCCGTGACGCCTTGCTGCGTCAACTGAAGCTGCGCGGTTAAGTCTTACCCAAGGCTGCCGTTGCGCAGGCGGGTGAGCAGGTTGGTATACCCCTGCACCCCTTGCGCACCGTTGATCAGGAAGCGCTCGTCCAGAATGACCGAAGGCACGCTGCTGACGCCTGCCTCGGTCCATTCCTTCTCGGCGGCGCGAACCTCATTCACCCCGTCTTTGCTGGCCAGCATGGCCTTCGCGTCAGCCTTCGGCAGGCCGTTCATGGCGGCGATCAGGGCCAGTGTCTCATGATCCGAAATATCCGCGCCTTCGGTAAAGTAGGCCTCAAACAAGGCCAGCTTTACGTCCTGAGCGCGTCCGTGGCCTTCGGCCCAGTGAATCAGGCGATGTGCGTCGAAGGTGTTCAGCATCCGCATATCGTCGCCCCATTCAAACCGAATCCCCACCTCGCGCCCCAAGGCGCTGATGCGGTTGCGGGTGGTTTCGCTTTGGGCGGGGGTGGTGCCGTATTTCTCGGCCAGATGCTCGGAGAGGTCCTGACCACCGGCGGGCATTTTCGGGTTCAGCTCAAACGGATGCCAATGGATATCGGCCTTGGTGCCGGTCGCGGCCAGCGCCCGCTCTAGCTGGCGAAAGCCGATGTAGCACCACGGGCAAACCACATCAGAGATAATGTCGATACGTAGTGCGTCCATGGGACCCTCGGGGATTGGCTGAAGTTCAAACATCCTGACGAGGTGCGGGCGACGCTGCAAGACGGTCTTATGTGCGTTAAACCACGCCTATCTCTGCCAAAGCCGCAGAGAGGCTGGCGGGCAAGGCGTCTTCGTTCGCACGGCTTGCAGCCAGATCTTTCGGGGCGTCTTTGTCTGTCAAATAGCGCCAGCCTTGGAAAGGGCGGCGGGGCATGGCTTCGGTCCGGATCACCTCCGGGTCCAGCACGATGGCGCAGCGGCGCACGCCGTCGACGCTGATGACCTCATCCAGAGCCAGAATTTTCTGCCGCGCCAGAACGATTCCCTTGATCACCCAGAACAAAGAGCCACCGTCCAGCAGTTGCTCTTCCTTCTTGGGCCACATGCGGGTGACGTGGCGGATTCGCCCATCCGGCCCGCGCGAGCGTGCATCCTGATGCCATTCCATCAGGTCCTCGACGCTTTCGGCACCGACGCAAAGTTTTATCAGGTTGATAGGCTCGGCCATGGGGCTTCCTGTTTTGCGGGACATTCTAGACGAATAAGGCAGAGAGCCAAGTTGACTGTCTGGAGAGGTCTTCTATCTAGCAGGCTGACGTGCGATGGGAAGGGGTGCAAAAGCCCATGTGATCGGAACTGTGGTGCTTGCAATGCGAGAGCTTGCAAAGTCCCAGGCGACGTTCCTGCAACATGTAAGGGGTGGTTGTGATTTGCCCTGCTGCCGAGCGCTGGAAAAAAGCGTTTAAGATCAGAAGGACAGCGTGCCTGAGTGCCCCGAAACCCTGCTGAAGTAGCGTTTCACACGTAGTGCGGGCATCATAGGTTATCCACAACATATATGTGCATAACCCGATTTGCCGCATATATTTAGTGACAGATGGTCCAAAAATGGTAAATATGCGGTTGCCTGCAGAGAGAGGGTAATATAGCTCCACAGGCCTGCGCGAACCCACGAATCCGAGGAAGAACATGACCCGCTTTGCTGCTCCGATTGCCGAACAAATTTGGGATATGAAGTACCGTCTGAAGAATGCGGATGGCACCCCCGAAGACATGACCGTCGAAGACACATGGCGCCGTATCGCCCGCAGTCTGGCTGTGGTCGAAAAGGATCAGGCCAAGTGGGAAGAAAAGTTCTACGGCGCGCTGGAAGATTTCAAATTCCTGCCCGCAGGCCGCATCACCGCGGGCGCGGGCACCGGTCGCACGGTGACACTGTTCAACTGCTTTGTGATGGGCACGATCCCCGACAGCATGGCTGGCATCTTCGACATGCTGAAAGAGGCAGCCCTGACCATGCAGCAGGGCGGCGGCATCGGCTATGACTTCAGCACCATTCGCCCCCGTGGCGCGGATGTGAAGGGCGTGGCAGCGGATGCCTCGGGCCCGCTGTCGTTCATGGATGTCTGGGACGCCATGTGCCGTACCATCATGTCGGCAGGCAGCCGTCGCGGTGCGATGATGGCCACCATGCGCTGTGACCACCCTGATATCGAGGATTTCATCACCGCGAAATCGGACTCGGCCCGTCTGCGCATGTTCAACGTTTCGGTTTTGATCAGCGATGCGTTTATGGAGGCCGTAAAGGCTGATGGCAGCTGGGATCTGCAGTTTGACGGCAAGATCTACCACACCGTTCAGGCCCGTGATCTGTGGAACAAGATCATGAAGTCGACCTATGACTACGCCGAGCCGGGCGTGATCTTTATCGACCGCATCAACCAGATGAATAACCTTGGCTACTGCGAGACCATCGCGGCCACCAACCCCTGCGGTGAACAGCCCCTGCCGCCCTATGGCGCGTGCCTTCTGGGCTCGATCAACATGGCGCGTCTGGTGGACAATGCGTTCGAAGATGGCGCTGTCCTGAACGAAGAAAAGATGGCCGATCTGGTCGCCACCGCTGTGCGCATGATGGACAACGTTGTGGACGCCAGCCGTTTCCCGCTGGAAGCGCAGGCCCGCGAAGCCGAGCAAAAGCGCCGGATCGGTCTGGGTGTCACCGGTCTGGCGGACGCTCTGCTGATGGTTGGCCTGAAGTACGGCAGCGATGAGGCTGCCGCGCAGACCGATGCGTGGTTGAAGCTGATCGCCCGCGCCTCCTATCTGGCCTCGGTCGAACTGGCGAAAGAAAAGGGTGCCTTCCCGCTGTTTGATGCGGATGCCTACCTGAACAGCGGCAACATGCTGCAAATGGACGACGATGTCCGCGCCGAGATCAAAGAGCACGGCATTCGCAACGCGCTGCTGACCTCGATCGCGCCCACTGGCACCATCTCGCTTTACGCGGGCAACGTCAGCTCGGGGATCGAGCCGGTCTTCGCCTATGCCTACAAGCGTAAGGTTCTACAAAAAGACGGCAGCCGCACCGAAGAAGAAGTGGTGGATTACGCCGTCCAGCTGTGGCGCGAAAAGAAGGGCGACGCCGCGCTGCCCGACTATTTCGTGAACGCTCAGACGCTGGAGCCCTCTGCCCACGTCAAGATGCAGGCCGCTGCGCAGAAATGGATCGACAGCTCGATCTCCAAGACCATCAACTGCCCCGAAGACATCAGCTTTGATGATTTCAAGGACGTCTACATGCAGGCGTGGGATCAGGGCTGTAAGGGCTGCACCACCTACCGTCCGAACGACGTGACCGGCTCGGTTCTGTCGGTCAGCGAAGACAGCGACGCTGCCCCCGAGGCGGATGAAGGCGCAGATGTTGTCTATCTGTCCGAGCCGCTGGACCGTCCCCAGACGCTGGAAGGCAACACCTACAAGCTGAAGTGGCCCGATAGCGAGCACGCGATCTACTTGACCGTGAATGACATCATTGTCGGTGGCCGTCGCCGTCCGTTCGAGGTCTTTATCAACTCGAAAAACATGGAGCACTTTGCCTGGACCGTCGCGCTGACGCGCATGATCTCGGCCGTCTTCCGCCGTGGCGGTGACGTGAGCTTTGTGGTCGAAGAGTTGAAAGCCGTGTTCGACCCTCGTGGCGGCGCATGGATCAAGGGCAAGTACATCCCCTCGATCCTTGCTGCGATCGGCGGCGCACTAGAGACCCATCTGGTCTCGATCGGCTTCATGGAAGGCGAGGGTATGGGCCTGAAAAACGACCCCACCGCGAACCAGCAAGTTGTCAATCTGGACCAGCCCCGCGGCAAAGCCTGCCCCAGCTGCGGTCAGTTCGGCATGCGCATGGTCGAAGGCTGCATGACCTGCCCCAGCTGTGGCCACAGCAAGTGCGGTTGATCGGAGAGTTGGTGCTAGTTGTTAGACATAGCAATAAATGACCTTTTCCACTGAAATTTGACCTTTCGACATGATAAGAATGGCCACCAGCAACCTAGGTTTCTGGTGGTCTTTTTATTTTTCAATGACTTAGGGTGAAACTGACCAATGGGCCGCTTTGCCCTGCGTCAAAAGCCATCGGTGCGACGCTGACAGGTCAATCATTGCTGCCATCGCAATCAATGGCGACGTTGCTGTCGGTACATTTTCTGGAGACGGAAGCCGCCAAGTTTCGTTGCTTCTCCACCTCGGGCTTCACGAAGGAACTTCGGGCGGCATCCATTTGCTGACCATGTGAAACGTGAACTGCGTGTGATCGGCTAAGGGCTCGAACGAGTGCTGGCAGGTCGTCGCATCGCGGGTTTACCCCGTTGGCAGGGTAATTACCCTCGGTCGAGGTAAAGTGGGGTAAATCCGATCTCTTGCCGATCTGCTGCCTCTCTCGGCAACCGGCCGTCGATTGCACGACGCGCTCATTGAGGTCATCCCCACGGCGCCGATCGTCTTCGCCAGAGATGCCCAAATTCAGATAGGCAGAGGCCGCAAAGGTCGCGTCATTCAGTCCCCTCGGGCGGCTGCGAGGTCCTTTTCGCACTCTTTTGGCACCCTTTTTCGAACGTTTTCGAAGGCCCCTTCGGGTGCCCTTTCACACCATCACGCAGCGGGTCGTGGACGAGCACTTTGCCGAGAAGCGACCGCACCTCGTCGCCCTTCCAACTCGTCCCTACGCTGCTGTCTTGACCGTGGAGCGCCGGATCAGCCAGGAAGGCATGGTCGCTGTTGGCGGCAACCAATACAGCGTGCCGGATACGACCCGGCGCCGGATCATCGAAGTCCAGAACCACTCGACCGAGGTGCGTATCTTCGAGGATGGGGCGCTGATCGCGTGCCATCCGGTTCTGGAGGGCAAGAACCAGAAGCGTGTCGATCCCAGCCATCGCAAGCCAGTACCTGTCGCGCGCTGGGCCGTGGTCGAACAACCATCCCCTGCGGATACCGCATTGTTGCGCCGGTCTCTGGCCTGTCTCACGAGTTTGTCGGTCAGCGCCTGGCCAGCCAGCCGGAGGGCCGTCCATGATCCCGGTCACGGAACGCATTCGCCAGAGCCTTGTCAGCCTGCACATGGTCTGGGCCCTAGAGACGCTCGACCAAGTCCTCAGCCGACTGGACAAGGGCGAGATGACCGTGATCGAGGCGATCGACCAGCTTCTGGCAGAGGAACTGACCCGGCGCGAAGGGCGGCGCATCGGTGTCGGACTGCGCACGGCCCGGCTCACGCCGATCAAGACGCTCGAGAGCTTCGACTTCTCCCACCAGCCATCCCTGGACCGGCATCGCAACATCGCGCTCGCCCA
Source organism: Pseudomonadota bacterium (assembly GCA_036139795.1). Taxonomy (GTDB): domain Bacteria; phylum Pseudomonadota; class Alphaproteobacteria; order Rhodobacterales; family Rhodobacteraceae; genus Donghicola. The sequence continues at coordinate 1,353 of JAYZYX010000026.1, read as the reverse complement.
GCTGGAGTTCATCAACCGCGCCTAGGTGCTGCTTTTCCTCGGCCCGCCGGGCACGGGCAGCAGTTGCAACCGGCTGATGCTGGTGCCTGTCCAAGACCGAATTCGACGCTGAGGGTAGCCATCAATCGGAAATACACCCGATGGGTGCCGCATCGGCCTTGCCCCCGATCATCTGAAGCTACGCCGTCGGTTTCGTGCTGAGGCGTTTCGGGTTCATCCACTCTTGCCGGCTTCAGACGACCCATCGGCGCGCTTTCAATGAATTGGCGCAGCCGCTCTGGATCTGGCTCCGCGCTTGTTACAGATCGCAGATAGGCCAAGACAGAAAAGCCGAGCGCACATACTGTAATCATGATCCCTGTGACGAGAACACCCATGTTTTCTTCCATGTCAGCCATCCCTTTACGCTGATGAACTCAGGTCACATCCCGAGCGGCGGGTTACCGCTTGAGCGTGAGGACTTCGGGGCTGCACCTTCAGTGCAGCCCCGGGAGAGTCACGCGGCGGTATCCGGCGTTTGAGTCTGAGACAGCAGCTGTGAAAGGCGCTCCCCGGTCAGGACGCCCGTTTCCAGAACGGCGCGTGCCATCTCCGCCATCTTGAACAATTGTGGCTGCAAGCGGCACCGCGCTTCCTTCTCTGCCGCCGCGATCAGCGTGGATACTTCCGGCAAATTGCCTTGGATGACTTCGCGAATAAGAACTTCCGAATTGCTCGGCCCCAGCCAAAGCGGACCATTCTGGCCCAGACCATATGCGCCGATCTCATTCGCGGCGGACATGAGCACCTTCGCCAGATCGGAATCGCTGGCACCTCCGGCACCGCTCGATGGTTCTCCCAGTACGAGGATCTCAGCCATTCGCCCGGCCAGAAGAACCGTGCGATCGCGATGAAGCGTAGCAGGGGTGTGTACCATGGTTTGACCGGCGGTCCGGCATTCGCCGCCATCCTCAGACAGCCGCAGATACTCGACCGTGAGTTCCGGGTAAGAATGTCCAACGAGCGCGTGACCGCATTCGTGAATTGCCATGCGCAGCAGGACGTCGGCCGGCATGTTGTGCAATCGCCCGGCGAGGGCCTCCAGGATGTCCGTGGTGATCAACTTGCGTCGATTGCGCCGTGCCGTCGCGCGTCCCTTCCGGATCGCCGCGGCGCAGTCAGCCCCCGTCCGCCCCATGGCCTGCACGGTGTCTGACGTCAGCGCCAATGGGACAGTTTAGGTTGATTTGATAAGAGAGGGTTTCTGGCACATCGTAACCACCCAGGAGTGGAGATGTGACAGAAACCCGGAACCAAGCAGAGCCACGGAGAGAAGGTCGTCAAGGACATCCGCCGTGCAACCCGCAAACAATA
>JAYZYX010000025.1:0-3787 GCA_036139795.1 Pseudomonadota bacterium | reverse complement strand
TCGATGAACTCCATGGCGCGGAGCATGCATGAGGCGACCGATTGACGCAACATGGCTTTCAGAGTCGTCGGGTCTCTTCTTGAAAATGGCAGGTTTCAAAGGGTCTGGACCATTCGTAAGGGCAAAGGGCGCACGGGATGCATGCGCCCTTTGGTGTTCAATCAGGTCTTGGCGATCCGGTAGATGGCCGGAATCACCAGCACCGTCAGTGCAGTGGACGACAGCAGCCCGAACAGCAGCGAAATCGCCAGCCCCTGAAAGATCGGGTCAACAAGGATCACCGCTGCCCCGATCATGGCCGCCAACGCGGTTAGCAGGATCGGTTTGAAACGGGTGGCCCCTGCCTCGATCAGCACATCCACGGTCACGCGGCCTTCGGGATCGGCGTGGCGGATAAAGTCCACCAAGAGGATCGAGTTCCGCACGATGATCCCCGCCAGCGCGATAAAGCCGATCATCGAGGTGGCCGAGAAGGGCGCGCCGAATAGCCAATGACCCACCATAATGCCAAGGAAGGTCAGCGGCACCGGCGTCAGGATCACCAGCGGCAGACGGAAGCTGCCGAACTGCGCCACAACCAGCACGTAGATGCCCAAAAGCGCGATGGCAAAGGCGGCCCCCATGTCACGGAAGGTGACCCAAGTGACCTCCCATTCGCCGTCCCAGAGCAGTACGGGCGTTTCGGGATTGTGGGGCTGGCCGTTCATGCTGATCTGGGGCTTGGTGCCCTCGGGCCAGTCCATCGCATCCAGCTTGGCGGCAACTTCCAGCATCCCGTAAAGGGGGGCCTCAAAGTCGCCAGCTAGTTCCGCCATGACCATCACCGCCTCTTGGCCGTTGTGGCGGAAGATCGGGAAGGACGCGCTTTCTTCCGACAGAGCCACCACATCGCCAAGTTCCACCACGCCGCGCCCGCCGGGCAGAGCGTTGGCAGGAACCGGCGTGGACAGAGCCTCGGCGTCCATCACACGGTCCCCGCGATCACGGGTAACCACAATCGGGATCGGCGGACGGCCTTCGCCGCGGTGGGAATAGCCCACGGTGCTGGACCCGTTCAGCAGTTGCAAGGTTTGCAGGGCGTCTGCCTCTTGGACGTTGTAGAACTCAAGGTCCGAGGGCTTCAGTTCAGCCCGCAGTCGACGGGCTTGGGTGCCATAGTTGTCGTCGGTATCGACGATAAAGGGCACGTCTTCGAAGGCCGCGCGCACCTTTTCAGCTACCGCGCGACGGGTTTCCCCATCGGGTCCGTAGATTTCGGCCAGCAGCGTGGCGATGACCGGCGGGCCGGGAGGGGGCTCGACCGTTTTCAGAACAGTGCCTTCGGGCATGTCGATCGCCTCAAGCCGCTTGCGCAGGTCCAGTGCGATATCGTGGCTTGTACGCTCGCGGTCGGTCTTGGGCAGCAGGTTCAGTTGCACTTCGCCCATCTCGGGGTTCTGGCGCAGGTAGTAGTGACGCACCAGTCCGTTGAAGTTGAAGGCCGAGGCCGTGCCCGCATGGGTTTGCAGGCTGACCACCTCTGGCAGGTCCAGCGCAATGGCAGCGACCCGCTGCGCGATGGCGTCGGTTGCCTCGACGCTGCTGCCTTCGGGCAGATCGATCATCACCGAGAGTTCGGACTTGTTGTCGAAGGGCAGCAGTTTGACCGTCACGTCCTTGGTATACAGCATCCCAAGCGAGCCGAAGGACAACACCACCACGATCAGCAGAAATACCGCGCTGCGCCCTTTGCCAGCCAGCAGCGGGCGGGCGATGCGGGCATATATCCGGCCCATGCGGCCACCGGGTGTGCCGTGGTCGGCATGGTGTAGGCTGGCCCGCCCGGCGATCTTGAACATCAACCAAGGGGTGATGATCACCGCCACAAAGAACGAAAAGATCATCGCCGCCGAGGCATTGGCGGGAATGGGGCTCATATAAGGGCCCATCAGACCCGAGACGAACAGCATCGGCAACAGGGCCACAACCACGGTCAGTGTGGCAACGATGGTGGGGTTGCCCACCTCTGCCACAGCGGCGACGGTCGCACCGAACCGGCTTTGTCCTTCTTTCTGCATCCCCCAATGGCGGGCGATGTTTTCAATCACCACGATGGCGTCATCCACCAGAATGCCGATGGAGAAGATCAGCGCGAACAGCGAGACGCGGTTTAGCGTGTAGCCCATCATATAGGCTGCAAAAAGCGTCAGCAGAATGGTGACAGGGATCACGATGGCGACCACGACCGCCTCGCGCCAGCCGATGGTGAAAAGGACGAGCGCCACGATCGACACCGTGGCCAGCGCAAGGTGGAAGATCAACTCATTGGCCTTTTCATCGGCGGTTTCGCCATAGTCGCGGGTGACTTCGACTTCGACGGAATGGGGGATCAGCTTGCCCTCCATCGCCTCGACCGAGTGCAGCACCTCTTCGGCTACGGTCACCGCATTCGCACCTGCGCGTTTGGCCAGCGCCAAGGTCACGGCGGGGGCGCGGCTGATGGTGCCGTCTTCGGCTTTGCTAAGGGTACTGACATAGGCATCGTCAAGGTTCGAGACAAAGCCCACCTCGGCCACATCGCGCACATAGACGGTCCGGCCATCGCGGGCGGTCAGTTCCAGATTGCCAATCTCATCGGGGGTGGTCAGGGTCTGGCCGACGATTAGGCTGACTTGCTGGCCTTCATCGCGGATCAAGCCGCCCGGCGCGGCGCTGTTGGCACCCTGAACCTTGCCCACCAGTTGTTGCAAGGTCACCCCATAAAGCGCTAGCTTTTCAGGGATGGGGGCCACGCGCAGAGCCTCTTCTGTGCCACCGATCAGATAGGTCAGACCTACGTTTTGGATGCTGGCCAGATGCACCTCAACCTCTTTGGCGATGCGGGTCAGATCGGCAGCGGTTACGTCGGCAAAACCCTCGGCAGGGCTGAAGGTCAGCGAGACAATCGCCACGTCGTTGATCCCGCGCCCCACCACCAGCGGTTGGGGAATGCCGACGGGAATCCGGTCCAGATTGGCTAGAATGCGGTCTCGCACGCGCAAGATCGCCGTGTCCGCCGAAACGCCCACGTCAAAGCGGGCGGTGACCATGACGCTGTCATCGCGGGTGTCGGAATAGACATGTTCGACCTGATCAATGCCTTTAACGATGGTTTCCAAAGGTTCGGTGATCAGTTTCAGTGCGTCCTCGGCCCGTAGGCCGCTGGCATCGACAAAGATATCCACCAGCGGGACCGAGATTTGCGGCTCTTCTTCCCGAGGCAGGTTCATCAGGGCGATAAGGCCAACCGCCAGCGAGGCCATGAGGATCAGCGGAGTCAAAGGGGATTTCAGGAAGGCGCGGGTCAGATAGCCCGCCAGCCCTAGCGCCCCTGATTGAATATGTTCATTACTCATCAGCGATCACCAGCGTTTCACCGGCACTAAGGCCGGTCACGATTTCCACCATGGCCGCATCTCCGCTGCTGATCACGTTACCGGGGATCACCACCTGATGCACAGGGCCTTGGGCCGTCTGAACCGTCACATAGTCCAGCCCTGCCTCTTGGTGCAAAGCGGCAGCGGGCACCAGAATGGCCTGACGTTCCGCCACGGGCAGACGTACCTGTACACGGCGACCGACAAAGCGGTCATCAAGGCCCTGAACCTCAACGTCGGCCTCAACCCGTCCGCCTTCGATCAGGGGATAGACCTTGGCCAGCGTGCCGGTGATGGTGCCGTCCGCGCGGGCGATTTCGATACTGTCGCCGGTTTGCAGGGCCTCGGCATGGCGTTCGGGGATCGAGAGGCGCAGATAACTGCCGCCGCCG